>NZ_RYDU01000026.1:0-27520 GCF_003970755.1 Pantoea sp. YU22 | reverse complement strand
TAAGTTTGATGCTCAAAGAATTAAACTTCGTAATGAATTACGTGTTCACTCTTGAGACTTGATATTTTTAAAGTCCGTAGACTTTTTGATATCTGTCCTGCGAGTGCCCACACAGATTGTCTGATAAATTGTTAAAGAGCGGTGCAGTCAGCGGCCGAGCCTGCTGCTGCGAGGTGGCGTATGTTACGCTTTCCTCCGTGTCAGTCAAGCGTTTATTTTCGCTTTAACCGACGGTGATTTTCATCACCTCAACACCGCATTCCGTAAGCCGTTGTGCCGTGTCGATGGAGGCGCATTATAGGGAGTCGTTCAGAGAGCGCAACAGCTAAATTGCACAAAAATGACTGTTCGCTGCATTCCACAGCAAAAGGCCGCTTTATACGCGATTACCCACAAAGTTATCCACAATGCATCGCCAGACGAATTTTTGCGAGCAGCACGCAAACGTTTTCGCTACAATGCCCGGCGACGTCACGGATGCCCCTTTTCGGGGCGTTACCTGAAGTTTCGCCTCTTTTTATTAATAAGAAGATCGCTAAGCTTGATGTAACGCTCTTATTTACGCGAAACAAAGCCAAGGGATAAAACCACCATGCAACAACGTCGTCCTGTACGCCGCGCTCTGCTGAGTGTCTCAGACAAAGCGGGTATCCTTGAATTTGCTCAGGCGCTCTCCAGCCGCGGCGTCGAACTGCTCTCTACAGGCGGAACCGCTCGCCTGCTGGCCGATGCGGGTCTTGCGGTCACTGAAGTGTCTGACTACACCGGTTTCCCGGAAATGATGGATGGACGCGTTAAAACGCTGCACCCGAAAGTGCATGGCGGCATTCTGGGACGCCGCGGCCAGGATGATGCGATTATGGCGCAGCACGCCATTGAGCCTATCGATATGGTGGTCGTTAATCTTTATCCCTTCGCTCAAACCGTTGCTCGTGAAGGCTGTACGCTGGAAGATGCGGTCGAGAATATCGACATCGGCGGCCCAACCATGGTGCGCTCGGCAGCGAAGAACCATAAAGACGTCGCCATTGTGGTCAAGAGCAGCGACTACGACGCCATTGTCGCCGAGCTGGGCGCCAACGAAAACTCTCTGACGCTGGAAACGCGTTTCGACCTGGCTATCAAAGCGTTTGAGCATACGGCCGCCTACGACAGCATGATCGCCAACTACTTCGGTTCGCGGGTTCCCGCCTATCATGGCGAACGCGATCGGCCTGCCGGGCGCTTCCCGCGCACGCTGAACCTGAACTTCATTAAGAAGCAGGATATGCGCTACGGGGAGAACAGCCATCAGGACGCTGCCTTCTATATAGAAGAGAACGTGCAGGAAGCCTCAGTGGCGACCGCGCAGCAGGTTCAGGGCAAAGCGCTCTCTTACAATAACATTGCCGATACCGACGCGGCGCTGGAGTGCGTAAAGGCGTTCAGCGAAGCGGCCTGCGTCATCGTCAAGCATGCCAATCCCTGCGGGGTCGCCGCTGGCGCATCGATCCTCGACGCTTACGAGCGCGCCTATAAAACCGATCCGACCTCTGCCTTCGGCGGCATTATCGCCTTTAACCGCGAGCTGGACGAAGCTACCGCCCAGGCGATCATCAGCCGTCAGTTTGTCGAAGTCATTATCGCGCCTTCCGCCAGCGAAGCGGCGCTGAAAGTCACGGCGGCGAAGCAGAACGTTCGCGTGCTGGTCTGCGGCCAGTGGCAGGAACGCGTCGCCGGTCTCGATTTTAAACGCGTAACCGGCGGCCTGCTGGTGCAGGACCGCGATCTCGGCATGGTGGAAGCGAGCCAGCTGCGCGTCGTGAGCAAACGTCAGCCGAGCGAGCAAGAGCTGCGCGACGCCCTCTTCTGCTGGAAGGTTGCGAAGTTTGTAAAATCCAACGCTATCGTTTATGCGCGTGACAATATGACTATCGGCATCGGCGCTGGCCAGATGAGCCGCGTTTACTCCGCTAAAATCGCTGGCATCAAGGCCGCTGACGAAGGCCTGGATGTGAAAGGCTCGGCGATGGCCTCTGATGCGTTCTTCCCGTTCCGCGACGGTATCGATGCGGCCGCTGCCGTCGGCGTCACCTGCGTTATCCAGCCGGGCGGCTCTATTCGTGACGATGAAGTTATCGCTGCGGCAGACGAGCATGGCATCGCCATGATCTTCACGGACATGCGCCACTTCCGCCATTAATTCTTCGGAGAGCAATATGAAAATTTTAGTGATTGGCAACGGCGGCCGTGAGCACGCGCTGGCCTGGAAAGCGGCGCAGTCACCGCTGGCGGAAACGGTCTTCGTCGCGCCCGGCAACGCCGGTACTGCGCTGGAGCCTACGCTGCAGAATGTCGATATCAGCCCCACCGATATCCCTGCCCTGTTGGCGTTCGCTCAGCGCGAGGCGATCGACTTGACCATCGTGGGGCCGGAAGCGCCGCTGGTTATCGGCGTGGTTGACGCGTTCCGCGCGGCGGGCCTGAAAATTTTCGGGCCGACTAAAAATGCCGCGCAGCTGGAAGGTTCTAAAGCCTTTACCAAAGACTTTCTGGCCCGCCACCATATTCCAACGGCGGAGTATCGCAACTTTACCGATGTCGAAGTAGCGCTGGCGTATCTGCGTGAGAAAGGCGCGCCTATCGTTATCAAGGCTGACGGTCTGGCTGCCGGTAAAGGCGTAATCGTCGCCATGACGCTGGAAGAGGCGGAAGCCGCCGTCAAAGATATGCTGGCTGGCAACGCCTTCGGCGATGCAGGTCATCGCATTGTGATTGAAGAGTTTCTGGACGGCGAAGAGGCCAGCTTTATCGTCATGGTCGATGGCGAAAACGTCCTGCCAATGGCCACCAGCCAGGATCACAAACGCGTCGGCGACGGCGACACAGGTCCGAACACCGGTGGCATGGGCGCCTACTCTCCCGCGCCGGTGGTAACCGACGAGATCCACCAGCGCGTAATGGATCAGGTGATTTGGCCGACGGTACGCGGCATGGCGGCGGAAGGCAATGTCTATACCGGTTTCCTGTATGCCGGTCTGATGATCGACCAGTCAGGTCAGCCGAAGGTAATTGAATTTAACTGCCGCTTCGGCGATCCGGAAACGCAGCCAATCATGCTGCGCCTGCAGTCAGATCTGGTTGAGCTTTGTCTGGCAGCCTGCGACGGCGCGCTGGATCAGAAGCATTCAGCGTGGGATCCGCGTCCGGCGCTTGGCGTGGTGCTGGCCGCAGGCGGCTACCCGGGCGACTACGTTAACGGTGAGCAGATCCACGGCCTGCCGCTGGAAGAGGTCGCAGACGGCAAAGTCTTCCATGCCGGTACGCGTCTGGATAACGATCTGGTGCTGACTAACGGCGGCCGCGTGCTCTGCGTCACCGCGCTGGGCGATGACGTGGCGGCGGCGCAAAAGCGCGCCTATGAGCTGGCTCAGCCCATCTCCTGGAACGGCAGCTTCTGCCGCCGCGATATCGGCTATCGCGCCATTAACCGCAAGTAAGCAAAAAGGGCACGTTACGTGCCCTTTTCTTTAACCTAAAAGTCCTCTTCTTTCGGCTGCGAATCGCAGCTTTCTCCCGGCGCCGCGCGCAGCAGCTGCGTCCCTTCCGGCGCTTCGAGCCAGGAGACCAGCAACGGCGCGCTGCTGCGCTGCTGCTGTCGAACCAGCATCTGCAGCGCATAATCGTCAAAGGATGGCGACACGCGCTCGCCGTCGCAGGTAACAATCTGCTTCGCGCCCAGCCACTGCCCCTGTTTCAGGATGATATGGCCGTTGAGCAGCGCATTGCTCTGCGCCAGCATACGCTGCGCATCAAACTTATAGAGCTCTACCGTATCGGTATCGACCGCTTCGCGCCGATCGGCCAGCTGCCGTTGCATAAAGCTCAGGCTGCCGTCCTGATCGAAACGCAGCGTGACATCATTCGGTTGCTTGCCGCTGACGTGCCGCGTCACGCTGACCAGCTTCTGCTCTTGCCACAGATAGTCGGTGGTTTCCGTCGCATCGCCGTTAAAAGGCGTATAGAGGGTGCGCAGATGAATTGCAAGATGGCCGCTGTTTTTGCGCCAGATGCGCACCGCGCCGCGATCGGCAAGATAGCCGCTGGCGGTAAAGGGAGGCGTGTCGGGCGTAGAAGCGCACCCGGAAAGCAAAAGAAGAGAAAGCAGGGCGAAACAGGAGGACGAACGCAGGTTCGGCATAACTGGCCCCTAATACAAAAGGGGCGAATTCGCCCCTTCTTTAAAATTCTGACCGCAGTGCGACGTCTTATTTAACAGAGTCTTTCAGCGCTTTACCAGACACGAATGCCGGTACGTTTGCCGCAGCGATTTTAATCTCTTTGCCAGTTTGCGGGTTACGACCGGTACGCTCAGCGCGGTGGTTCACTTTAAAAGTACCAAAACCAACCAGTTGTACAGCATCGCCTTCTTTCAGAGACTCAGTGATCGCAGCCAGAGTAGATTCCAGAGCCGCTTTAGCCTGGGTTTTTGACAGGTCCGCTTTTTCCGCGATCACATCAATCAGTTGAGTCTTGTTCATAAGTTATCCTTAAAGTGTATTTATCGCTTGCTAAGCAACGAGTGCGAGGGAAAAGCCATATTCTGGCACTCTTCAGCCTGCACGCACCGATAGCCACAATTTTCAGCCCCCCAAATGTAGACCAGAGAGGGGGCCGATGTGAAGCCTCCAGGCTCGCTAATTCAGGCCTGAAGTCACGTTTTCCCGCCTTACTGCTGAAAATTTATACCGATGTTGCTGATTCCCGCCTCCCGCAGGTCCGAACGCAATCCTTTGATCAATTCAAGGTCTCGCTCTTCGCAGTCGGCAAGCAGGCGGAAAATCTCCCATTGCAGGTCCCATTCATCGATGACGGCAGGGTTTTCGCGCAGCTCTTCATCGCTCATTTCGCGTCCGGCCTGGGTCATTTCCAGCATCGCAACGGTGGTGATTGACGTTTTGCTGACTTCAATCGCATGCTCGAGGGTTTCGCCGCTCAGCATAGCGTGCAGCGCTTCGCTTAATGCCACGCAGGCGTCGATGGCCGGATAAACCCCGTACACTTCAAACGCATCGCCATCGGGAATAGCGGCTTCAAGCTTTTCCAGTTGGCTGTCGAAATTAATTTTGGCGTCTTTGACCGTCAGGCTTTCCCAGATGAGATCGAGAAGTCGGCGATAAAGCGCTGGATCGGCAAATTCCGTCTGCTGGCAGAACGCCCAGTAATTGGGGAACATACGCTCGCACAGGCAAGCCATAAACGTCAGATGCTGCCAGCTTTCCAGCTTCGCCAGACGCAGGTGAACGGGGTTTTGTAACATGAACAGGGCTCTTCATCGTTTAGCTGGCGGCAGTGTACCGCAAAAGTGCCGCGCGCACAGCGTTAAAGCGCGTTTTGCCAGCGCTGAAAGGCGGTGCGGTTAGACGCGACAGCATCGGCCCAGCGCGTCGGTTCCGGCAGGCGATAGCCGCCCATGCAGTTTTGTACCCACTGCAGCGCGCTGTCCAGGCTGACGCGATGTCCGGTCGCCACGAAAAGCGGATTACAGCGCGCTTTGCTGCGCCATACCCAGCCGATCTGTTCGCCCTTGTCTATCAGCGGCTGACGCGATCCCGGCTCGGCCCCCAGCTCGGCAAAACGGCCACACAGGCGCTTTTTCGCCACGCCAATGGTCGGCACGTCCACCATTAAGCCAAAATGCGAGGCGACGCCGAGACGACGCGGGTGCGAGATGCCGTGTCCGTCGACGAACAGCAGATCCGGTTTGCGCTCAAGGGTATTCCACGCCGCCAGCAGCGCAGGATATTCGCGAAAGGAGAGAAAGCCGGGAATATAGGGCATGGTAGTGGCGATGCGCGCCACGCGATGCTCCACCAGCTTCAGAGAGGGATATTCGAGGATAACCAGGGCGGCGCGGGTTACCGCCCCTTCCTGTTCGAATCCGACATCGGCGCCGCCGATAAAACGCGGAGGCAGGACGTCGAAATCATCCTGCCGCACCACCTCTGCAGCGCGCTGAAGCTGCTCCGCGCGCAGTGCAGCAATGTCCATATTTACTCCTGATGATATTGGCCCGAGAGACGGTGTACCGCCTCAACAAACACGCCTGCATGCTCTGGCGGCACATCCTGATGAATGCCATGTCCCAGATTGAAGACGTGACCGCTGCCCGCGCCGAAGCCGTCGAGAATGCCCGCGACTTCCTGCTCAATACGCGCAGCTGGCGCATAAAGCATAGACGGATCCATGTTGCCCTGCAGCGCGACTTTGTCGCCGACGCGGCGTCGTGCCTCGCCGATATCGGTGGTCCAGTCGAGACCGAGCGCATCGCAGCCGGTCGCGGCCATCGCTTCCAGCCACTGTCCGCCGCCTTTGGTAAACAGCGTAATCGGTACGCGGCGGCCTTCATTCTCATGCAGCACGCTGTCGACGATTTTATGCATGTAGTAGAGCGAGAACTCCAGATAGTCGCGGCCCGTCAGCACGCCACCCCAGGTGTCGAACACCATTACCGACTGCGCGCCCGCGCGGATCTGCGCGTTGAGATAGAGAATGACGCTGTCCGCCAGCTTATCGAGCATCGCATGCAGCGTAGCGGGATCGGCGTACATCATTTTCTTGATTTTGGTAAAGGCTTTGCTGCTGCCCCCTTCCACCATGTAGGTCGCCAGCGTCCAGGGACTGCCGGAAAAACCGATCAGCGGCACTTCGCCGTTGAGGTTTTTGCGAATGGTGCGTACCGCATTCATTACATAGCCGAGTTCCTGCTCAGGATCGGGCACCGGCAGTTTGTCGACATCGGCGCGGCAGGTAATTGGACTGGAGAAACGCGGGCCTTCGCCGGTTTCGAAGTAGAGTCCAAGGCCCATCGCGTCGGGGATTGTCAGGATATCGCTGAAGAGGATCGCCGCATCAAGCGGATAGCGGCGCAGCGGCTGCAGGGTCACTTCACACGCCAGCTCGGCGTTCTTGCACAGCGACATAAAATCGCCGGCTACGGCGCGCGTCGCTTTGTATTCCGGCAAATAACGTCCGGCTTGTCGCATCATCCATACCGGCGTGATATCAACCGGTTGACGTAAAAGGGCGCGCAGATAACGATCGTTCTTCAGTTCACTCATTTCAGGACTCTCTCAATTTCAGGCGCGTAGTGTAACACTTCTTAGACTTCGCCGCGGCAGATGGCGACAGTATCTTCAATCAGCCGGCGCGCCACCGTGCCCGGCGGTGGCAACATCGGCAGCGCGTCGTAGCGATACCAGCCAGCGTCCAGCAGCTCTTTATTATCGATTTGCAAATCGCCGCCGTCATAATCCGCCATAAACGCCATCATCAGCGAATGAGGGAACGGCCAGGGTTGCGAGGTCACATAGCGCAGATTCCGGACGCGGACATTGCTCTCCTCCATCACCTCGCGCGCGACCGCCTGCTCCAGCGTCTCGCCCACTTCGACAAATCCCGCCAGCACGGTGTAGATGCTGTTGCGATGACGCGCATGGTTCGCCAGTAATATCTCGTCGCCGCGCCGGATGGCGACAATAATGCAGGGCGCGATTTGCGGATAGTAACGTTCACGGCAGTGCCCGCACAGGCAGGCGTTTTCATGTCGGCTCAGATGCATTTCGTGGCCGCAGTAGCCGCAGAAACGATGGGAGCGGTAAAACTCCGCCAGCTGCACGGCGCGCCCGGCAAGCTGAAACAGCCCCGCCTCTTCATCGATCAGCTGGCGTACCGAGAACATATCGCGATCGCGATTTTCACACACCAGCCATACCGTTTCGCCTTGCCACTCGCCGACAGGCTGCGCTTTGCTTCCTGTTAACTTAAACGTAGCGGCGCTGCCGTGCGGCAGATCGCCCTGCGGCAACCAAAGTTTCTGTTCATGGCTGACAATCCACCATCCAGCGTCTACGCTTGAGATCTCACGTTGCATATAATCGTCATCCTTAGCGTCGTAATTGATACGCTGAAGTCCTGATGTTAAGTGTGTAGACAAACAACTATACCCTAAATCGTTCAGCTTGCAGGCGGCCTGGCGCCAGCCGAAGCATCAACGGTAGAGGGATTTTATTTACATGGAGTCAGAAATGCTTAACCAGTTAAATGTCCTGACCGAGCGCGTAGGTGGCAGTAACGAACTGGTGGATTCGTGGCTGGACGCCCGTCGCCAGCTGTTGGTTTCTTATTACCATCTGGTTGGACTAAAGCCTAACAAAGAAGCGCTAACGACTTTAGATGAGCAGGCGCTCGACAACTTTTGTCACGGCCTGGTTGACTACCTTTCCGCCGGTCACTTCAGCATGTATGAACGCATCATCAATGAGATGGAAGGCGACAGCCCGATGATTGCCGCCGCGCAGGTTTATCCTCCGCTGGAAGCCAATACCGAACGTTTGATGCAGCTCTATGACGGCCATCTGCAGCAGTCGATTGACGATGACAACTGTGTCGATTTTCAGCTGGCACTGTCAGAAGTAGGCGAAGTGCTGGAAGCGCGCTTCACGCTGGAAGATAAGCTGATCCAGCTTGCCTGGGACAACAGCCTGATACGCGCTCCGGTAGCGAATGACAGCAGCCAGCTGTCGCGCCCGGCTTAAGGTTAATCAGTTGTAAAGTCCTTGTTATTCTGTAAAAGCCCTTTTATGCTGAACGGGTTTTCGACGATAACGTTGAAAACCCGTTTTTGTTTTTTGAGCTACTCACTGTTTGCAATGTAGCCAACGTAAACGAGATTTCTGGCGTCGTGCGTGCCGCCCTGTCGTGAAAGGGCAAGCGTAACAGCCAGAAAACCGTTTACCTATCTTGTCGGAGTGCCCGCAAGGGCTGAGACCGTTAATTCGGGATCCGCGGAACCTGATCAGGTTAGAACCTGCGAAGGGAACAAGAGTAAACATCATCAGTACGCTGGCGTTTTCCGCCTGCCGTTTCTGTTACTCCTTCCGAACTCCGGACAAGCAACGTTCCCCTTTCAACAGGAAAATTGCTATGTCTATGACCAAAAACACCCGTCGTGAACAGCGTGCTCAGGCGCAGGCGTTTATCAATGCGCTTCAGGGCGGCGTCGCCTTTCCCAACTCGAAACGTATCTGGATCCAGGGTAGCCGGGACGATATTCGCGTACCGATGCGGGAGATTCAGCTCAGCCCGACGCTGCTCGGCGGCGATAAACACCATTCGCGCTATGAAGAGAATGAGGCGGTACCGGTATACGATACCGCTGGTCCCTATGGCGATCCCGATGCCGTTATCGACGTTCAGCGCGGCCTGGCGAAGCTGCGTGCCGACTGGATTGCCGCGCGCGACGATAGCGAAACGCTGAAGCACACCAGCTCGCGCTATACGCAGCAGCGTCTGGCAGACGACGGGCTCGATCATTTGCGTTTCGATCAGCTGCCGCAGCCCCGGCGTGCGAAAGCGGGACGTCGTGTCACCCAGCTCCACTACGCGCGCCAGGGCATTATCACGCCGGAAATGGAGTTTATCGCGCTGCGCGAGAACATGGGCCGCGAGCGCATTGTCAGCGACGTGCTGCGACAGCAGCACGCTGGTCATAGCTTCGGCGCGCAGCTGCCGGAAAACATCACCCCCGAGTTTGTGCGCCAGGAAGTGGCCGCCGGCCGCGCCATTATTCCCGCGAACATTAACCATCCTGAATCGGAGCCGATGATTATCGGCCGCAACTTCCTGGTGAAGGTTAACGCCAACATCGGCAACTCGGCGGTGACCTCCTCTATCGAGGAGGAGGTAGAGAAACTGGTCTGGTCGACGCGCTGGGGCGCCGATACCGTTATGGATCTCTCTACTGGCCGCTATATTCATGAAACGCGCGAGTGGATCCTGCGAAATAGCCCGGTGCCCATCGGGACGGTGCCGATTTATCAGGCGCTGGAGAAGGTAAACGGCGTCGCCGAAAACCTCGACTGGGCGGTGTTTCGCGACACGCTGCTGGAGCAGGCAGAGCAAGGCGTCGACTACTTCACCATCCACGCCGGCGTACTGCTGCGCTATGTGCCGATGACGGCAAAGCGGCTGACCGGTATAGTCTCGCGCGGCGGGTCGATTATGGCGAAATGGTGCCTGTCGCATCACCGCGAAAGCTTCCTTTACGAACACTTTCGCGAGATTTGCGAAATCTGCGCCGCCTACGACGTTTCACTGTCGCTTGGCGACGGCCTGCGTCCCGGCTCGATTCAGGACGCCAACGACGAGGCGCAGTTTGCTGAACTGCATACGCTGGGCGAGCTGACGAAGATCGCCTGGGAATATGACGTCCAGGTGATGATCGAGGGCCCCGGCCATATTCCTATGCAGATGATCCGCCGCAATATGACCGAGCAGCTGGAGCACTGCCACGAAGCGCCTTTCTATACGCTCGGTCCGCTGACTACCGATATCGCGCCCGGCTACGATCACTTTACCTCCGGCATCGGGGCCGCCATGATCGGCTGGTTCGGCTGCGCGATGCTCTGCTATGTCACCCCCAAAGAGCATCTTGGTCTGCCGAATAAAGAGGACGTCAAGCAGGGCCTTATCACCTATAAGATTGCCGCCCATGCTGCGGATCTGGCGAAGGGCCACCCCGGCGCGCAGATCCGTGATAACGCCATGTCCAAAGCACGTTTTGAATTCCGCTGGGAGGATCAGTTCAATCTGGCGCTCGATCCCCATACCGCACGCGCCTATCACGACGAAACCCTGCCGCAGGAATCGGGCAAAGTGGCCCACTTCTGCTCGATGTGCGGGCCAAAATTCTGCTCGATGAAAATCAGCCAGGAAGTGCGCGACTATGCGGAAAAGCAGGAAAACGAGGCGCAGCCAATCGAAATCGGCATGCAGCGGATGTCGGAAACCTTTCGCCGCCGCGGCGGCGAACTTTATCACTCAGCCGATGCGCTGAACGAGGAGAAACCATGAACGCCCCTTTTCCCGCCACGGCGCCGCGCTTAGGGCTTTATCCGGTGGTCGACAGCGTCGAGTGGATTGCGCGCCTGCTGGAGGCTGGGGTGCGCACGATCCAGCTGCGCATCAAAGATCAACAGGATGAGGCAGTAGAGCCTGCGATCGTGGAGGCGATTGCACTCGGCAAGCGTTATCAGGCGCGTCTGTTTATCAATGACTACTGGCGGCTGGCGATTAAACATCACGCCTATGGCGTGCATCTTGGTCAGGAAGATCTGGACGTCGCTAACCTGAACGCCATTCGTGAAGCGGGCCTGCGACTGGGCGTTTCGACCCACGATGACGCCGAACTGGATCGCGCGCTGGCGATACGCCCCTCCTATATCGCGCTGGGGCATATCTTTCCCACCCAGACCAAGGCGATGCCGTCCGAGCCGCAAGGGCTGTCTGAACTTCAGCGGCACATCGCGCGGCTTAAGGGTGTTTCTACCGTGGCGATTGGCGGCATCAGCATTGCGCGTGCGCCGGCGGTGCTGGCGACCGGCGTCGGCAGTATTGCCGTCGTCAGCGCCATTACGCAGGCGCCAGACTGGCGCGCCGCAACGCAGAGGTTGCTGACGCTGGCGGAACCGCAGCCAGAGGCTTAAACCTGAATGCGTCTCGCAAAAGACGCCTGGTTTCTGCAACAGCAGTAAAAAAGCTGGAAGAGGGCGCGCAGCGATATTCTTTCTCTCTCGCGCCGTTTTTCTGTTTCGCTACAGTGGCTGTCGCCGGGCAATGTTGCCTGGCCAGGGCCGGACCTCCCCTCACCCTCTCTGGCCCTGCCCTCTGCTACTTAGTCAGGAGGATCTCATGCTGCTGCAAGGAGTGTGGCGAATCTTCGCCCGCGCAGGCGGCTATCGCGCGCTCGACGGCCTCGCCCACTTTTGCCAGCGCCTGCTCGACGCGATCGTCCAGCGTTACCGCAAAGCTCAACCGCAAACAGTTGCGGTATTTACCCGACGCAGAAAAAAGCGATCCGACCGCTATCTGGATATGAGAATCGCGCAGCTCGCGGTTAAGCCGCACGGCGTCAAAGGCTTCCGGCAGTTCGACCCACATCATAAAGCCGCCCTGCGGACGAGAAACGCAGATGCCGCATGGAAAATAGTGGCGCACCCAGCAGCTAAAGCTGTCGTAGTTGCGCTGATAAAACTGACGCATACGCCGCAAATGCGGCTGGTAGTAACCCTGACGAATAAACTCCGCCATCGCATGCTGCGCCAGGGTATTGCTCGAACCCGTAGCGATATATTTCATATGCAGCACGCGATCGCGATATCGTCCCGGCGCAACCCAACCGGTGCGCAGACCGGGCGCGACCGTTTTCGAAAAAGAGCTGCACAGCAATACCCGGCCGTCTACGTCCAGCGATTTCAGCGTGGCGGGTCGCGGATACTCCCAGGCCAGCTCGTCGTAGACATCATCCTCAATGACCGCCACGTCAAAACGCTGCGCCAGTGTCAACAGCGCACGCTTACGTGCTTCCGGCATAATAAAGCCCAGCGGATTATTGCAGTTAGGCACGACCATGACCGCTTTGATTGGCCACTGCTCAAACGCCAGTTCAAGCGCCTCCAGACTAATGCCGGTGACCGAATCGGTTGGGATTTCAATCGCCCGAATGCCGAAGCCGCGCAGAGTCTGCATGATGCCGTGAAACGATGGCGACTCTACCGCGATGATATCGCCCGGCTCGCATATCGCACGAATCGAAACCGACAGCGCCTCATGGCAGCCAGTGGTAATGACGATATCGTCAGCCGACAGCTGGCAGCCGCTGTCGATCGCCAGGCGCGCCACCTGTTCGCGCAGGCTGGTTACGCCGTAAAGATTGTCGTAGCTGAGAAGCTGCGTTTCCTGCCGCTGCGCCTGACGGCTGAGGATTTCCACAAGGGTTTAAGGGTGGGCTGAGAGAGATTCGGCATGCCGCTACCCAGCTGGAGCATGTCCCTTTCCAGGCGACTCTCGAGCAGATCCAGCACCGACTCCCACTGCGTGATCTCTACCGGACGCTGCACCGGACGCGTCAGCGCCGGCACCGGCGGCGCGGCCTTACGCGTCGAAACAAAATAGCCGGAGCGCGGCTGCGGCGTAATCAGCTGTTTCTCCTCCAGCACATGATACGCCTGCTGCACGGTGCTGATGCTAACGCCATGCTCAAGGCTCAGACTACGCACTGACGGCAGCTTCTCGCCGCTGCGGTAAAGCCCCTGCTCAATACGCTGCGCCAGATGCATTGCCAGCTGCTGATAACGCGTCATGTCCGGCTCCCTTCAAATGAAAGAGTAGAAAACAGTACAGATGAGCCATTTTTTTACCATTCAGACGCCGCTTACGGCAATCTGTATGTTAAATAAAATCGAATTTTGCGTCTGTATCCTTTCCCTCCTCAGGAAGACACTATTCCTCAGTTCACCTGATGAGGAAAGGAAAATGGGATATGAAGAAAACTGTGCGGCAAAACCTTTCTCGGTCACGCCCTGGTCGCTGGTGCGCGCCATTGTGCGCAGCCTGCGAGCGCTCCACCAGCAGCGTAAGACTCGCCTGATCCTGTTACAGCTGAGCGATGCGCAGCTAAAAGATATTGGCCTCACGCGTGGTGATATTGAGCATGAACGAAGGTAGCTAAACTAAAGATTCATAAGGCGCGAGAAGCGCGGTTAAAAAATCGATGACCGTTTGCGTGCGTCTGGGTGTCAGTCGGCGCTCAAGACGCAGCACCCACATATTTACCCTCTCGGTGCGCCACGCTTTTAATATTTCGACCACGGCGCCGCTGGCAAAATCAGACGCGCCAAGCCACGAAGGTGCCCAGCCAATGCCGCAGCCAGCGCGCACCATCTGCCATGCCGCCTGCCCGTCGTCAAAAAGATAGCGTGAGGCGGGTTCCCAGCGCACCGCTTTGCCATCTTCGGGCGAATTAAAACGCCAGGCGTCCGCCCGTCCTTTATTGAGATTCCAGAAACCGATCTGGGAATGTGAGCTGAGATCGAAAGGCGTGCAGGGCTCGCCGTGTTGCCTGAGATAATCTGGCGTCGCGCAGGCGACCCAGGGAAAACTAAACAGCTTGCGGGCAGAATGGCCTGGCCAGGCTTCCAGCGCGCCGGAACGAATCACAAAATCAAAGCCGCCACTGGCTAAATCCACCATCGCGTCGCTGAAATGCATCTCCAGTGAGATTTCAGGATGAGCAGCAAGAAAGGCTGGTAACGCAGGCATGATACAGGCGCGTCCAAAAGAGGACGGAACCGAGATGCGCACCCGGCCCGCAGCGCCCTCGCTCTCAATACCGCTAAGGGCATTCTCTACCTGATTAACCTCTTCGAGCAGTCCGCGTGCCAGCATCAGCATTCTCTCGCCTTCCCCGGTCAGCGACAGGGCATGCGTTGTTCGGTGCAGAAGACGTACGCCATGCTGACTCTCGAACCGGCTCAACGCTTTGGATACGGCCGACGTGGTTGTGCCGGCGCGGCGTGCAGCTTCGGCGAAAGATCCTGCTTCAACGATACGCGCGAACCAGAGTAGCTGCGTGAGACTGGATGAAAAGATTGGTGTTGCCATCAGGTCAATATCTCCTTGCTGCGCCGCAGCCTACAAGCGCCTTGTTTCGGCTGATAACGTTGAGCTTCTTAAAGGAGATCATCATATGAAATTTTTAGTTTTACTCACACCCGTCGCCGGGCGCGAACCGGCGGAGTTTAAACCTTATGCGGTTGCAGAGATGCAGGCGGTATGGAATGACTATAAAGCTGGCACGCTGCGGGAGATCTATTTCTCTTCCAGTCCATTGATTATCAGCGTGATTTACGAAACCTCGTCCCGTGACGAACTGCAACAGTCTGTCGCGCGTCTTCCTATGGTCGAAGTCGGTTTGCTCTCTTTTCAACTTATTGAACTGGGCCCAATGCACAGCTTCGAGGTGCTGTTCGCACCTGCTGCTGCGTAAAAATTTCAGGCGCTTTTATTGCCCTGACGTCACTGCCTCTCAGGACGATTCTAAACAGGCTGCCCTTAATTCATCCGATCCGCTCTTTTGCGCCCATAAAAAAACCCTGCCGAAGCAGGGTTTTTATTAAGCGAAGAACGGTTAGTCGTTATCGCTGCCGCCGAGACCGGCGTTCAACAGTTCAGCCAGGCTTGCAGAGGCTTCATCCGCAGTAACCTGCGGAGCAACCGGCGCTTCGCCCGCCTGACGGCGACGCATACGATCCTGATGGTAAGCGTAACCGGTACCGGCCGGGATCAGACGACCCACGATAACGTTCTCTTTCAGACCGCGCAGTTCGTCGCGCTTGCCTGCAACAGCGGCTTCGGTCAGGACACGAGTCGTCTCCTGGAACGAGGCTGCTGAGATGAACGATTCGGTTGCCAGCGACGCTTTGGTGATACCCAGCAGATCGCGCATATAGGTTGCGCCAATTTTGCCGTTCGCTTCCAGATCGCGGTTAGAGATCTTGATGCGAGAGACTTCTGCCTGCTCACCTTCCAGGAAGTCGGTGCTTCCCGCGCTCATGATGGTTGCTTTACGCAGCATCTGGCGAACGATGACTTCAATGTGCTTATCGTTAATCTTAACGCCCTGCAGGCGGTAAACTTCCTGCACTTCGTTAGTGATGTAACGGGTCACAGCATGGACGCCACGCAGACGCAGAATGTCGTGCGGAGATTCCGGACCGTCGGAAACCACGTCACCACGTTCTACGCGCTCACCTTCAAACACGTTGAGCTGACGCCATTTCGGAATCATCTCTTCGTAAGGCTCGCTGCCATCAACCGGCGTGATCACCAGACGACGTTTACCTTTGGTCTCTTTACCGAAGGAGATGATGCCGCTGATCTCCGCCAGGATTGCTGGCTCTTTCGGACGACGCGCTTCGAACAGGTCAGCAACGCGCGGCAGACCACCGGTAATATCCTTGGTACCGCCAGATTCCTGAGGCACACGCGCCAGGGTATCACCAGAGCTGATTTTCTTACCGTCTTCCAGCTGAACGATCGCTTTGCCCGGCAGGAAGTACTGAGCCGGCATGTCGGTGCCCGGGATCAGAACATCTTCGCCCTGCTCATCGACGATTTTCAGCGCCGGACGCAGGTCTTTACCGCCTGAAGTACGCTCAGCGGTATCCAGAACCACCAGCGAAGAGAGACCCGTCAGTTCGTCCGTCTGACGCGTGATGGTCTGACCATCAATCATGTCAGTAAAACGAATATAGCCGCTTACTTCGGTGATAACCGGCATGGTGTGCGGATCCCAGTTTGCTACGGTTTCGCCCGCTGCAACCTGCTCGCCGTCGCCTTTCGCCATGATCGCGCCGTAAGGGACTTTATAGCTCTCTTTAGTACGGCCAAACTCATCGATCATTTTCAGTTCGACGTTACGTGAAGTAATAACCAGTTTGCCAGCGGAGTTGGTTACCGACTTAGCGTTGGTCAGTTTGATAGTACCTTTGTTCTTCACCTGAATGCTGGATTCTGCTGCCGCACGCGATGCCGCACCACCGATGTGGAACGTACGCATGGTCAGCTGTGTACCCGGCTCACCGATGGACTGTGCCGCGATAACACCGATCGCTTCACCTTTGTTGATGATGTGACCACGCGCCAGGTCGCGACCGTAGCAGTGGGCGCACACACCAAAATCGGTTTCACAACTTACAACAGAGCGAACTTTGATGGTGTCGACAGAGTTCTGTTCAACCACATCACACCAGTGCTCATCCAGCAGCGTATTACGCGGAACCAGGATGTCAGCGGTGCCCGGCTTCAGCACATCTTCAGCGGTCACACGGCCAAGCACGCGCTCACGCAGCGGTTCTTTAACGTCGCCGCCTTCGATAACCGGCGTCATCATGATGCCTTCGAAGGTGCCGCAGTCATCTTCTGTTACGACCAGGTCCTGAGCAACGTCAACCAGACGACGCGTCAGATAACCGGAGTTCGCCGTTTTCAGTGCGGTATCCGCCAGACCTTTACGCGCACCGTGGGTCGAGATGAAGTACTGGAGTACGTTCAGACCTTCACGGAAGTTCGCCGTAATCGGCGTCTCGATGATGGAGCCATCCGGCTTCGCCATCAGACCACGCATACCAGCCAGCTGACGAATCTGTGCCGCAGAACCACGCGCACCAGAGTCGGCCATCATAAAGATGCTGTTAAAGGAAACCTGTTTCTCTTCTTCGCCGTCACGGTTAATCACGGTCTCAGTTGAGAGGTTTTCCATCATCGCCTTCGCTACGCGCTCGTTCGCCGCAGCCCAGATATCGATGACTTTGTTGTAACGCTCGCCCGCGGTAACCAGACCAGACTGGAACTGCTCCTGGATCTCAGCCACTTCCGCTTCCGCTTCGGTGATGATTTCCACTTTCTTCTCTGGGATAACCATGTCGTCGATGCCGACAGACGCGCCTGAACGGGCTGCGTAAGCGAAACCGGTGTACATGGTCTGGTCAGCAAAGATAACGGTCGGCTTCAGGCCCAAAATGCGGTAACAGGTGTTCAGCATTTTGGAGATAGCTTTTTTGCCCAGCGCCTGGTTAACGATAGAGAACGGCAGACCTTTTGGCACGATCATCCACAGGATGGCGCGGCCAATGGTGGTGTCAATGATGCTGGTTTTAGCAACCCACTCATCCTGCTCGTTTTTCTCGTGTTCGGTAATACGTACCTTAACGCGAGCGTGCAGCGATGCGAGGCCAGCGCGATAAACACGCTCAGCTTCTTTCGGGCCGGTCAGCACCATGCCTTCGCCTTTGGCGTTAACACAGTCACGGGTCATATAGTACAGACCCAGTACAACGTCCTGAGACGGAACGATGATTGGTTCGCCGTTCGCCGGAGACAGAATGTTGTTGGTAGACATCATCAGCGCACGCGCTTCCAGCTGGGCTTCCAGCGTCAGCGGTACGTGAACAGCCATCTGGTCACCATCGAAGTCGGCGTTATAGGCCGCACACACCAGCGGGTGCAGCTGGATCGCTTTACCTTCGATCAGAACCGGTTCAAACGCCTGGATACCCAGACGGTGCAGCGTCGGCGCACGGTTCAGCAGAACCGGGTGTTCGCGGATAACTTCATCCAGGATATCCCAGACAACCGCTTCTTCGCGCTCAACCATTTTCTTCGCGGCTTTGATGGTGGTGGCCAGGCCACGCAGCTCCAGCTTGCCGTAGATAAAGGGTTTGAACAGCTCCAGCGCCATTTTCTTCGGCAGGCCGCACTGATGCAGACGCAGGTATGGACCTACGGTGATAACAGAACGACCGGAGTAGTCAACGCGCTTACCGAGCAGGTTCTGACGGAAACGACCCTGCTTACCTTTGATCATATCGGCCAAAGATTTCAGCGGACGCTTGTTGGAACCGGTGATCGCACGACCGCGACGACCATTATCCAGCAGGGCGTCGACCGCTTCCTGCAGCATACGTTTTTCGTTGCGTACGATGATATCCGGCGCAGCCAGATCCAGCAGACGCTTCAGACGGTTGTTACGGTTGATAACGCGACGATACAGATCGTTCAGATCCGACGTTGCGAAACGGCCGCCGTCCAGCGGAACCAGCGGGCGCAGATCCGGCGGCAGCACCGGCAGCACGGTCAGGATCATCCACTCCGGCTTGTTGCCGGACTGTACGAACGCTTCCAGCAGCTTGATGCGCTTGGTCAGCTTCTTACGCTTGGTCTCGGAGTTGGTTTCGTTCAGCTCTTCACGCAGCTGCTCGCACTCTTGCTCCAGATCCATATTTTTCAGCAGAGCCTGGATCGCTTCGGCGCCCATTTTCGCGTCGAATTCGTCGCCGAACTCTTCCAGCGCGTCAAGGTACTGCTCTTCGGTCAGAATCTGACGTTTTTCGAGGTTGGTCATGCCACCTTCGACAACAACGTAAGATTCGAAATAGAGCACGCGTTCGATATCGCGCAGCGGCATATCCAGCAGCAGGCCGATACGGGACGGCAGCGACTTCAGGAACCAGATGTGCGCGGTCGGAGAAGCCAGTTCGATGTGGCCCATGCGCTCACGGCGCACTTTGGTCTGGGTCACTTCGACGCCGCACTTCTCGCAGATCACACCGCGGTGTTTCAGGCGCTTGTACTTACCGCACAGGCACTCGTAATCTTTTACCGGTCCGAAAATACGGGCGCAGAAAAGACCATCACGCTCTGGCTTGAAGGTACGGTAGTTAATGGTTTCCGGCTTTTTCACTTCACCGAAAGACCAGGAACGGATCATGTCTGGCGAAGCCAGCGCAATTTTGATCGCATCAAACTCTTCGGTTTTAGTTTGCGCTTTCAGAAACTTAAGTAAGTCTTTCACGGATTAGCTCCCGTCGGAGTGGAACTCTCAGGGGCGCGCAGCCGAAACTGCGCGCCCCATAACCAGTACTTGCGAGTGCTTACTCGTCTTCCAGCTCGATGTTGATGCCCAGCGAGCGAATCTCTTTCAACAGTACGTTGAAGGATTCCGGCATGCCCGGTTCCATCTGATGGTTGCCGTCGACGATGTTTTTATACATCTTCGTACGACCGTTCACGTCATCAGACTTAACGGTAAGCATTTCCTGCAGGGTGTATGCCGCGCCGTATGCTTCCAGCGCCCACACTTCCATCTCACCGAAGCGCTGACCACCAAACTGTGCTTTACCACCCAGCGGCTGCTGAGTAACCAGGCTGTAAGAGCCGGTGGAACGCGCATGCATCTTGTCATCAACCAGGTGGTTGAGTTTCAGCATGTACATGTAGCCCACAGTAACCGGACGCTCGAACTGCTCGCCGGTACGGCCGTCAAACAGCGTGATCTGGCCGGAAGTCGGCAAATCGCCCAGCTGCAGCAGCTCTTTGATTTCGCTCTCTTTCGCACCGTCAAACACTGGCGTAGCGATCGGCATACCTTTTTTCAGGTTCTCAGCCAGACGCAACACTTCATCATCAGAGAAGGTGTTGAGGTCGACGCGCTGACGCACATCCGCGCCCAGGTCATAGGCACGCTGGATGAATTCGCGCAGTTTCGCGACTTCTTCCTGACGCTTCAGCATGGCGTTGATCTTGTCGCCGATACCTTTCGCCGCCATACCCAGATGCGTTTCCAGGATCTGACCGATGTTCATACGCGACGGTACGCCCAGCGGGTTCAGTACGATGTCGACCGGCGTGCCGTTCTCGTCGTAAGGCATATCTTCGATCGGGTTGATCTTAGAGATAACACCTTTGTTACCGTGACGGCCTGCCATCTTGTCGCCAGGCTGAATCTGACGTTTAACGGCCAGGTAGACTTTGACGATTTTCAGCACGCCCGGCGCGAGATCGTCGCCCTGGGTGATCTTACGACGCTTGGCTTCGAGTTTCTTCTCAAACTCGTGCTTCAGTTCGTCGTACTGCTCAGCCAGCTGCTCCAGCGCATTCTGCTTCTCTTCGTCGGTCAGGCCCAGCTCCAGCCAGCGCTCACGCGGCAGCTTGTCGAGCTTGTCGGCTTCAACGCCGCCGGAGATCAGCACCGCCTGGATACGGCCGAACAGGCCCGCTTCGAGGATCTGCAGTTCTTCAGACAGGTCTTTCTTCGCCTGCTTCAGCTGCATCTCTTCGATTTCCAGCGCACGCTTGTCTTTTTCCACGCCATCGCGGGTAAAGACCTGTACGTCGATAACCGTACCGGAAACGCCGTTCGGCACGCGCAGTGACGAATCTTTCACGTCAGACGCTTTTTCTCCGAAGATAGCGCGCAGCAGTTTCTCTTCCGGCGTCAGCTGGGTTTCACCTTTCGGCGTCACCTTGCCCACCAGAATGTCGCCGCCGGTCACTTCCGCACCGATATAAACGATGCCGGATTCATCCAGTTTAGAGAGCGCAGCTTCACCCACGTTCGGGATATCAGCGGTGATCTCTTCTGGCCCCAGCTTGGTGTCACGAGACACACAGGCCAGTTCCTGAATATGGATGGTGGTGAAACGGTCTTCCTGAACCACACGCTCGGAAACGAGGATGGAGTCTTCGAAGTTGTAACCGTTCCACGGCATGAACGCGACGCGCATGTTCTGGCCAAGTGCCAGTTCGCCCAGGTCGGTTGACGGACCGTCAGCCAGCACGTCGCCGCGCTCGACCGGCTCGCCCAGCGACACACACGGCATCTGGTTGATGCAGGTGTTCTGGTTAGAACGGGTGTACTTAGTCAGGTTGTAGATGTCGATACCCGCTTCGCCCGGATACATCTCATCTTCGTTAACTTTGATAACGATACGAGAAGCATCAACGTACTGAACGGTACCGCCACGTTTCGCTACGGCGGTAACGCCAGAGTCGACCGCAACCGCGCGCTCCATACCGGTACCTACCAGCGGCTTGTCAGCGCGCAGAGTAGGAACAGCCTGACGTTGCATGTTCGCACCCATCAGGGCGCGGTTAGCATCATCGTGCTCCAGGAACGGGATCAGCGACGCACCGACGGAAACCACCTGCTGGGTGGAAACGTCCATGTAGTCAACCTGATCGCGGCTGAACAGGCTCGATTCGCCTTTGCTACGGCAGGTGACGAGATCATCAACAAAGTGACCTTCTTCATCCAGCTGGGCGTTCGCCTGAGCGATAACGTAGTTACCCTCTTCAATCGCAGAGAGGTAATGAATTTCATCAGAGACCACGCCGTCGATCACGCGACGATACGGGGTTTCCAGGAAACCGTACTCGTTAGTCTGTGCGTACACAGAAAGCGAGTTGATCAGACCGATGTTCGGACCTTCAGGGGTTTCGATTGGACATACGCGACCGTAGTGCGTCGGGTGTACGTCTCGAACTTCGAAGCCGGCGCGCTCACGCGTCAGACCGCCTGGGCCCAGTGCAGAGATACGACGTTTGTGCGTAATCTCAGACAGCGGGTTGTTCTGATCCATAAACTGTGACAGCTGGCTGGAGCCGAAGAACTCTTTCACCGCCGCCGAAATCGGCTTGGCGTTGATCATGTCCTGTGGCATCAGCGTATCGAGGTCGCCCAGGGACAGACGCTCTTTCACCGCGCGCTCTACGCGAACCAGGCCAACGCGGAACTGGTTTTCCGCCATTTCGCCGACTGAACGAATACGACGGTTGCCGAGGTGGTCGATATCGTCCACTTCGCCTTTACCGTTACGGATATCGATCAGCTTCTTCATCACGTCGATGATGTCTTCTTTGCTCAGAATGCCTGAGCCTTCGATCTCATCACGCAGCAGCGAACGGTTGAACTTCATGCGGCCAACAGCCGACAGATCGTAACGATCTTCTGAGAAGAACAGGTTCTCGAACAGGTTCTCGGCAGCTTCACGCGTCGGCGGCTCGCCAGGACGCATCATGCGGTAGATCTCAACCAGCGCGCTCAGGCGATCGTTGGTCGGGTCGACACGCAGGGTCTCAGAGATGTACGGGCCGTGATCCAGATCGTTGGTGAACAGCGTTTCGATACGCTTGTGACCTGCCTGGCTCAGCTTCGCCAGCAGATCCATGGAGAGTTCCATGTTAGCCGGAACGATCAGTTCGCCGGTGCTCTCGTCGATGTAATCTTTCGCGACCACTTTGCCCGCGATGTACTCAACCGGCACTTCGATGTGCTGAATGCCATCTTTTTCCAGCTGACGAATGTGGCGCGCAGTGATGCGACGACCTTTCTCAACGTAGACGTTGCCGTTAGCTTCGATGTCGAAAGAGGCGGTCTCGCCACGCAGGCGCTCAGGCACCAGCTCCATCTGCAGCTTGTTGTCGCGGATCTCGAACACCACTTTTTCGAAGAACAGGTCAAGGATCTGCTCAGAGGTGTAGTTCAGCGCGCGCAGAATGATACTGGCCGGCAGCTTACGACGGCGGTCGATACGTACGAACAGGTTGTCTTTCGGGTCGAACTCGAAGTCGAGCCATGAACCGCGATAAGGAATAATACGTGCGTTATAAAGCACTTTACCCGATGAGTGGGTTTTACCTTTATCGCTGTCGAAGAAGACGCCAGGACTACGATGCAGCTGAGAAACGATAACGCGTTCAGTACCGTTGATAACAAAGGTACCGTTGTCGGTCATGAGCGGGATTTCGCCCATGTACACTTCTTGTTCTTTAATGTCTTTTACGGTGCCTTCCGGCGCTTCGCGCTCGTAGATCACCAGACGCAGTTTGACGCGCAGCGGAGCAGAGAACGTCACGCCACGAATCTGACACTCTTTAACGTCAAAGACGGGTTCGCCCAGACGGTAGCTGACGTATTGCAGCTCGGAGTTACCGCTGTAACTCTGAATGGGGAAGACGGAACGGAAAGCTGCTTCCAGTCCGTACTGACCTTCCGAATCTTGCTCGATGAACTTCTGGAACGAGTCAAGCTGGATAGAAAGGAGATAAGGTATGTCCAGTACTTGCGGACGTTTACCAAAATCCTTACGAATACGTTTTTTCTCGGTATAGGAGTAAACCATAGGGTTCCTCAGCTAGCTGACAAGTCGACCCACGCTGTCCGTCCTGAAGGACAGTTCATGCAACACTATTTTGTTTGATTCATGCGACACAGAGGTCACATGCAATACATCTTTCTATCACTCTTAAATCATTTCATTGCATTAGCATGGGCAGGGAACCCGCGCAGGAAAGCAGTATATTAAGTCGTCGATAGAAAAAGATATTGAAGAGCAGCGATGGACAAACAGTGCGAAACCCCATCAAGGCTCTTGAGCGCAAAAAGGCTGGTGACCCAAAAGCCACCAGCCATCAGCCTGATATTACTCAGACTGCAACCCAAGGGTTGTCTTACTTAACTTCAACTTCTGCGCCAGCTTCTTTCAGAGCAGCTTCAAGTGCAGCTGCGTCGTCTTTGCTGATGCCTTCTTTGATCACGCCAGTTGCTTCAACCAGGTCTTTGGCTTCTTTCAGGCCCAGACCAGTTGCGCTACGAACGGCTTTGATTACAGCTACTTTGTTCGCGCCAGCAGATTTCAGAACGACGTCGAATTCAGTTTTCTCTTCAACAGCTTCAGCCGGGCCAGCAGCAACAGCTACAGCAGCAGCAGCAGAAACGCCGAATTTTTCTTCCATAGCAGAAACCAGCTCAACTACTTCCATTACGGACATAGCGGCAACGGCTTCCAGAATTTGATCTTTAGTGATAGACATGACAATTGTTCCTAAGAATCAGAAAAAGTTTATACGTTAGCAAGTGCGAAAGAAAAGAATCTGGCCTTAAGCCGCTTCTTTTGCATCGCGAACAGCAGCCAGAGTGCGGACCAGTTTGCCAGCAGCGGCTTCTTTCATGGTCGACATCAGACGTGCCAGTGCTTCTTCGTAAGTCGGCAGCGTTGCCAGACGGTCAATTTGTGCCGCCGGGATCAGCTCACCTTCAAAGGCTGCAGCTTTGACCTCAAATTTTGCATTCGCTTTCGCGAAATCTTTGAACAGACGAGCAGCAGCGCCCGGGTGTTCCATAGAATATGCAATCAGGGTCGGACCAACAAACGTGTCTTTCAGGCACTCGAACTGAGTACCTTCAACGACGCGGCGCAGCAGGGTGTTACGAACAACACGCATGTAAACGCCAGCTTCACGACCTGCTTTACGCAGTTCGGTCATTTTATCAACGGTAACGCCGCGAGAATCCGCAACAACCGCTGACAGCGCGCCTTTGGCTACTTCGCTGACTTCAGCAACAATCGCTTGTTTGTCTTGAAGATTTAATGCCATTAGCTTTTGCTCCTGGATTTTGGCCGGAGATGGATTTCTCCGGAACTCACTTCACTTACCGCCCCAAGGGAAAGTAAGCGCTAAAACACGGTGAGCAGAATCCAGTTCAGAAAAAATTCTTTTTGGCTCTGTCACCGTCTACGCAGGGGATTAAGCGTCACATCCGAGGATGGGCCGCGCCTGCGGTCTTGGACGGAGGCCAGGAAAGGCCTGGCTCCAACCTACCCCGCTGTTTCCGTCACTTCGCCGAAGCAAAAACGTCAGTCACAGCGGGATATAAATTCAGTGTCTGTTTTACCAGAACAACGGGCGTAAGATTCTAGGTGAATTTTTCGCCCGTTTCAAGCAGCAATTAGTTTGCTACTGCGTTCAGACCCGCCTGGTCGATGGCAATGCCAGCGCCCATGGTGGTAGACAGGCTGATTTTCTTGATGTAAACGCCTTTCGCCTGAGCAGGTTTTGCTTTTTTCAGCGCAACCAGCAGAGACTCCAGGTTTTCTTTCAGCTTGTCAGCGTCGAAGTCCACTTTACCGATGGTAGTGTGGATGATGCCGTTCTTGTCGTTACGGTAACGAACCTGACCAGCCTTCGCGTTTTTAACCGCTTCAGCAACGTTCGGGGTTACAGTACCGACTTTCGGGTTTGGCATCAGGCCGCGCGGGCCCAGAACCTGGCCTAACTGGCCAACAACGCGCATCGCATCCGGAGAAGCGATTACTACGTCAAAGTTCATTTCGCCTTTTTTGATCTGGTCAGCCAGATCTTCCATACCTACCAGCTCAGCGCCAGCTGCTTTAGCAGCTTCGGCGTTTGCGCCCTGGGTAAAGACAGCAACGCGTACTGAACGACCAGTACCGTGCGGCAGAACGGTCGCACCACGAACGTTCTGGTCAGATTTACGTGCGTCAATGCCGAGGTTAACGGCAACGTCCACGCTCTCTACAAACTTAGCGGTAGCCAGTTCTTTCAGCAGAGCAACAGCTTCAGTGACGTCGTACTGCTTGGTCGCATCAACTTTGTCACGGATCACGCGCATGCGCTTGGTCAGCTTAGCCATTTCTTAGTCCTCCACTACCAGGCCCATGGAACGAGCAGTACCTTCGATAGAGCGAGTCATCGCTTCTACGTCAGCACCAGTCATGTCCGCAGCTTTGGTTTCTGCGATTTCACGTACCTGAGCACGGGTTACTTTACCGACTTTATCTTTGTTCGGCTTACCAGAACCAGACTTGATGCCCGCTGCTTTTTTCAGCAGAACGGCGGCCGGCGGAGTTTTGGTAACGAAGGTGAAAGAACGGTCGCTGTATACGGTGATAACAACCGGAGTCGGCAGACCTTTCTCCAGGGATTCGGTTTTAGCGTTGAACGCCTTACAGAATTCCATGATGTTAACGCCTTGCTGACCCAGAGCCGGACCTACCGGTGGGCTCGGGTTAGCCATACCCGCTGCAACCTGCAGCTTGACGTAGGCTTGTACTTTCTTGGCCATGATTTTTCCTCAGTTGGGTATAACGCCTGAAAAACAGGCTCCCCGTGATAACAGTTCACACGCTGTTGCCAGCGCATAAAAACAAAAGGCGCGAAATTATAGTTAAATTTCGCGCCTGCTGCAAGAGTCAAAATGTGAACAAGGTGATTAACCTTTCTCCACCTGTCCGAAGTCCAGTTCGACCGGGGTTGCACGGCCAAAGATAGAAACGGAAACTTTCAGGCGGCTCTTCTCGTAATCCACCTCTTCGACCACGCCGTTGAAGTCGGCAAACGGACCGTCGTTGACGCGTACCATTTCGCCCGGTTCGAACAGCGTTTTCGGACGCGGCTTGTCACCCACCTGCTGCAGGCGGTTCATGATCGCATCCACTTCTTTATCGCTAATCGGCGCAGGACGGTCAGAAGTACCGCCGATGAAACCCATCACGCGCGGCACGCTGCGCACCAGGTGCCAGCTGGCGTCATTCATCACCATCTGTACCAGCACGTAGCCTGGGAAAAATTTGCGCTCGCTTTTACGACGCTGACCGCCGCGGATCTCTACCACTTCTTCAGTAGGAACCATGACGTCGCCGAAGAGCTCTTCCATGTTGTGCAATTTGATGTGCTCGCGCAGCGACTGTGCTACGCGGCCTTCAAAGCCGGAAAACGCCTGCACGACGTACCAGCGTTTTTTTGGAGCTTCAGACATCTCAGAACCTCAGGCCAGTGATAAACGATACCAGACGGACCAGAATACCATCCAGCCCCCACAAAATCAGTGACATCACGGCTGTAACCGCGGCAACGATTAACGTGGTATGCAGCGTTTCCTGGCGAGTCGGCCAAATGACCTTACGCATTTCAGTGCGTGCTTCACGTGCAAAAGCCACAGTTGCTTTGCCTTTGACCGTCAACAGCGCAATGCCGCCCGCAGCCGCAATCAGCACCACGACAGCCAGCGCGCGCAAAGGCAGCGTCACGTCGCGATAAATATAATTGCCTACGATGGCTATCAGCAGCAACGCAACAACAGCCAGCCACTTTATCGCTTCCAGGCCGCGCCCGCTCCCTTGAGCTTCGGTATTCGCACTCATAAACCAACCTGCCACAATAATTCAGAAACTATTTTGCCCCGCAAGGCGAGGCATCCAAACCGAATGAGCTTTTGGGCGTAACTCGGTATCCTACGCCGCGCAACAGAGCCTGTCTCAGCAATGATTATGATCGAAAATCACTGATGAGCCAGGTTCTATGTAACAGCGTGCAAAAAGGGCATCAAATGATGCCCTCTTCGTATGCATTGCGTCAAATATTATCGTAATTAAGCGATAACTTCAGCAACAACGCCTGCACCAACGGTACGGCCGCCTTCGCGAATTGCGAAGCGCAGACCCTGGTCCATCGCGATCGGATGGATCAGAGTAACGGTCATTTTGATGTTGTCGCCCGGCAT
>NZ_RYDU01000025.1:0-34416 GCF_003970755.1 Pantoea sp. YU22 | reverse complement strand
GATCATTTTCCTTTACGGGATTAAATCATAGTAATCAATCACTTGCCTTTTATTCTTCGCAGATTTGTTTTGCGTGTGGATCTTGGGCGGGCAAACCACGAATGAATTAACTAACTTCATTTTGTGTTTAGCTTGACCACGATTCAAAGGCGAGTAAAATAGCCTGGCGATTTGAGAAGGTTTCAGAAAAGCTAAACCCCGCCGAAGCGGGGTTTAGCAGGAATCTTATCTTTCGTGAGATTTGAAAGTTTTCACCAACAAACAACGAAAAAATCGATACCGTGGCAGGTCTGATTATACGTTGTGCGTTGGTGAAAGCAAGTTTTCACTAACTGGACTTCGTGAGTAATGACAATCGGACGTGTGTACGTAAAAAACCCGACGCCGGTATTCCGTGTGCCGGAAGGCAAAGGGACGCAGGCTTTCAATGAAAAGCTCAAGGAGAAAGCCCTTAAAGGCTTCACCGGGACGATGCTTTTTAAGTTTACCTTTGCGCTTGCTCGCCAGGCGGGTACGCTTCTCAGAATGCGCGGCCTCTATAAGACCCGCCGCGACGCTATCGATCAGGCTGTAATCGGCCTTTGCCATCACTACGACACTCTCACAAAGCGCGTTAACGTCTCTATGACGACTCTTGCTATCGAGTGTGGGCTCGCAACTGAATCCGCAAACGGTAAGCTCTCTATAACGCGCCTTACGCGCGCGCTTCAGACTCTTAACGATATGAAGCTGATCACCTACAACACCGAATTCGACAGCACGCACGGCGCTTACTTTCCGACTGAGGTTGTTTTACTGCCTGCATTCTTTGAAGTGCTGGATATTTCGGAAGCGTCAGTCGAAGCGGCGCGCGTATCGAAGGCCGCTCAGCTCAACAAAAAGCGCCAGGCTAAAGGGCTGAATATGCTTTCCGTGCGTGAGCTGGTTCTGGCCGAAGTGAAGCGCTATCGGGATATGGTCTATCAGAAGCGTGCAGCGCGTAAAGAGCGCGGCGAAGAGCGCGCCAGGGCTAAAGCTGAAGCAGCATTAACCCGCGCTGAGATAGAAGGTAAGGTGCGCAAAGAGTTAAACCGCGAAATCCTCCGCTCGCGTATCTCGTTCAAGAGCCTTAGCGAAGTAGCGGCAGAGATTGAGCGTCGCGTAAAACGCCGCATGATCCTGTCTCGCGGCAATTACAGCCGACTTAATCCAGCCTGATTCCCCTCAGTTTAAGCAACATCCGGCAGCGCCGGAGAGTTTGCCACGTCCAAAGAAAATCCCCGTACAAAATTCATCCTAACCGCTTCTTTCTGCGTAGTATCAACCCGTTAACCTGTTGCTTTTTTGCTCAATAATTCGCGCTTTTGTTGCCTCTCGATCTCCTTTGTCTCCAGCATTTAACTTACACACAGATATTTGCAAGAGACCTGCTGTCCTGGATGCGAATCGGCAGGCTTTTAATCTGCGTGTAGTCTTTTAAACTTCTGTAATTATGTTCTTTTAAAAAGAATACTTACTCGCGTGCTGTCCTGTGGACAGCTACAAATGTCCGCCCTTGCAGCGCCTTACGGCGCGCCGGTTCGGATCAGTCGCTTCGCTCCTTAAGGTAGCTCCTCCGGCTTTTGGCCGGAGGCTGGCCGCTGCTGGTAATTCCTTTGCGGAAAGGCGCTTTCCGCCATCAAACATCATCGCCATTGAAAGGACGTTGAAAAACCCGGCTTAGCAGGGAAGGGATCGGCTGATACCGCAACGCGATAAATCTGAAGCAGAATCGCCGCCTGTGAGCTTTTAAAGGCAAAAGGCAATGCAACATCAGGATAAAACCGGCAGGCGCTTAAAATGGCTGTGAGAGCGTTTTAAAAGAATCAGACTCAGGACAAACATACGTTAAGAAGTTATAGTGTCTTAAATACGAAGTATGCAGCTCGCAAAAGCGGCTTTTTGTCAGGGGCAAAGGTAATATGCAAATCCGAAAGCATGATCGTCGATCTTTTATGGACTTCGTCGAAGCCAGGGCGTTTTCTAAAGTGGTCGCTACTCGCAACATGGAAACCGGGCGCTGGTCGCTTTTTGGTATTGCTGGCGAGCTGGCGATCATGATGGAGAAAGCGCGCGGCGGGGCGCGGGAGTGGTCAAGCCTGGACAGACTTGCGGACTTTTGCGAAAAAATGGGGCTTAAGCGGTGGGAAATTCACAGCCAGGCCGCAGAACGGGCGCAGATAAAGAATTAAATAAATAAAGATTTCGTTAAACTATCCCTTTTGGGGCTTCGGCCCCGGATTTACCGCCAAACCGCAAGCGCCATTCTGTTAACAACTCAGTAACATTAAAACCTGACGCTTTCGCCCCTGTTATCTTCCTGAAATCTGCCTTTCATCGTGTTTTTAGCCTGAGTGCCTTTCCGGCAGGTCGCGAAATGACCCTTATGTTAAATAGCCGGGGAAACCCGAAAATCTTTATTTTTACCGACTCGCTTAAAATGCTTGCCATTATCGACTGTAGTCGATAATATCTCTTTATCGACTACAATCTATAAGGAGCTGGATTTTGTGGACGGTCAGAGTTACCGCCTTGTTTGAAGCGTGGTTGTTTGAGCAAGACGAGGACTTACAAGTCGATATGGCGGCGGCGCTGCGAATACTCGCTACAGAAGGCCCACAATTAGGGCGTCCATATGTAGATACTCTGAAGGGCGCGAAGTTAGCTAACCTGAAAGAGTTAAGAGTACAAAGCAACGGCAGGCCATTTAGAGGATTCTTTGTCTTTGACCCGCAGCGAAACGCGATTGTTCTTTGCGCGGGGAACAAGAAAGGCCAGGACGAAAAGCGATTTTACAAAACGATGATCGCAACGGCTGAAAGTGAATATGCGGCCTACCTTGAAGAGGGTAAACAAGATGCCAACAAAAACGCTTGATGAACTGATGCAAAGATTTTCGCCAGAACAGCAAGAAAAGATAGAGGAGAAAGCCGCAGAAATGCGGCTTGAACTGCAATTGTCAAAGCTGCGCGAACGGCTGGAGCGTACACAGCAAGAGCAAGCGCGCGCGATGAACATTGCGCAATCTTCTGTCGCTGCGATTGAAGGGCGCGGGGCGGAGCTGAAGCTCTCCACTCTGAAACGCTACGTTGAAGCGCTGGGCGGCGAGCTGATAATCGGCGTAAACATACCTGGCGGCGAACAGGTTAACTATACGCTGTAAGCCATGAGGCCCGCTTTGCGGGCCTCATTGTTATTACTGTCCCATTGGGGTTATCGCGTACCTTACTACGCCCCACGTCGCGCACAGCTCGCTTTCTGGAGCTTCCCCGGTATCGATCCGCAAAACCTTTTCTGGCGCGTTTAAATCCTGCAATGCCGGGAACGGCGAAGCCAGATAACGCCGGAGCCTAAATTCCCCGTCTACTTCGCTCACTATAACGGCTCGGTGAAATGCGCTTACGCCGCTTTCCACTACGAGCAAAGATCCCTTTTTGATGCCTTCCGCTGGCGCATCGCAATCTGATGTAAACAGATACGTCGCGCTGGGTTTCGTTATGCACAACTGATCGAGGCTTATCCGCTTCTCGACATAGTCGGCTGCTGGAGACGGAAATCCCATAACCTAACCTCTTTTATACTGTTTATTTATCCAGTATAGTCTGTGATCTGGTTATCGGGAAGTCTTGATTTTCATAAGGAAATGAAGATTTAAAGATTTAAAGACAAAAAAAGAGGCCGCTGGGCCTCTTTGTTAAGCGTGTCCGGTCACACCGATTAAGCGTGATTCTTTTTGTACTCGTTGAAAGCATCGATCAGCACCTGCTTCATGCTCTTGCGATGAATGGTCGCGAAAGCCTTCAGCTCGATGTGAAATTCTGGATCGACGTTGAAATTTAACGGCTGTCCGCCGCTTTTCTCGCGTCCGGCGCGGGTTGTAGGTGTAACAGCCGTGGCTGTCTGCTCAACGGTCGGAGCGCTGCCTTTGGTGTTAGTGCGGGGTTTCATTTTAGGTGCGGCCATAGCTTGTTACTCCTCGATGACTTCTTCGAAACGCGAAATGATGTTCTGAATTACTTTGTCGGCTTTGCTGCGTAAGCCTGGGTGCGAGCATTCGATTACCGCCCGGCCTACGTCCTGCGCTTTGCTGTAAGAGGTTTTTTGCGGGATGTAGCCTTCGATCAGGAAATAAGGAGCCTCGCCAAAATAGTTAATTGCTGCTGCGTGCTCGGCTTCAGACTCAGCAACGCCCGAAAAGACAACAGCGATTTTTTTGGCCGGGATACCGGCGTTAATCAGAGCGTTGGCGGTTTCAGCGGTACTTTGCATGTCGTCCAGGGAGTAGCGCGTCGGGATGATGACGAAGTCGGCCAGCTCGGCTACGTGAATTGTAGAAGCAGAGGCAAAGGCCGGACAGTCGATCAAGACAATGTCCCATTTATCCGACTGAATTTCGCGCGTGATAAGTGGCACTGCGCCAAAGCTTTGAGCATGGAAGAGCGGGCCGATATTGGCTTCAGCGCGGCGCTTGTTCCATTTGATTAGCGTTCCCTGTCCGATGTCCATGTCGGCCCCGAGAACTTTCCAGTCGGCCAAAGCGTAGGACACACCAAGAGCGCGAATAAGTGTTGATTTGGTAACTCCGCCTTTACCGGATGCCACGGCGATAGAAACGGTCATAAGATCCCCTTAAATAAATCTTTAATTAAAGATTGAGAGGAGATCTTAGCAAGGCGGGGATCTGAGGTAAAGCAAAGATAAAGAAATAAAGAAATAAATATTTAAAGGGCGGAATAACCCGCCCGAAGGGCTCATAATGTGGAGATTAATTCTCTGATTTTCTGGATAAATTTGTTTTGGTGTTTGGCATAGATCAAGACGCTTTCGGCTAAATCGCCGTGTTCGTCGCCTCGTTCTAAAAGAGTGCTGAGCATGGAGAAAAGAGGGTAGTAGGCGTCATTAAGCATCTTGAAGGCACGCGAGAAAGCGTCTTGTGTTTCGGGGTGGTGGCATACTTCAGCAGCGGCTAAAAAGGTTAGCCAGGCCTCATCAAGTTCAGCCAGCGACTGCTTTTGCTCAATAAGGCTTGAGAGTGCAGCGTCCGCAAAGCGGCGATCAAAATTTTGGAGGTAATCATTAAGTAAATGCTCAACCGCGAGGTTGTGCGCCAGAACGAAAGATGAAGCATCAAGGAGATTATTTTTTAAGCGCATATTGAAACCAGTATACTAAGTGAAGTTTGAACTTCTTTATTGAACTGATAAAACATTCAAAATGTGGTTATTCAGGCCATAAAAAAAGCGGCCTGAATCGGGCCGCATTTGAGAGTTATCTCCAACTTACAACGCAAGCAGCGCGCCCGATTATTTTAACTGACTCGTTGGCATCCTCAACAAAAATCGGTGGGAAATGTGAATCATTATTTGAGTAAAGCACATAACCCGCCTTTCCGAATTCACGCCGCGCCCAACGGAAAACTACGCTGCCCGAATCGTCTTGAACCGCATAAACGTCTGTTCTCTCGACTTTAGTTATTGATGTGTCGATCAAAACTTCATCGCCTTCTTTTATGTCAGGCGCGACTAGAGAGTCTTTAGCTCGCAAAAAGCGGACATGAGCCGGGGAAATGCCCTGTTTCCGTAAGTGCGCATTGTTGAAAGATACTGAATCGAGATCGGACGGCGCCGTCCCTGGATAGGGAGAGTTGATAATCATGTAATTCAACTCTTCTTTACCGCTATCGCTATCAACTAACCCGCTGAGCCAGGCCGGATTACAGCCTAATGCTTTAGATAAACTCTTGATTATCCCCAAAGAAGGTTGCCTGTTGCCTGCTTCATAATTCTGAAGCGACGACCTGGCAAGGCCGGTTAACGCTGCCAGATCGTTAATCGACTTACCTTGTTGCTGTCTAAGCGATTGAATTCGCTTACCCATTACAGAGCTAATTTCTAAGTCTCTTGATTTCATTAGACTTTTATCCCAAGTTGAATACTTCAAATCGAATTAATTATGACACCAAAACGAGGTTATAAGAATCTAAATATTTCACATTACTTCAAAATGAGATTAATCTAGTGTCGATATGAATTCGATACGGAGAAAGTGAAGTTATGGGCGAAAGATTGGGCCTCGCCGGATGGGCCAAAGAACAAGGGGGAATAGTGAGCGCGGCTAAAACGCTCGGGATTCATCCCAGCACATTCGGAGCATATGTCCGGCTAACGCGCTTCCCGCGCCCCGAATGTCTGGCGCGTATGCGAGCGGTGTTAGGGGATTCGGTCGATTTGGATCGGCTGGCAACTGATTATGTTCAGTCGAAAGGTAAGCCGCGTAAGCGCCTTAAAAGCCTGCGAACGGGCTTATTAGTGAACCGGCCCGACAAGTTGATCACCATCTTTGAGGAGTTCGGCATCCCTAACACGCTGGTTAATGACGACGCGGAAAAGTATCTGGCCCGCTGGCGCACAACTAACGTAACGGTCGGAGAGGTGCGCGCTGCGCTGCGCGTTCTGGTAGCTACGGAGCCAAAGATTACGAGTGTTGAGCAGATTCACGAAACAATCGCCGTTGCTCGTCGGTTGAATCTGAAGGAGCTCGATAAATGATGATCATTGCCCTTATGGGGTCGCAGGTTAATCAGCAGTCCGCCTTTATCGAGCGTATGGCAAAAGATATAGCTCCTGACTTTCGCATCAAAAGGGTCAATCTCAGCCAGAGCCTAAAATCAATGCCCGCGCGCATTACAGCCATCAATAAAGCTATAGCGGCGGGATGTGCGCCGGATGAAGCGCTAATTTTTACCGGCGTTACCTCGATGCGTGAAGTTGAAATCCTTATGAAGCGTAAAGCGGTTTTCGGGATCTTCGCTGGCGCACTTCCCCGCCTTTTTATGCGTGAAGGTCTGGAAATAGGCGACGGCTTCCACTTCGTCCACATTAACCCGCCAGAGCTTGAAACAGCCGCCAAGCGCGCGCTTTACAGCAATCCTGAAGAGCTTTTCTCTGTCGCCTGGCTGGCTGAAAGAAAACGTCGCCGTATGCCCGAGGGGGTTGCTTATGCAGCTTGTTAAGGGTGCGGTGCGATTCTGTCAAAAACCGCTTTTTTGGGAATTCCTTTCAGCAAAAACGGGTGACATTGTCACGTCACAAGAGGAGGCGGCGCAGGTTCTACGCCAGTTATGCGGCGTCCGCTCGCGTGCTGCGCTGGCAAATGACGAGGCGGCTATGTCGCGCTATATCGAGCTGGTCAAAGACTTTAACGGCTTTTGCCAGGTGACGAAATGAACGGGCGCACACCGACTAAGGCCGAGCGTCTTTATATCCGCGCCTGTGTGCAGGATGTTGGATGCGTCGCTTGCCGTCTCGATGGCCGGGAGATTGAAAACGCTGAAGCGTGGACAGAGTTCCATCACGATCCCGACTTCGGCAGCACAGACAAAAATGCGCATTTTCGCGGGTTTGGGCTGTGCGCAACGCATCACAGAGGGCTTTTCCCGTCCGGCTGCAAGCCAGATTACTCAATAGCTGTAAGGCATCCGATTCTTAAATCGAGCATCCGCTTTGCTGATAAATACGGGGACGATGCCTTGTTGTGCGCTTACTCGTGGGAATTAGTGCCCGCTCACGTTAAAGAGCAAATCGGTTTTGATTTGTCATTAGGCGAGCTTCCGCCCGGAGAGGTTTTAGCTGATGCAATTTAAGGGATTCAGAGCAGGCGTAAAGCCTGTCAGTAAGTACCGCAACAGGAAAACAGAGGTCGACGGGTTCACCTTTGACAGCATCAAAGAAGCTAATTACTACGTCACTCTCAAGCGCCTTAAGGCGGCTGGCGAAGTAGTTTTATTTCTGCGTCAGGTTCCTTTTCATCTGCCAGGCGGCGTGAAGTATGTCGCCGACTTTATGGTTTTTCATGCCAGCGGCGAAGTTGAGATCGTCGATGTTAAGGGCGTGAAAACTGCGGAGTACAAGATCAAGAAAAAGATGGTTGAGCACCATTATCAAATAACGATTCACGAGGTTTAAGGGAATGGCTAAAGGGGACTTAGACAGCCTTTTCGACTTATGGGCACGCTGGGTTTTAAACGGCTGCAACGCGCGCGGGGGATTTGCGTCAATGCTGCAAATGATGATGGCTACCCGCTGTCAATTCTCAGGCGGCGGCGGGGAGCCCAACGACAGCTTAGAAACGAGCATTGAAGGAGCTGTCGCGCTGCTGTCGACTACGGACAAAAACAGCGCGACAGTGCTGCGTGTCGAGTATGGCGTCTTAACACTGGTTGGCGAGCCAAAAACGCAGCTTGATAAGGCCGCTGTAATGGGAATCAACGTAAAGACGTACAGGCGGAGGCTCGACAAGGGACGGGCTTTTGTTGCGGATTATTTGATAGAAAGGAAAAAGAGAAAGTGAAAACTGATTTTTGGTTCGGCGTCGACGGCGAGAATTATCCGTATGGCCCATTTGCATCACGTCACCTGGCGCTAAGTGCGGCGATAGCAACGTTTCAGCCGATGGCCGGTGCGGTGATCTGCATTGCCGAAGAGCATTACATTACGGCGGAAGATTTGAAACAGGCGGGTAAAGAGCATGAGTGCTTTACTGCGAGCATCGTTTGAAAAAGCGCGCGCTGAAGCGCTCGCGGCGGGAATAGAGCATTATAACGGCGCACCGTGCGCCAGGTGCGGGCGTTCTAAGCGCCTGACAGCCAACCGGCATTGTCTGACGTGCAAGCCGAAGCCAAAACGGCAGAGTGAAGTTGCAGCAGCGCAGGGCAAAAAGGCAGACAGCCGCCACGCATTCAGCCATTCAGCGCTGATCTTCGGGTTCCCCGACAGGCGTATAAATCCGATAATGAAATAAATAAATCTTTAAATCTTTATTTTCTCTTGCGCCATCAGGAGAGGATGATTATTATCCCCCTTAACTTCAAAATGAAGTAAACGTGATCCCGTTTAGGGGTGAAACTTCAGTTAGTGCTGTGGTTTTAGGGGGTTTTAATGTGGCGTTACAAGTTTATGGCGATTCGCCGTTGCGATGGAAAAAGCAAAATCCAATGCCTGTCGACTGTGGCAGATTCAGAAAAGGAAGCGCGCCGCGTCTATTGCGGGGATTACATTTTGTTTTTTCACGCGCGCTTAAAAGTAGCCGAAAGGGCGCATTAAACAGCGAGGCCGTTAAGCCGGTGATCATGCCGGTTGCGGTCAAAAGAAACGAGCAAGGCATTTTCCGGCATCCTGATTTCTATCAGGGCGACAGCCCGGAGGGCTTCAAGCATTGGTGCGAAGTGGCTGGGCTGGAGTTCTCTGTCGTGATTCTCGAAGAGGTCAGGGCCGGGGATAATGGCTGGAGTTTACCGAAGCCGCTGGCCGCTGAATGGTTTATCGGCAGCATACACGAGGCGGAGGATTGGGGCTTCGTCTGTGTCTGGCTGCGGAGAAAGGAGGCGAGCCCAAGCTCTTTGGTAAGCCAGTGCGACGACAGCGAAACATTTTACCGGGTGATTAAGAGTGACTGATAAAAAAAACAGAAAGGCAGCGCAGCGAGAGCGCGATAAACAGCTCGGCTTTGTTCGTGCTAAGCTTCGTATCGAGGCGGAAGAAATGACGCAGCTTGATGAACTATGTGCGCTGCTGCGGCCAGGGTATGAGCCATATACACGATCCGAGCTCATTGGCCTGATGGTTCGTAAAACCCGCAAGGAGTACGAAGAAAAGTTATCTACGATCCCTGCGTGCCGTAAATGCGGGGAGCCTGCGCCAGTGGCCGAATGCGCTTTATCTGGTGATTCGCAGTGCTGGCGCTACTACGGGCCTAGCGAGCTTTATTTAAAGATTTAAATATTTAAAGACTACTCATAAAAGGGAATCATATGAAAAAGAATATTGAGACATGGAACCGCGAGCGCGTTACCTCCTTCATGGGCTGGATTGATTCAAAGGGAGTGGAGACGGTCACGCTTAACGGGAATGACTTTGGCGCATTGCTTCGCTACTGCCTGCGTTTGAGCGAAGCGAAGGAGCCGTCTCTCCAGGAAGAATTAAGCCAGCTCAAAAGTACGGTAGAGCAACAAAGGGAGCAGCTTCAAACGCTGGCGACTGCGCCCGGCAAATCGGCATCAATGGCGGTAGCGTTGATGCGAATTGAAGAGGCGGCGCGCGTGGCGCTAAGAGCCTGAAGCTAACGTAGTATGACCGGACACAACAGCCGCCATTGGCGGCTGTTGTGCTTTGGGCGTGACGTTTTGAAATGACCGCGACAGTTTGAAACGAGGGGCAATCAAACGTTTGTTTCAAAGCGTGCGAATAACTTCGAATTGAAAGCTTACTTCAATTAATGGCGCTAAATGATTAATAAATACTCATTTAAACGATAAAAGCCGCGAACGTATCATAAAACTTCGAATTGTGGTTGATTTGGGTGTCCTTTTGCCCTATCTTCTTTCATAACGTGTTGTTACTGCGCCTCGGGGCAGGAAAGCACTTAACCAGTATCCGTTTAACCTCGCTTCGGCGGGGTTTTTTTTGGAGCTGGAGCCTTCTTAATTACAACATACATTAGCCTTTCGGCTCTTGCCGGTGCGCTGGCTGTCATTCCCATATGTGAGCGGGAAAGCAACTCCTAAGCCGTCTCCCCTACGGTCGACGGAGTCGCTTTTCCGCTCACATATGGCAATAACGCCAGATACAAGCCTCGCTAACGCGGGGCTTTTTAGTTTGCGCCGGAGGAATATGAACGTTGAAACCTTCGCCCGCGCCACTGGCATTAGCACAGAGCTTGCCGCGCGCTGGGTTCCACACATAAACGCGGCGTTAGCCGAGTTTGAAATTACTGATCGGCTTGATGTGGCGATGTTTATTGCGCAGGCCGGGCATGAGTCGTCAGGATTTAGCCGCCTGGAAGAGAATTTTAATTATTCACTGACGGGCCTAACGGGGACGTTTGGCTCTCGATTCTCGCCCTATCAGTCGTCGATGCTTTGCCGCCAGGCTGGGGAAAAAGTCGTACCACTGGAGCGACAAAAGGCTATCGCCAACATTGCTTACGGCGGGCGTTACGGGAACACCATTCGCGGCGACGGCTGGACGTATCGCGGGCGCGGCCTAAAGCAGATCACTTTTAAAGACAACTATAAGGCGTGCGGAAACGCGCTCGGCGTCGATCTCGTTGCTAACCCTGATTTGCTGCTGCAAGACGAATACGCCGCCCGCTCGGCTGCATGGTTCTTTAAATCTCATGGCTGCTGCGGCCTTAAAGGTGACGTTAAGCGCGCTACGGAAATCATCAACGGCGGCGACAACGGGCTCTCTAATCGCGTAATGCTCTTCAAGCGCGCCCGGATGGGGTTATGAACAACGTCCTGTCATTCGTGAAAAAGTGGTGTTGGCTGGCGCTGATAGCCGTTATCGCCGTTCTGCTTTACCTGGCGCAGCATTATCAGGGCCGGGCCGAGCTGGCAGAAAGCGCTAACAGTGTCTTACGAAGCGACAACGCACTACAGGCGGAGGCTATCTCACGCGGCGCGTTTGTGTTCCAGCGCTTTAACGAGATAGCCGCACAGGCTGAAGCGGATCGCCTCCGTATCGTGGCGGCGTCTCAACAAAAGGTTATTGAATACCGTGAAATCCTTAAGCGCGTCCCGCTTACTGACGAGCTTGTCCCTGATGATGTTGCTTGCCGGTTGCTCGCATACTCAAACCGTTTACGTGCCAGCGCAATGCGAGAAGCTTCCGGCGTCTCTGACGGCTCCAGTTCTGATCCCGCCGCCGCCTGCGAACTAACTTATCGGCAGGCCGTTTTATGGATTGACCCGCTTTTGTCGGCGCTCGATGAGGCTAACACAAAGTTAGCGGGCATCCGTGAAGCGGACGAAGCGAGAGGCAGCAAATGAAATACAGGCTTATTTATGTCGATCCGCCCTGGTCTTACCGCGACAAATGCAAAGACGGCCAGCGAGGCGCGGGCTTTCACTATGACGTAATGAGCGTTGCCGATATATGCCGCCTGCCGGTTCATACGCTGGCAGACCCGGAGAGCTGTCTCCTTGCTATGTGGCATGTACCGACGCAGCCGACAGAAGCGTTAAAGGTGATTGAAGCCTGGGGCTTTCGTCTGATGACGATGAAGGGCTTTACCTGGGCGAAGACAAACCGGAAAAAAGGAAACCATGCAATCGGGATGGGGCATATGACCCGCGCCAACTCGGAGGACATGCTTTTCGCCGTGCGTGGCAAACTCCCCAAGCGATTCAACGCCGGGATCTGCCAGCTCCAGACTTTTCCGCGAACAGAGCACAGCGCTAAGCCTGTCGAATTCCGGGATCTGCTGGTGAAGCTTGTCGGCGACGTTCCCCGGATTGAATTGTTCTGTCGTGGCGAGCCGGGCGAAGGCTGGGACGGGTTCGGCAATGAGTGCGCAGGCTCGCTAACGATGACGGCGGGAGGGTTTGCCTGATGCGCTGGATAGCTGTCGTCTCAATGCTGTCACTGGCTGCGCTGATACTGCTTTCATAAAGAAATCTTTAAATAAAGACTGGTGATTATGACGAGTGAAACAGAGTGCTCTTCATGCGGCAATGAAGAGCCTGAATATAAATCGCGTTGCCCGTTTTGTGAGGCGTTTAAATGCGACGTCTGCGACATGGGCGACGACTGCGCTTGCATCAATTGCGAGGGCCAGGCGTAGCGCATGGCAAAGCAGTAATGAATTAAAGATTTAAATATTTAAAGAGCCTCGCAGAAATGCGGGGCTTTGTTGTTTCTGGGCTGCTTCTGCAATGGCGCGTAACGCTAACCACACAGGAGACAACGCGGATCACGCGGGAGCAGCGCCAAAGACAACAGGGGGAAGCATGGCTTTCAAGCAAATCAAAACCGCATACACACGCGAGAAACGCATGTATGCGAATACGCCTTCGCTTGTGGTTTATCACACGGGCGCGGCGATGCTCAGCCGCAACATTTTACCGGATCGCAAGGTTAAGACGATGTCGGTTCAGCACGACACGGCGACCGGACAAATCAGGCTGAAACAGGACGCGGAAGGCGAAACGGCTTTGTTTGGCCGTGTAGGGACGACTTTCTATCTGCCAGTTGCTTACCGCCGCGACTGTGAAATCGCAAAAGGAAGCCCGGCTGTCGTGCCGCTTGAGCTGGCCGGGGATGGTTGGTGGTACGGGCAGATTGGGCGAAGTCTTTCGAACCGTAGTAATCGAAACGCTTAAAGAGTTAAGCGTCATTTAAAAGGGGGAAGTATGGCAACAGTAAAGCAGGAAGAAGAGCTTAAGCCGGAGCTGGCTGTAAGCGTCTGGCTTAAGGATCAAAACCCGAATGAAGCGCCAGCTTATCAGGGCTTCACGCCGGGCGGCGGCGTAGGGGTGCTTAATCATGGCGGCATTCCGACGATTATCCTCTGGCTAGACAAAGAGATGCGCTCAGTTCTTACAGTGGCTTACACCGAGGTTAAGGCGGTTTTGAGTCGGCCTCTCGACGAGCAATCGGCTTAACGTACAGGCCGCCGATTGTTGGCGGCTCTAACTGGAGTAGATCGAATGACTGAGCCGATCACCGGGACGACTGCGGCAACGCTTGCCGTTACCGGCGTAACCTTTGTTGGATTGTTGTCGGGCCTCGATGCGGGCGTCTTGATTGGAGCTTTTGCCGGTTCCGTGGTGTTTGTCCTGACGGCAGACGACTTAGAGCGCTGGAAACGAGTGTTGTTGTTCATGGTTTCGGTAGTGGCCGGAGTTATAGGGGCCGATATGCTGGCGAAGCTGGTTTCCGTTCTGGTGTCTATCTGGCTTCCGACAACGGTAGAAGTTAACCCGGCTGTCGGTGCGCTGATAGCGTCGGCGGTATCGGTGCGCGTGCTGATGAAGCTTACGGCTAAGCCTCAAGACGGCGGCTCCTTCCTTGACCGATTCAAAGGGCCGCAAAGATGAGCTTTAACCTGTTGGCACATGTAGAGGCGTTGGCTTGCCTGATGGTGATTATTCGAATCCTGACGGCGCGCCGGGCTGATAAAAAGCATAGCTACATAGCGGGGATCGGGAGCTGGTTACTGTTAGTAGGTAGTGGATCAGTGCTTATCCGCATTCTGGCCGGGATTCACACTTCCCCGGATTGGGGCGAGGTTCTGATAAACGTCACTATCGCGGCGGTTGTATGGGCCGTGGGTGGTGATACAGCTCAGCTCTTCAAGCGGAAGGGGTGACTGATGCCGCCACGAATCCCGAAAGCTTGTCGTTATCGTGGTTGTAGGCACACGACGACACACTCTTCCGGCTCCTGTGAGGAGCACAGAGGGGAAGGCTGGAAACAGCACACGAAAGGGCAGAGCGCCGCGCAACGCGGTTACGGTACGGACTGGAATAAGTTACGACCGATCATCCTTAAGCGAGACAAAGGATTGTGCCAGGCATGTTTACGCGACGGCATTGTCCGAAGCGCTAAGACAGTCGATCACATCGTCCCCAAAGCTCACGGCGGGAGTGATTTGCCTTCCAATCTGCAAGCGCTTTGCTGGCCTTGCCATAAGGCTAAAACGGCGCGAGAAAGGCTCCAGCGCGAATAAGGGGGCTTCATGCTTTGTTGCTGGTGCGGATCTCGTTCGCACCATTTCACAAGATGCCCCTATCCATCGAAAGAAGCAGCCGAAAAGGCTAACGCTGGAATGTTCGCTCCTCGCGTTGCCCGGCTGTATTGCTCCGTATGCCGCCGCTATGGTCACACTGCTAAAGCCTGTCCGAGTCGACACGCTCCGCTTTTGCCGTGGGGTGCTGTGGCGCGTCAGAAGCGTTTAGAAAGAGAGCGCGGCGGCAATGGGAACGATTGAGGGATGCGAGCGAGAGCGATTCTTAAATGCAGAGTAACAACGGACTAAGTCGCCGCGTGCTGGTTATTGGCGGCGCGAGTCAGTCAGGAATAGCCATTCCCGGCGCTGTAGTGATTGGCGGGCAGTCGATAGCTCCCGCCGATTACATTTTCATCCAGAACGATAGCAACACCGATCCGGCGTCGCCCTGGTATATCACGCGCGTAGACGGTACTCATTACACGATGTTGCACGCTACCGCGCCGAAGAATGCGCAGTACATCGGCGCTTTCATCTGGAACGGGGAAACGAATTCGCGAGGTGAGCGCGTCGGGGCTGGTGTTCAGTGGGAATCATCAGATCCCAGCGTCGTTAAAATTGGTTCGGTCACATCTTCCGGCCAGGCATATATAAACATCGCGGCAGGTACTGCGACGCTAACAGCAAAATATAACGGCATGGTGTCGACGCTGCTAATTACCGCCGTGTAATCACCAGAATCAACAAGGAATTGGTATGAGCGCAGAGGACACGAAAGAGATCACGCTGTCAGGCAACATCTGGACGCAGATCACAGACGGGACAGAGAGCGCGCATATTCAGGAATCGCTACACGCTGGCGCAACAGCGGTGAGCTGGTGCCATTCAGCAGCAAAGCCAACAGACGGCGCTGCGGCGTCGTTATTACACGTCGAAAAGGTTTTCGGCCCGCCGCTGGTTGTCTGGCTGCGGGCGCTAAACGGTGTGGTTTCGGTCACGAAATGGAAGGACGCCTGATCAGGGTGCGAATGCTTATACCCATACGCAGGGGGGGGATCAAATCCCTACAGCCTTTCGCCTTCGTGACTGCCCGCCCCGGTATTTTTTTATTTGCGGGAAATAAGGATCTTTTTTTCCGATAGCTGTTAACAACTCAAGGGGCTTTTATGGCGGCTGTAAGAGCCTCGGGCGGAGGCCGGAAACGCAATTCAACCGGCACGATAAAGAGCACATTAACCAGAATTGCACCGCCGCCAGGGTTAATGAGTGATGTAGCGGTAAGCCTGTGGAAATCACAGTCGAAGATTCTGATAGAGCGCGATCTCTTTCAACCTGAAGATGCGCCGCTCCTTCTCGCTTACTGCAATGCGTTTCATCTGATGATCGAAGCCGACAAAGTTATCCTGCAAGACGGCTTTACCGATGTTGGCGGAACGGGCGGATTAAAGAAACATCCCGCTGTTAACGTCCGTAATGATGCAGTTGCGCAGCTCGCGCGCCTCGGCTCTTTGCTGGGGCTCGACCCGCTAAGCCGGGTAAGAATGACAGCGCCCGGCGATAACGTCCCGCCCGAAGGAAACGAATTCGACGAGTTTGATTAATGGCAGCTTATCCCAACGTAAACGACGCAAACCGTTACGCGCGGGACGTCGTCGGCGGGAAGATTCTGGCTTGTCGCTATGTCCGGCTTGCTTGTCAGCGCCACTTGGACGATCTCCGCCGCGAAAAAGACGATAAAAGCTGGCCTTACCGGTTCGACAAAGATAAAGCCGAGCGCTTTTGTCGGTTCAGCCAAAAAATGCCGCATACCTCGGGAGAGTGGGCCCGGCGCAAGCTCAGGCTTTCGCTGGAGCCGTGGCAAAAGTTTATTTTTTGTACCGGCTTTGGCTGGGTGCATAAAAAGACCGGCCTTCGCCGGTTTACCGAAATTTATGTCGAAGTGCCGCGCAAAAACGGGAAATCGCTGATCGCGGCCTGCGTTGGTAACTACATGTTTTGCGCCGATGGTGAACACGGCGCGGAGGTGTATTGCGGCGCGACAACAGAAAAACAAGCCTGGAAGGTTTTTGAGCCTGCGCTCCAGATGGTTAAGAAGCTTCCGGCGCTGCGTCAGAAGTTCATGATTAAGCCGTGGGCGAAGAAAATGTCGCGCGCTGATGGTTCGGTATTCGCGCCGATAATTGGCGATCCCGGCGATGGTGACTCGCCGAGCTGCGCCATTATCGACGAATATCACGAGCACGACACGGACGCTCTTTATACAACGATGACAACCGGCATGGGCGCGCGGGCGCAGCCGCTCACGCTGATCATTACGACAGCCGGTTACAACGTAGCGTCGCCGTGTTACGACAAGCGGGCGCAGGTTGTTGAAATCCTCGAAAACATCCGAGAGGGTGGCGAAAATGACGCTATTTTCGGGATTATTTACACGATTGACGATGGCGACGACTGGCAGCAGCCAGAGGCGTTAATAAAAGCCAATCCGAATTACGGCGTTTCGATAAAAGAAAGCTTTCTTATCGCAAAGCAGCAGTTAGCAAAGAGCACGCCAAGTCAGACTAACAAGATCCTTACGAAACACTTTAACCGCTGGGTTTCGGCAAAAGCAGCGTATTACAACCTGCAAAAGTGGAACGATGCGGAAGACAAATCGCTATGTTTGTCGGATTTCGCCGGGATGGAGTGTTATCTCGGGATAGACCTTGCGTCGAAGCTGGATTTAAACGCCGTGGTTCCCGTCTTTGTGAAAGAGATAAACGGGCAACGACATTTTTATTGTGTCGGCGCTATGTTTTGGGCTCCTGAAGAGACGGTCTTTTCTACCGAGCCAGACAAAAAGCGCACCGCCGAGCGCTATCAGAGCTTCGTTAATCAGGGCGTGCTGATCCCAACGGACGGCGCAGAAGTCGATTACCGCCTGATATTTGAAAAGATTGTCAGCCTCCGCGATACGGTCAAAGTAGCGGCGTCTGCAATTGACCCCTACGGGGCGACGAGCCTGTCTCATATGCTCGCTGAAGAAAGCCTGTGTCCGGTCACAATCCCGCAGAACTTTACTCATATGTCTGATCCCATGCGTGAGATAGAGGCCGCGCTCGCTTCTGGCCGCTTCCACCATGACGGCAATCCGATCATGCGTTGGTGTGTCTCTAACGTTGTCGGGCGCTACTACAAAGGCTCGGATGATGTTGTCAGGCCGGTTAAAGAAGGCTTTGAAAACAAAATAGACGGCGCAGTCGCCATGATGATGGGCGTTGGCCGCGCAATGTTAATCGAGCCGCGCGATTTTCTGTCGTCTCTCGATCCTGATGAGGATTTGCTTTATCTATGAAATTTTTCGACTTGCTTACGCTGGCGGGCTTTTCGCTCATGGTGGCGGCGTTATACCTGCGCTATGGGCTGGAGGCTGCGCTCGGCTTCTCGGGAGGGATGCTCTTTATCTGTGGGCTTCTAATGGCACACCGGACAGCGAAAACCGGGGTTAAAAATGATTGAGGCTCTTTTTACGCGGCGCAGCGGTGAAGCCGGAAGCCCTGAAAACCCGGCAACGCCTTTAACGGGTGAATCACTGAGCATAGACGGGGCATTTACTGGCGACGTGCGCGTTACGCCGGAATCAGCGATGAAACTTGCCGCTGTTTATTCATGTATCTATGTCCTGTCGTCCAATCTGGCGCAAATGCCGCTGGCCGTTTTCCGTAAAACCGAAGGCGGCGTCGAAGTCGCCACGGATCATCCGGTTTATTACCTGATACATGATGAGCCTAACGCCTGGCAAACTTCGTACAAATGGCGTGAGCTTATGCAGCGGCATACGCTCGGCTGGGGCAATGGTTATACGCAGGTAATACGCAGCCGACGCGGCGAGGTGACGGGGTTAGAACACCGAATGCCGTGGGAAACCGCGTTGCTTGATAACGGCGGGCGATATACCTACGGCGTTTATAACGAGTCCGGCGCGTGGGCCGTGTCGCCTGAAGATATGATCCATATTCGCGCCCTGGGTAACTGTCAAAAGCATGGGCTTTCGCCCATTTTGCAACATGCGCAGACTGTCGGGCTCGGGCTATCGGGGCAGAAATACACCGAATCTTTTTTCAGTGGCAACGCGCGGCCAGCGGGTATCGTAAGCGTTAAAAACGAGCTTAACGACGAATCCTGGACACGGTTAAAACGTGTCTGGCAGAAAGCGGCGAGTGCGCTTCGCAGCCAGGAAAATAAGACGCTCCTGTTGCCTGCGCAGCTCGATTACAAGGCGCTTACGGTGTCGCCTGTGGATGCTCAGTTGATCGATATGCTCAAGATTAACCGCAGCATGATAGCCGGGATTTTTAATGTACCGGCACACATGATTAACGATCTCGACAAGGCGACTTTCTCTAACATTTCCGAGCAATCAATCGGCTTTGTCCGCTTCTCGATCATGCCCTGGGTAGTGAATTGGGAGCAGGAGTTAAACCGCCGCCTGTTTACGCGACAAGAGCGCACCGCAGGCTATTACGTCAAATTCAATCTTGCTGGCCTGCTACGCGGCACGCCGAAAGAGCGCGCCGAATTTTACCATTACGCGATTACCGATGGCTGGATGAGCCGAAACGAGGCGCGCGCCTTCGAAGATATGAATCCTGTCGCCGGATTGAATGAAATGCTCGTTAGCGTCAACGCAGCAAAGCCTATTAGCAGCAAAAACGAGGAAAACGCACCGAATGAGTGAGATAGAAAAGCGCTGTTATGGCGGAGAGGTTCGCGCAGCAGCAGAAGAAGGAGGCCCGACACGTATCACAGGTTACGGATCGGTTTTTAACTCGCGCTCAGAGCCTCTTTTCGGCTTTCGCGAAATCATCAAGCCGGGTGCTTTCGATGACGTGCTAAACGATGACGTTCGGGCGCTGTTTAATCATGACCCTAATTTTATTTTAGGCCGCACTGCGTCGGGGACGCTCGCGCTTTCTGTCGATGAGCGTGGCTTACGCTATGAGATCACTCCGCCCGAGACTCAGACCATTCGTGATCTTGTGCTGGCTCCTATGCAGCGCGGGGATATTAATCAAAGCTCGTTCGGCTTTCGCGTGGCGCAGGACGGCGAGCGCTGGTATCAAGACGAAGAGGGGATCGTGATTCGCGAAATATCGCGGTTTTCGCGGCTCTTTGACGTTAGCCCGGTAACTTATCCGGCATATGCGGAGGCCGATTCTGCTGTCCGCTCTATGCAAGCCTGGAAGCAGGCGCAGGAAAGCGGGGACATTGTGAAGGCCATTAACCAGCGGCAGGCGCGCGAGCGTTTGCTGGCAATGATTCCCGGTAATTAATTCTTTATTTAAATAAATCTTTATTAAACCTCGCTTCGGCGGGGTTTTTTTATGGGCTAAAGGAGCCGACTTAATGAAATTGCACGAGCTTTATCAGAAACGTAACACCATCGCCGGACAAATGCGCACGCTCAACGACCAGATCGGCGATAACAAATGGACGCCAGAGCAGCGCTCCACCTGGGACGCTCATAAGCATGAGCTGGATCAGGTGTCGGCACAAATTGCGCGTGAAGAAGAGCTACGCGCTATCGATCAGACCTTTGTAGCAGGACAGGAGGAAGAGCAACGCCGTAAACCGCAAAGCAGCGAAGAGGAATTCCGCGCCGCCGCGTTTAATCGCTTCCTTCGTGATGGCCTCGGCGAGCTGAATCCAGATGAGCGCCGCGCGTTGCAGGAGCTGCGCGCGCAGGCGGCAGGCACTAACGAAAAAGGCGGCTATACCGTCCCGACGCAATTCCGTAACCGTATCACGGACGCCATGAAGCTCTACGGCGGCATCGCGAGCGTTTCTCAGGTTCTGGTAACAGCTAACGGACAGCCGATTGAATGGGCTTATTCTGACGGCTCGGCAGAAGAAGGCGCGCTTATTGGTGAAAACGAAGAGGCGGGCGAAGAAGATGTAAGCTTTACGCCTGTTACGCTGGGCGCTAAAAAGCTCACGTCGAAGGTGATCCGCGTGTCTAACGAACTTTTATCAGACAGCGGCGTTGATATTGAGGGCTATCTCGCTGCGCGCATCGCAAAACGTATCGGACGCGGTGAAGCGAAATACTTAATTACTGGCGATGGCTCTAACGATAAAACCCCTAAAGGGCTCGCGACGTGGGTGAGCAAAACGACGCCGACCGCGAAATCGACAGCGTTTACCGTTGACGAGATTCTCGCCCTGAAACATGCCGTTGATCCGGCTTATCGCAATTCGCCTAACTTCCGCTTTGCATTCAACGACAGCACGCTATTGAAGCTCAGCCAGATGAAAGACGGGCAGGGCCGTCCGCTGTGGCTCCCTGACGTTGTCGGCGTAGCTCCGGCAACGATTGCTAACACTCAGTATGTTATCGATCAGGGTATTGCTGATTTTGGCGCTGGCGCGAAATTCATGTATTGCGGCGATTTCCAGAGCTTCGTAATCCGCCGTGTTCAGGCGATGACGCTTAAACGTCTGGTTGAGCGTTACGCTGAATACGATCAGACCGGCTTCTTAGCTTTCCACCGCTTCGACTGCGTTCTCGAAGATTTGGACGCGATTAAGGCGCTGGTAGGTGCAGGCGCAGCCGCCGCCGCCTGATAAGTGACATAACCGCTTCGGCGGTTTTTTTATGCCCGGCGCCCGCCGGGCATAGGAGGGGTAACGATGCTGTTAACGCTGGATGAAATTAAATACCAGCTCAGGATAGAGCCCGATGACACAAGCGAGGATGCCTATCTCCAGCTCATTGGACAGGCCGCAGAATCGCGGACGAGTAACTATCTAAATCGGAAGCTTTACGCTGAGACTGTCCCGGAAGATGACCCTGACGGGCTGATTCTGCCAGCGGACGTTAAGCTCGCCATGCTGGGCCTTGTCGCGCATTTTCACGAGAATCGCGCGGCTGTTTCGGATGTGGAAATGATAGAGCTTCCCATGTCATTTAACTGGCTCGTCACGCCTTATCGGTTTATCCCGCTATGAAGCGCTCCCCGGCTCTTACAAGCGCGCGGTATAGCTTCCCCGATCCGGGAGAGTTAAACAGGCGGGCTTTTTTTCGTAACCGCGTCGATATGCCAGCCAGTAATTTCGGGACAGAGCCCAAAGACCTCGCCGAGTTTATGGCGTGGGCTAAAGTGGCGCAGGTTGGCGCGACAACTTATCAGGCTTCCGTTCAGACTGAAAAAACCATTACCCATTACGTGACGATACGTTATCGCAAAGGGCTTTCTGTTGATTGGGAGCTGGTTGTCGACGGCGAAATTCTGGAGGTAAGGCGAATGCGCGATCTCAACTCAAAGCGCCGTTTCTGGCTTTTAGAATGCGAGTCCGTGGGCTTTGACAGGTCAGCAGGGGGTGATGTTTATGGCTGAGCCCTTATTCCGGGTGGTGTACCGGCCAGAGGGTTCTTTGCAGTTCGACCGCAAAAAGCTTCGTCCGGCTTTTGTTCAGATCGGCAAGCAGCATATGCGGGTTGCCCGCAGCATGTTACGCAGCCGTAAGGCTTCCGCCGCAGGGGCTAACCCGGCGCGGCAAACGGGAGCGCTGGCTAAGTCAATCGGTTACATGATCCCGAAAAGCACGTCGCGCCGTCCAGGCCTGATGGTGCGTATCGCGCCCACTGGCAGCAAAACCGGAAAAGTAAGGGGCGGTAAGCCGATTCCGGCCAAAAATGGCCGCGACGACTTCTATCCGGCAATTCTTGAAAGCGGCGTCCGCAAGGGCGCAAAACGCGGGAAATCGCATAAGAAAGGGGCGTCAGGTGGCGCGAGCTGGCGAATTGCACCGCGTAACAACTACATGATTCAGACGCTGGAAAAAGAGAAGCCGCAAACGCGATACGTCTTGCTTAAGGCGCTACGTAACGCGGTGAAGCCAGCTAAAGGAGGAGCATGAAGCTTTCACTGATTATTGATGCTCTTCGACAGCGCGCGCCGTCATTTGGTGGACGTGTGGCCGGGGCCGCAGAGTTTCAGGCGTTAGGGGAAAACTCACGTCTACAGCTTCCGGCTGCGTATGTTGTGCCGACGAGCGATTTACCCGGCGAGCAGGAGTCGAAAACGGACTATTACCAGATGCTAACGGAGAATTTCGCCGTGATTGTCGCGCTGGATAATCGCCGTGACCCGCGCGGGCAGGAGGCAATCTTCGACGCCGTCGATTCTATCCGTAATGAGCTTTGGCGGTCTTTGCTCGGCTGGGAGCCAACAGAAAACCATTACCCGATCACCTATAAAGGCGGCGAGGTTCTGGAGATGGATCGAGCGGTGCTTTATTACCAGTTCGATTTTTCCTCAGACATTGAAATCCAGGAAGCCGACACCTGGCAGGAGCGCGAGCTCAACGAGCTTCAGCCGCTTAAATCGGTTTGGGTGGACGTTGACTATATCGATCCCGGCGACGGGCCAGACGGCATTATCGAGCATTCTTCCCACATCCCAATCACAGAGTAAAACGCATGTTTGTTAAACCGAAAGACGGGCGATCAGTACCTGATCCGGCCCGAGGCGATCTATTGCCCGAGCGCGGGCGAAACGTCCCGGAAGATTCATATTGGCTGCGTCGCATAGTTGAAGGCGACGTAGAAAAAGTAACTGATGACAAAGGCGAAACGGAATGAGCGTAAGCTTTAACAACATCCCCGGTAATATCCGCGTACCGCTCTTTTACGCAGAGATGGACAACAGCGCGGCAAATACCGCACAGGCGAGCGGCGCGTCGCTTATGATTGCTCAGGCTTTGCCAGATAGCGTTATCGAGCGCGATAAAGTCCTAATTATCTCCTCCGCCGATCAGGTTAAAAAGCTGGCCGGACGTGGCTCTCCGCTGGCGCGCATGGTTGCGCGTTATCGCAAAATCGACCCTTACGGCGAGCTCTACATCATTGCGCCGAAAGACGATGCAACGTTGAAAAAGGCCGAAGGCTCTATCGCCCTGGCAGGTAAAGCGACTGAAGCGGGCGCAATTTACCTTTATGTCGGCTCCGACCGTGTTCAAGTTGTCGTTAGCGTCAACGATACGCCTGTCGAAGTCGGGCAGGCGATGGCAGATAAAATCAATGCCAACGCCGATTTGCCGGTTACGGCGGTTTATGCCGCTGCAACAGAGAGCCAGCCCGCGCAGGTTATCGTTACTGCAAAATGGGGCGGCGTGACCGGCAATAACATCCCGCTGTCTCTCAACTACTACGGCGCGACCAGCGGAGAGGAGACGCCTGAAGGGATTAACGTCACGATCACCGCAATGAAAGGCGGCGTCGGCGACGTTGTGATCGATGGCGCTGTCGCGGCGATGGGTGATAACGAGTTTGACTATATCGGCCTGCCATTCAGCGATGCTTCAGCGCTGAGCATTATCTCCGCTGAAATGAACGACGATACAGGCCGCTGGAGCTGGTCACGTCAGCTCTACGGCCATGTTTACACGGTGCGTTATGGTTCCCTTTCGGATCTGGTTGCGTTCGGCGACAGCAAAAACGAGCAGCATATTACCGTTTGCGGATATGAGCAGGCGACGCAGAGCCCGCTGGACGAAGTAGTCGCGGCGCGCCTGGCTCGTCAGGCTGTATATCTGCGCATCGATCCGGCCCGGCCAACGCAGACCGGCGAAATTACCGGCATCTTACCGGCTCCAGTGGGCTCTCGTTTCAGTCTCACTGAATTTCAGTCGCTGCTAACGCATGGCATTGCAACGGCCAGCGTTACCAATGGCGTGTTACAGATTCAGCGCGATATTACGACCTACAAGAAAAATAAATTTGGGGTTGAGGATAATAGCTATCTCGATTCCGAGACGTTGCACACCTCGGCTTATGTGCTGCGCCGCCTGAAAAGCGTTATTACCAGCAAATATCCGCGCCATAAGCTCGCCAGCGATGGCACGCGCTTCGGTGCAGGCCAGGCGATTGTTACGCCTGCCGTTTTGAAAGGGGAAATTTGCTCCGAATACCGACAGCTTGAGCTGGCTGGGATCGTCGAAAACTTCGCGTTGTTTAAGCAGCACCTTATTGTTGAGCGCAACGCCAACGACCCAACGCGCGTTGATGTGCTTTTCCCGCCTGACTATGTAAATCAGCTCCGCGTTTTCGCGCTGCTTAATCAGTTCCGCCTTCAGTACAACGAGGAAACAGCATAATGGCCAAGATTGCCGGTACTTGTTACATCAAAGTGGATGGCCAGCAGCTTTCCGCAACAGGCGGCATTGAAGTCCCGATGAACACGAATGTTAAAGACGACATTATCGGGACGGACGGATCTGTCGATTACAAAGAAACTTTTCGCGCGCCCTACACCAAAGCGACGCTAAAGGTTCCCAAAGGTTTCCCGCGTGACAAGCTTTCTTCATCTGACACGATGACGATTACGAGCGAGCTGGCGAACGGGGACGTTTACGTCCTCTCTAACGCCTGGGTTCACGGCGAAATGAATCACAACGCGGACGATGGCACTGTCGACGTCGAATTCCACGGCCAAGAGGGCTTTTACCAATGATTAAAAAAGAAGTGTTACTGTCAAAGCCGATCATGGCGCACGGTGAGAAAATTCACGTTCTGGAAATGCGCCCGCCGACGTTCGACGAAATCGAAACGCATGGCTTCCCGTTCACTATAACCAGTAAGGGCGATATTAAGCTCGATACTGGCGCTGCGCTTCCTTACGTCTACTTACTGGCAGAGATCCCGCGCTCCTCAGCGGCGGCGATGACCGCCGCCGATCTGTATAAGAGCGCAATGAGCGTGATGGGTTTTTTTACCCACTCGGAAGCGGAAAAAACCTCCGGCGACGACTCTACAACACCGCCCATTTCTGGCGCGTAAATCCCCTTGAGCTTAAGCGGACGTGTATTTTCGACTTTCTGGAAATGGAAGAAGAGGCCGTCCGCATAGATAAGGAAATAAACCCTGATGGCTGATAGTTTCGAGCTAAAAGCCATAATTACCGCTGTAGACCGGCTCAGCGGGCCGGTTAAGGGGATGCAGCGGCAATTAAAAGGCTTTCAAAAAGAGTTCGCGGAGTTATCTGTCGGGGCGGCAGCGGGCGGCATCGCCATAGCTGCGGCGCTTGCCGTGCCGATAAATCAGGCAATTGATTTTGAATCGACAATGGCGGACGTTCGCAAAGTTGTCGACGGGCTCGACGATCCGAAAGTCTTTGCTCAGATGAGCGATGACATTCTGACGTTGTCGACACAACTACCCATGACAGCGGACGGCATCGGGCAAATCATGGCCGCAGCCGGGCAGGCGGGCATATCGCGTAACGAGCTCCAGCAGTTCGCGACTGATGCCGTTAAGATGGGGATAGCCTTCGATCAGACAGCGGAAGAAGCCGGGCAAACTATGGCGCAATGGCGCACGGCTTTTAAACTGACTCAGCCGGAAGTTGTTAAGCTGGCCGATCAGATTAACTACCTCAGCAACAACGGCCCGGCGAGCGCCAAGTCGATCACGGATGTTATTACGCGAATCGGTTCGCTCGGCGATGTGGCTGGCGTATCTTCGGCTGATCTGGCTGCAATGGGCGCGACAATTGCCGGGATGGGGGTAGATTCAGACGTTGCTGCGACAGGTGTTAAAAACTTTATGCTGTCGCTGGTTTCAGGCAACGCATCCGGGACAAAAGCAGCAGTCCTTAAGCGGCTACGGCTTAACCCGAAAGAGCTGGCCGCAGGGATGCAAAAAGATTCGAAAGCGACAATTATCCGCGTTCTCGACAGCATCAAAAAGTTGCCGAAGGCGCGGCAGGCGTCGGCGCTGGAAATACTCTTCGGGCGAGAATCTATCGGGGCAATTGCGCCACTGCTTAACAACCTCGACTTGCTAAAAACCAATCTCGACCGCGTTTCGGACTCGAAAAAATACTCTAATTCGATGGAAAAAGAGTATCAGTCACGCGCCAAAACGACAGCAAACTCCCTACAGCTCCTGCGCAATCAGTTCAGCGCGATAAGCATTACGTTAGGCGATACATTTCTCCCGATGATTGTTGAGGCAACGAAAGAAGCCCAGCCTTTTCTGGAGCAGGTGCGCAGCTTCATTAAGGCGAATCCTGAATTGATTATGTCCGTGGCGAAGTTTGCGGGTGCGCTGTTGGGCGTTAGCGTTGCTGTCGGTGCGGTTTCACGCGCTATCAAAATCATGAACTTCGCGATGAATATGTCCCCGGCCAAGCTGGCTATAGCTGCGCTTGTGATCGGCGCTCAGCAGATTATCGAGCATTGGGACGAAGTCGGGCCTGTAATTAAGGACGTCTGGCAGCAAGTGGATAGCGTCGCGGCGTCGATGGGGGGATGGCAAAACGTGATCGAGGGCGTCGGCTTGATAATGGCCGGGACGTTCACGAAAAACACAATAGGCGCACTTCGTGAGGCTGTTTCATTAGCTGGCAATCTTTCCGGCACGCTCGCAACAATTGCGCGGTTTAGCGGCATAGCCCTGTCTATTACAGTCGCGATTTATATGCTGAAGCAGCTCAAAGAAATTGAAGATGCGGTGACAAAGAAAGACGGGACAGATTCTTTCTGGACGTCACTTAAACAGCGCTTTAGCGCGGGAGGCTGGTATAACCACGAACAGCAGCTATCCGCCCGTACTGGACAGCCAGTCCCGCGCGTAGAGGGAGGGGCTTATCTTCCTGCTGTTTCCCTGGATCGCCCTGTGTTCGATAACTCGCTAAACCCTGGCCTTAGTCTTGATCGCCCGACTCTCGATAGACCTGTCGGAAGTGCATTACAGCGCGGCGAGCTCAAAGTTTCTTTTGAGAATGCGCCGCAAGGTATGAGGGTTGCCGAGATACCGAAGGCGGGTAATCCGCTGATGGTTACAACGGACGTGGGTTATAGCCCGTTCAGCCTTCGCAGAGACAGATAATGTTAACCCGCTTCGGCGGGTTTTTTTATGGTGACTTATGGCGATTCCGGGTTTCGATTCTGTGTCTGGCGCTGTTTCAGATTTCAAATCAGCATTAAGCACTACGCCAGAATGGCGCAAGCGGCTTCAAAAAGCCTCTTTCCGAGGTGTTCAGTTTGAAGTTGATGAAGAAGACGGCACTTTCGGGCGTCGTGTTCAGGTTAACGAATATCCGAACCGTGATAAGCCGTTTACTGAAGATTTGGGGCGCGCCGCGCGTCGGATCAACATAACGGCCTATCTGGTTGGCGATGACTACCCGACCCGCCGCGACAAGCTGATAAAAGCCGTCGAACAGGCGGGCTCAGGGACGCTTGTACATCCCTATTACGGGGAAATGAAAGGCAATATCGACGGGCAAGTCCGCGTCTCTCACAGTGCGCGCGAGGGCCGCATTTGCCGTATCTCATTTGCGTTTGTTGAAGCGGGCGAACTGTCTTTTCCTACCGCTGGCGCAGCGACCGGCAAATTGCTTTCCGGCGCTTCGGCCTGGCTTGATACCAAAATTAACGAAATGATGTCGGAATTCGGCCTCGATGGCGTTTCCGACTTTCTCCAGAGTGGCGTAATCAGCGACGCTAAAGCGATGTTTGATACCGTTACGGACGCGTTTCAGATGGTTGATAGCGGAATTGCGGCCGCTTCAAGACTGCTTCAGGGTGATTTGTCCGTCATTCTTTCCCCGCCAAGCCTGGCGAGTGATTTTGTTTCCTCATTACAAACTATGTGGCGGCAGGGCAGCAAGCTTAGCGGGGACGCGAGCGGGATCGTCTCGATGGTGAAGTCCCTTACCGGCGTTACGCTGGATTCAGGGCTCGCCCCGCGTGGCAAATGGTCAACGGATAGCGGCACGACAGCGGCGAGAAAAACGCAGACGAACCTGATAGCCGCAGCTATCAGAACGACAGCGATCAGCGTGGCCGCTGAGGCTGTCGCGAGCCTGCCCGCACCAAAGCAAACGGCACTTGCGGGACAGGGCGCTAAAACCGGCGCAGTTACGCCTGGCGCTTCAGCCGGGCAAGGTGGGGGCGGTTACATTGCCAATGTAGCGCATCCCGCCCTGTCATTTAATGAAGTATCGGAGGCGTTCGGCGATGCCAGCTCGTCGACGAGCAACAGCTCGGCAGCGGCGACGTCAGGAAATGACAGCAGCAACATCATCGGATGGGATGATCTCGATTCGTTGCGTGATTCGCTAAATGTTGCGATTGACCGCGAACAGCTTCGCACGGCAGATGATGGCCTTTTTATGGCGCTGAATAATCTACGAGCGGCAGTAAATAACGACATTTCATCGCGACTGGCTCAGGTTGAAAAGATTGTTGAACGAACGCCGAAAGAGGTACTGCCAGCCCTTGTGCTTGCGTCTGACTGGTACGACGACGCAACGCGCGAAGCAGACATAACCCGGCGCAATTCAATCAGGCATCCCGGCTTTACTCCCGTTTCCGCGTTAAAGGTTCCTGTTAAATGAATGATTCAATTTGGCTACGCATTAACGGGCGCGAGTGGGGCGGCTGGACGTCAAGTCGCATCAGTGCAGGCATTGATCGCATGGCGCGTGATTTTAACGTGGGGATTACTCAGCGCTGGCCGGGTGATGAAAAGCAGGGCGGCGCAACGCGCGTTAAGTGGGGCGATAAAGTCGAAGTGCTTATCGGCGATGAGCTGGTAATTACTGGCTGGGTGGAAGGGACGCCGTTGCGTTACGACGCGCGAAATATTACTCGCGCCATCGTTGGCCGCAGCCTTACCTGCGATCTGGTTGATTGCTCCGCTGAAGGGAGCCAGATAAAAGGCAAGTCGCTGTTTCAAATTGCTGAGAGCCTGGCTAAACCGTTCGGAATAAAAGTAATCGATCAGGGCGCGCCGACAGGAAGCTTAATCGACGTGCAGCCAGAACACGGCGAAGCGGTAGTCGAGACGCTAAATCGCTTGCTGGGGCAAAAACAGGCGCTTGCGTATGACGATGCGCAGGGGCGTCTGGTTATTGGCGGGATCGGCGCTACACGCGCGGCAACCGCGCTTGTCCTCGGCGAAAATATTCTCTCTTGCGACGCTGAAAAAGATTACCGCAATCGCTTTTCTGTGTACCAGGTAGCAGGACAGAGGGCAGGTAACGATCAGGATTTTGGCGAGGCGACGCTATCCGCGATAAAGCAATCCTCTTCTGATGGAGAAGTCCAGCGCTTCAGGCCCGTTTATATCCAGCAATCCGGCAATGCAACATTGGAAACCTGTAAAGAGCGTTGCGAATTCGAGGCGCGCCAGCGCGCGGCCAAGTCGAAGGAGACGACCTACACAGTGCAGGGCTGGCGGCAGGGTAACGGGCAGCTATGGAAGCCTAACGAGCGTGTAATCGTCTTTGATCCCTACGCGGGATTTGATAACGAAGAGCTGGTAATCGCTGAAGTTACTTACAACCAGGACGCGCAAGGTACGACAGCCGAGCTTCGCGTCGGCCCGCCTGATGCGTATCTCCCCGAGCCCAAAGCGGCTAAAAAGAAAAAGAAGGTAGCGTCTAATGACTGGTAGAAACAGCCTTTCAAACGTTGTGGCGCGAGGGGTTTTAGTCGCGCTCGATGCGGCCAAAAAATGCCAGGCGGTTACGTTAAAGCTCATTGCTGGCACAACCAAAGAAGGGATAGAGCATGTTGAGCCTTACGGCTTTACGTCAGCCGCGCAGGATGGCGCGGAGGCTGTCGTCCTCTTTTTAGGTGGCGATCGCGCGCATGGTGTTGCGCTGGCCGTTGGCGATCGTCGCTACAGGTTGCAGGGGCTGAAGCGTGGCGAGGTGGCGCTTTATTCGGATGAAGGCGACAGCATCATCCTAAAACGCGACAACAAGATAGAGGTAAATACGAGCGTATTTACCGTAAACGCGAAAGAGAAAATTGCCTTTAATACGCCCCTGATTGAAGCAAGCGGCAATTTTAAAGCGGCGGGCGACGTCAGCGACAAAACTGGAAGCATGTATAAGATCCGCATGACCTATAACGGGCATACGCATCCCGGCGACAGCGGCGGCACGACCCAACAACCTAACCAGGCGATGAATTGATGATCCTAACAATAAACGGGGATTCGGTTGCGCTTTCCTCTGCGCTCGACAGGCTTACCCGCGCAGTATTGATCTCTCTTTTTACCTGGCGACGTGCTGAAAGCGACGACGAAACAGATCAGCCGTTTGGATGGTGGGGAGACACTTTTCCAAGCGTAGCGAATGACAAAATCGGCTCGCGGCTTTATCTGCTTAAGCGTAGCAAGCTCACGAACGCGACAGTGTCACAAGCGCGCGACTACGTTCAGCAGGCGCTCGACTGGCTTACCGAAGACGGCGTCGCCGCTCGGGTTGATGTAAGCGTCGCGCGTACCGGCATCGATCTATTAGAGGTTGGCATAAAGATTTATCAGCATGACGGCAGTATTCACGCCGTTTTGTTCGATGACATATGGAGGAGTTTACAGAATGGCTGAAAGCGGTTTTTCACGACCGGCGCTTCCTCAATTAATCAGCATGATTCGAAGTGACTTACTGACGCGATTCGGCGAAGACGCGGTCTTGCGCAGGCTCGACACGGAAATTTATGCGCGCGTACAGGCCGCCGCTGTCCATACCCTTTACGGCTACCTGGATTATCTGGCGCGTAACATGCTTCCCGACCTGGCAGACGAAGACTGGTTACTCCGGCATGGAAACCTGAAAAAAGTTAAACGTAAAAGCCCGACCGCCGCGTCGGGTTTTTTTCGCTGGGAGGGAGTGACAAGGGCGATCACCATTCCGGCAGGTACAACGATTCAGCGCACAGATGGCCGTGAATATCTCTCAACGAGCGACGCGGCTGTTAATGCTGGCGTTATTCGCGTACCTGTTACCGCAGCAGAAGCAGGCTCAGATGGTAACTGTGACGATAAAGAGGCTGGCACGCTGATTTCTCCGATTGATGGGCTTTCATCAACAGGCTACGCAGAAAGCATTACGGGCGGCGCAGACGAAGAAGATTTAGAGGTATGGCGTAGCCGCATCATGGATCGATGGTATTACGTGCCGCAGAGCGGCGCAGATCCCGACTATGTCGATTGGGCTAAGCAGGTGCAGGGCATTACGCGGGCCTGGACAATTCGCAGTTACAGCGGTGTGGGTACTGTCGGCGTTATGGTTGCGACAAGTGACCTTGATAACCCTGTCCCGGCTGCTTCCCTTGTCGCAGGGGTGCGCGAGTATATTCTCCCGCGCGCGCCGGTTGCGGGCTCCGGTCTTTTTGTCTTTGCAGCTTCTGCGCACGTTATCAACCTGACTATTGCGCTTGCGAAGGATTCAGCAGCTATCCGCCAGGCGGTCACAAACGAAATTAAATCTATGTTTCTACGCGATGGCGCGCCGGGCGGAAAAATCTACCTTTCACGCATCAGCGAAGCGATCAGCATGGCGTCAGGAGAGGTTGCTCACAGCCTTCAAAGTCCGGCATCGGATGTTCAGCTCGGCGCATATGAATTACCCATGCTAGGGGCTATTACATGGGCTGATTACCTGAATTCAACCGGTTAAGGGGGCGTATGTCGATACAGGACGAGTACACGCAACTTCTGAAAAACCTGTTGCCGCGCGGGCCTCTTTGGGAAGGGGATAATCCGCTGATCGAGGGCTTATCGCCATCGTTCGCCCGCGTGCATGGCCGCGCAGCGGATTTAATGCGAGAAACCAATCCGGGCGAGTCAGTAGAACTAATCGACCGTTACGAGGCGTTATGCGGCTTGCCTGACGCGTGCGCGCCGGATGGTGTTCAGACGCTTTCGCAGCGCCAGCGCAGGCTTGCGGCAAAAGTAAACGGAACAGGCGGCATCAACGAATCTTTTTATCTTAATCAGTTAGCATCTCTCGGATATAGCGGAATAACAATCACGCAATATCAGAATGAAACACAGTCGCCTAATTCAGAATGGGGCGATAAGTGGCGTTATTACTGGCAAGTAAATATCCCGGAAGACGCCTCTGTAAACTGGATGACGTGCGCCAGCGACTGCAACGAATCAATCAGGACGTGGGGCGATACAGTAATCGAATGCGTCATTGATAAATTATGCCCTTCACACACCGTTGTTATATTTTCATATCCAGAAACTAAGGCTTAAACGTGCATCGTATTGATACAGCTTATGCTCAGGCCGATAAATTCGGCACAGGTAAAAACGGTTTTACCAATGGCGATACAACAACAGGACGTCGCGCGACGCAACTTGATGCGGATTATTTCGACAGCATTCAGGAGGAAATAAGCAGCGTTATCGAGGCGGCTGGAATTCCTCTCGATAAGTCCAAAATGAATCAGCTTTTAACCGCGCTTAATCAATTATATCTCCATAGCGATAATGCAAAAGTAGCGGGCGCGCTTCAGAAAGCTAATAATCTGCAAGATTTAACTAATGCTGATGTGGCCCGGCAGGCGCTGAGAATAGATAAAGTCCAAAACTGGATGTCGGTACAAGCTAACGGCGGGAAACACTCATCTGGTAATCATCAATACTATTTAGATTGGGGAACAGATGGAAAGCTTCACGTAACGGTTGATAATACGGACGTGGGCGAGCTGTTCACTACGAATAATCCGCCGAATGCCTCCCAGGTGGGCGCAATGTCATTGAATGGCGGGGTTTTCAATGATGAAGCAAGTATCTCTGTTCGTTCAGCGGTCAGGAATCCAAATGTTGGCGATATTCTATATTCGCCACTTTTTCGCGCCGTTCTAACCGGGCGAGGCGGCGACATGGATTTTAAAGACGGCGCGTCGGCCGTAATGCGTGTGGTTGAAGAAGTCGGAACTATAGCTTATCTGCAATTACTTTGGGACGGCTTTGGAAGTGTTCATTCATTCAGATTTACACAAAATGGTGATATTAGATGTGACGGCGACTTATACGCTGGTCAAGCAATATTTGACAGAAACGGAAACGCAAAGGGGGCTGCCTGGGATGGCGGTTATCTTTCAGATTGGCTCCATGGGCAGTTTGCAGACGTCAGAAATTCAATAGTCAACGTTAATAATACTGCAAGCGATGCGTGGAACAAAGCAAACGACGCACAGGTTAACCGTGTTACGGATATTCGCCTGACTTCAGAACATCAATACGGCGCGAGCGGCGTATATACCTATACAGGCAGCAACACAGTATTAACTGGTTTTACTAACCGTGACGGCGATTATTCGGCTGAAGGCCTTTACTGGAGCTACATTCAGTATTATCGCAGCGGGCAATGGATCACAGTAGGAGTTTCATAATGATTAACCTGAAAAACTTTAAGCGCGGCGAGCCTCAGACCGAAGAGCAAAAAGAGCTGGCCGCTGTTGGCGCTTTATTCCTTTTCGATGAAGACGGCAACGAGTGGTATGAGAGCCAAAAAAATTTCGCCTCTGACACAATGAAAATTGCCTACCGTGATAATGGTGTTGTTGCGGCCATTGCGCGGAATTATACGGACGTCTCGTCTTTGTTCCCGGACGGGATGAGCGTTGCAGAAGTTGAAAACACCGAGCAAAACAGACGCGCCGATAATCGGGGCGGCTGGGTGTTCGACGGGACAGGGATCGCCGAGCGGGTTTACACACCTCAAGAGCAGGCAGCGGAGGCGGAAGCGCAGAAAACGCGGTTACTGGCCGCAGCGACAAAGGTTATCGATCCGCTTCAGGATGCCGTAGAGTTGGAGCTGGCGACAGACAAAGAGGCTTCATCGCTGAAAGAGTGGAAAACTTATCGCGTGCTGCTTAACCGCGTCGATACCAGCGCTGCGCCTGATATTGAATGGCCCGCGCAGCCAGCATAAGAGGGGATCTCTCTCACTTCCCGCTGATTTCTGTTGCGTGACCGCTAGGTTTTAGGGAAGAATGTCGGCATTGATCCTTTTATGATCATTTTCCTTTACGGGATTAAATCATAGTAATCAATCACTTGCCTTTTATTCTTCGCAGATTTGTTTTGCGTGT
>NZ_RYDU01000024.1:0-42388 GCF_003970755.1 Pantoea sp. YU22 | reverse complement strand
TTGGAGCGGGAAACGAGACTCGAACTCGCGACCCCGACCTTGGCAAGGTCGTGCTCTACCAACTGAGCTATTCCCGCGCCTTGTACCGTTGCATAAATTCTTCATCGGTACGGGGTGCGCATTATACGAGAAATTATTGCTGCTGCAAGAGTCTAAAAGCAAAATTTTGCGCTTTCGATTCGTTTGCCGATTAAAGCAGCAACCTGCTGTTTTCCTGCGCACCTTTCAACGCTAAAGCTGCAAAAAGTGCTCGCGATAGTATGCCAGCTCGGCGACAGATTCGCGAATATCATCCAGCGCCTGGTGCGTGCCCGCCTTTTTAAAGCCTGGCAGAATCTCCGGCTTCCAGCGACGCGCCAGCTCTTTTAAGGTGCTGACGTCCAGATAGCGATAGTGAAAATAGGCTTCCAGCTCCGGCATGTATTTGAAAAGGAAGCGGCGATCCTGACCAATGCTGTTGCCGCAAATCGGCGAACTGTTGGCGGGCACCCACTGCTTGAGAAATTCAATCGTCGCCAGTTCGGCGCGGCGATCGTCGAATTCGCTGGCCTTCACGCGCTCGACCAGCCCGCTGGCGGTATGGGTACGTACGTTCCACTCATCCATCAGCGCCAGCTGCGCGTCGGACTGATGCACTGCCATCACCGGCCCTTCCGCCAGGATATTTAAATTCGCGTCGGTCACCAGCGTGGCTATCTCAATAATGCGGTCGCGCTCCGGATCCAGCCCGGTCATCTCCAGATCGATCCAAATCAGATTATTTTCATTTCCTGTTGCCATGCTGTTTCCCGCCGTAGCCGTAGTCGTCATCAATAGTGAATAAGGTGTATCATAGACGTTTTGCCCAGCCGGGCGAAGTCTGGCGAAAGCCTGAGAGGATGCGTGAGCAAAAATAAACTGTCGAAAGGTCAACAACGTCGCGTCAGCGCTAACCATCAGCGTCGTCTGAACCCGCGCGAAGCGCCGGAAGCTGACGATAATCTGTTTGGTGAAGCGGCGGAAGGCGTAGTGATCAGCCGCTTCGGCATGCACGCAGACGTTGAAGACCGCGAGGGCGAGGTGCATCGCTGCAACCTGCGCCGCACTATCCGTTCGCTGGTTACCGGCGACCGCGTTGTCTGGCGTCCGGCGCTCGGCGGCGGCAAAGGCATTGTCGAAGCGGTTCATGAGCGCAGCAGCGTGCTGACGCGCCCTGATTACTACGACGGGCTGAAGCCTATCGCCGCTAATATCGATCAGATTATTATCGTGTCGGCGATTTTACCCGAGCTGTCGCTCAATATTATCGACCGCTATCTGGTGGCGAGCGAAACCCTGGGCATCGAACCGCTGCTGGTGCTGAACAAGACCGATCTGCTGGATGACAAGGCGCGCGCGTTCGTCGATGAGCAGATGGATATCTATCGCCGTATCGGCTATCGCGTGCTGATGGTCTCCAGCCATGCGAAAGCGGGTCTGGCGGAGCTGGAAGCCGCTCTGACCGATCGTATCAGCATTTTTGCCGGACAGTCCGGCGTCGGTAAGTCGAGCCTGCTGAACGCCCTGCTCGGCCTTGACGCGACGGCGGCAACCGCCATTGTCACCAATGATGTTTCCGACGTTTCCGGTCTGGGCCAGCACACTACCACCGCGTCGCGCCTGTACCACTTCCCTCACGGCGGCGATGTAATCGATTCGCCGGGGGTGCGCGAGTTCGGCTTATGGCATCTCGAACCGGAACAAATTACGCGCGGATTTGTCGAATTCCGTGAATTTCTCGGCAGTTGTAAGTTCCGCGACTGTAAGCATGGCAGCGATCCCGGCTGCGCCATCCGCGCCGCCGTTGAAGCGGGCCAGATAGACATTTCGCGCTTCGACAACTATCACCGTATTCTGGAGAGCATGGCGCAGGTAAAAACGCGCAAAAATTTCTCCTCCAGCGAGTGATGATCGCTTCTTATCACGGCATTGACCCTGCATCGCCTTTATAACGGAAGGGATCACGGGGAAATTCGCCATCTGACCGGGGCGCTGATATGATTCGCCCCCTTTTGATTGACGCGAAACAAAGCCAGGAGGCTAAGGTGTTTGATCGTGTAAAACTCGGCCTGAATCATGTACTGCCGAAAAAATGGTTAACGGAACTTGCGGGTTGGGGTGCCAGCCGTCGTGGCGGCTGGTTGACCAAACTGGTGATTGATATCTTCGTCTGGTTCTACAAGGTGGATATGTCGGAAGCCCGTAAGTCCGATACCGCCAGCTATCGCACCTTCAACGACTTCTTTGTCCGTCCGCTGAAGGACGACGCGCGTCCGGTCGATCCCGACGCGAATCTGATCGTGCTGCCTGCCGATGGCGCCATCAGCCAGCTGGGCCGCATCGAAGGCGACCAGATTTTCCAGGCGAAAGGCCACCATTATACGCTGGATGCGCTGCTGGCCGGTCAGGAAGAGATGGCGGCACAGTTCCGCGACGGCCATTTCGTCACCACTTACCTTGCGCCGCGCGACTACCATCGCGTGCATATGCCGTGTAACGGTATTTTGCGTGAGATGATCTATGTGCCGGGCGATCTCTACTCGGTGAACCCGCTGACGGCGCGCAATATTCCGAACCTGTTTGCGCGCAACGAACGCGTCATCTGCTATTTCGATACCGATATCGGACCGATGGTGCAGATTCTCGTGGGCGCCACCATCGTCGGCAGCATCGAAACCAGCTGGGCTGGCACCGTTACGCCGCCGCGTGAAGGGGTGATTAAACGCTGGCACTACCCGGCAGCGGAGAGTGAAGGCGCGATCGTGCTGCTGAAAGGCCAGGAGATGGGGCGCTTTAAGCTGGGCTCCACCGTTATCAATCTGTTCGCGCCGGGACGCGTCAAGCTGGCGGAGAGTCTGGAAGCCGAAAGCAAAACCCGTCTTGGCCAGCCGCTGGCGATGGCGCTGCCGCAGACTGACCCCGTCGACGTTATCGCCGACTAACCGCTGAGAGTGTTTTTGCTGTGCGATCGTTTCTCATCCTGGCGCTGAGCCTCTGGCTCAGCACCTCAGCGCTGGCGGCCACCGTGCCGGATACCAGCCAAATCAAACAGGCGCTGGACGAAGCGAAAGCGGCAAAAAGCACGCCTGCGCAGGCGGAACAGGTGCAGTTCCTTGAAGCCGCCCTCAATTATCTTTCCGAACGCGATGAGTCGCTGGAGCGCGCAAAGCAGTATCAACAGGTCATCGATGACTTTCCCCGCCTCGCGCGCGAACTGCGCCAGCAAATCACCTCAATAGACGACAACAGCAAAAGCGTACGCAGCAGCATGAGCAGCGCCCAGCTCGATCAGGAGATCCTGCAGGTCAGCAGCCAGCTGCTGGAGGAAGGCCGTCAGGCGCAGCAGGAGCAGGATCGCGCCCGCGAGATCAGCGATTCCCTGTCGCAGCTTCCGCAGCAGCAAACCGAGGCACGCCGGGCGATGACCGAAAGCGATCGCCGTCTGCAGAACGGAACCACCGCCGCTTCGCCGCAGACGCAGGCGCAGCTGTGGGCGCGCCAGGCGGAAAACGCGGTGAATAAAGCGCGCGTTGATGAGCTGGAGCTGGCGCAACTCTCTGCCAACAACCGTCAGGAGCTGGCGCGCATGCGCGCCGATCTTCATCAGCGCAAGGCGACGCAGCTCGATAATTACTTACAGGCTCTGCGCAACCAGCTCAATGAACAGCGTCAGCGCGAAGCGGAACTGGCGCTGGCGCGCACTGAGCAGCTGGCGGAAAACAGCGGCGACCTGCCGCCCGTTATCAGCAAACAGTTTCACATCAACCGCGAGCTTTCCGGCGCGTTGAACCAGCAGGCGCAGCGCATGGATCTGGTCGCCTCCCAGCAGCGGCTGGCGACCAATCAAATTATCCAGGTCCGCCAGGCGCTGGGCACGTTGCGCGAACAGTCGCAGTGGCTCGGCGCGTCGAATCTGCTCGGCGAAGCGCTGCGCGCGCAGGTGGCACGCCTGCCTGAGATGCCTAAATCGCAGCAGATTGATAATGAGATGGCGCAGCTGCGCGTACAGCGCCTGCACTTCGAAGATCTGCTGCAAATGCAGGACACGCTGCGCAAGGAGCATCAGCCCGACGGACAGCCTTTTACCGCGGAACAGCGCCGTATTCTGGATGCGCAGCTCAAAACCCAGCGCGAGCTGCTTAATTCGCTGATTTCCGGTTGCGATACGCTGATTCTGGAGATCACCAAACTCAAGGTCGCCAATACCCAGCTGCAGGATGCGCTGACCGACGTAAAAGATGCCACCCATCGCTATCTTTTCTGGACGGCGGATATCACGCCCATCGGCCTCAATTATCCGGTCGAAGTGGCGCGCGATCTGACGCGTCTGCTGTCGCTCAATACTCTGGGCCAGTTGGGCAAAGCGCTGGCGATGATGGTTACCAGCCGCGAGACCGTCCTGCCGCTGCTCGGCGCGGTGCTGCTGGTCGGCTTTAGCATCAGAACGCGTCGTCACTTCAACGCTTTCCTGGCGCGCTCGGCGAGCAAAGTGGGCAAAGTGACGCAGGATCGCTTCCGGCTGACGGTGCGCACCGTTTTCTGGTCGATTCTGGTGGCGCTGCCGCTGCCGGTATTATGGGCCGCGCTCGGCTATGGGCTGCAGCACGCCTGGCCCTACCCGATAGCGGTGGCCTTCGGCGACGGCATTACGGCGACACTGCCGCTGCTGTGGGCCTTTATGATCAGCGCGGCGTTCGCCCGCCCAAACGGCCTGTTTGTGGTGCATTTTCGCTGGCCGCAAACCCGCGTAGCGCGCGCAACCCGTTACTACACGCTGACTATCGGTCTGATTGTGCCGCTGATTATGCTGCTGATCGCCTTCGCCAATATGGAAGATCGCCAGTTTTCCGCTTCGCTCGGCCGGCTCTGTTTTATCTTGATCTGCGGCGCACTGTCGATTGTCACCGTCAGCCTGAAACGCGCCGGTATCCCGCTCTATCTGGATAAAGAGGGCAACGGCGATAACCTCGTGAACCGCGTGCTGTGGAACCTGATGATCGCTATTCCGCTGGCGGCCGCCCTCGCCGCGGCGATCGGCTATCTGGCGACCGCGCAGGCGCTGCTGGCGCGGCTGGAAACCTCTGTCGCCATCTGGTTCCTGCTGCTGGTGATTTACCACATCATCCGGCGCTGGATGCTGATTCAGCGCCGCCGCATCGCCTTTGACCGCGCGCGTCAGCGCCGTGCCGATATGCTGGCGAACCGCGCGCGTCACGAAGATGAGAAAGACTCGGCCGCGCAGAACGGCGAGGTCGAGGTAGATGAGCCGATTATCGACCTCGACGCCATCAGCGCGCAGTCGCTGCGGCTGGTGCGATCTATCCTCACCCTGATTGCGCTGGTGTCGGTGATTGTGCTCTGGTCGGAGATTCACTCCGCGTTCGGCTTCCTCGAGAACATTCGCCTGTGGGACGTCAGTACCACGGTGCAGGGCGTTGAGAGCATTCAGCCTATTACGCTGGGCTCGGTGCTGATTGCGATTCTGGTGCTGATTATCACCACGCAACTGGTGCGCAATATGCCGGCGCTGCTGGAGCTGGCGCTGCTGCAGCACCTTAATCTGACGCCGGGTACCGGATACGCCATCACCACCCTGACCAAATATGTGCTGATGCTGGTCGGCGGCCTGATTGGCTTCTCAATGCTCGGCATTGAATGGTCGAAGCTGCAGTGGCTGGTCGCCGCGCTTGGTGTGGGACTCGGTTTTGGCCTGCAGGAGATTTTCGCCAACTTTATCTCCGGCCTGATTATTTTGTTTGAAAAGCCGATTCGTATCGGCGATACGGTGACGATCCGCGATCTTACCGGCAGCATTACGCGCATCAATACGCGCGCTACCACCATTATCGACTGGGACCGTAAAGAGATCATTGTTCCGAACAAAGCCTTTATCACCGAACAGTTCGTCAACTGGTCGCTCTCCGACTCGGTGACACGCGTAGTATTGACGATTCCTGCGCCCGCGCATGTGGACAGCGAAGAGGTGACAACGGTACTGAGGCAGGCGTGCGAGCGCTGTAGTTATGTGCTGGATGTGCCGGCCCCGGACGTCTTCCTGGTTGATTTGCAGCAGGGTATCCAGCTGTTCGAGCTGCGTATCCATGCTGCGGAGATGGGTCACCGCATGCCGCTGCGTCATGAGCTGCACCAGCTGATCCTGAAAGGCTTTGCCGAGCACGGCATCGAAATGCCCTTCCCGCCTTTCCAGGTGCGTATGGAGACGCTGGGTAAAAAGTCACCCGCCAGCAACGGCTCGCCGTCATCGCGTACGTTTAAATCGGGTGGGCTTTAACTGAAACGCCGCGCTACGTTATAACCGCGCGCAGTCAGGCTTATATTCTTCCCGGTAAACAGAGGCCCGCGAATGCGGGCCTCGTCAGAAGAGAAATAGCGCTAAACCGGCGCGCTTACTGCTTCACAAACTCTTCGCCCTGCGCGATATCTTTTCTCAGCGTCTCCAGCATGCCGTTTAACGCCTGCTTTTCAAACTCGCTGAGCGAGCCGATAGCGCGTCGCTCCGCAATACCCTTTTTGCCCAACAGCAGCGGCTGCGAGAAGAAGCGGGCATACTCGCCATCTCCTTCTACGTAGGCGCACTCGACGATGTTCGCCTCGCCCTGTAGCGCGCGTACCAGCGATAAGCCGAAGCGCGCCGCCGCCTGGCCCATCGACAGCGTCGCGGAGCCGCCACCCGCTTTCGCCTCGACCACTTCCGTACCAGCATTCTGAATACGTTTTGTCAGGCTGGCGACCTCTTCGTCGCTGAAGCTCACCCCTTTCACCTGTGATAACAGAGGCAGGATAGTGACGCCGGAGTGACCGCCAATCACCGGCACCTCAACCTCATTCGGCTGTTTGCCTTTCAGTTCAGCGACAAAGGTATTCGCGCGGATGATATCCAGCGTTGTGACGCCGAACAGACGATTTTTGTCATACACCCCATGTTTTTTCAGCACGTCAGCCGCGATCGCCACCGTGGTGTTAACCGGGTTGGTGATAATGCCAATAAGCGCTTCAGGGGCGGTTTGTGCCACTTGCTCGATAAGGTTACGCACAATCCCTGCGTTGACGTTAAACAGATCGGCGCGATCCATGCCCGGCTTACGCGCCACACCCGCCGAGATGAGAATGACGTCCGCGCCATGCAGCGCAGGCGTCGCATCTTCGCCGCTAAAGCCCTGGATTTTGACTGCGGTGGGGATATGGCTGAGATCTACCGCCACGCCAGGCGTTACCGGCGCGATATCATAGAGCGTGAGTTCGGAACCCGCAGGAAGCTGGGTTTTTAACAGAAGGGCGAGCGCCTGACCGATTCCGCCAGCAGCGCCAAGAACGGCAACTTTCATTCTGTACTCCTTATTAAGGTGGGGCAGAGTAGAGCCGAATTTCCATCTGTGTCCAGACCTGAATCAACTTCTCAGACGATGACAAACCCACTGTTCATTATGCGTGCCGCAGCACTTAATCTTATGGGTTGCTACTTTGTCAGCACAACGCGCCTGAATGACCGACAACGATGTCGATAGCAGATAGAGCACGGCCGCGATAGCTATACATTCAGTACACCTCAATTGTATAACAATTCCGCAACCTTCGCTTACCCCGCCCGCACCGTTTTTGGTCTGCGCAGAAAATTTTGTTATCATGAGCGCCCGCAATACGCGGCGCCTGCCTGCTTCATCGACCAATTGCATAAAAATTCATTCATATGCATAATAATTTATCTGCCGTCGGCGGGCGTTCGGCATTTTTCTTTACTGGTAGCTTATGCGAAACCCATCAAAACAAGACGAATTGATCAAAGCGTTTAAAGCCTTATTGAAACAAGAGAAATTCAGTTCTCAAGGCGAGATTGTGCAGGCGCTGCAGGAAGAAGGCTTCGACAATATCAATCAGTCGAAGGTCTCTCGTATGCTGACTAAATTCGGCGCGGTGCGCACGCGCAACGCCAAGATGGAGATGGTTTACTGTCTGCCTGCGGAACTTGGCGTGCCAACCACTACCAGCCCGTTAAAAAACCTGGTGCTGGATATCGACTATAACGATGCGCTGATCGTGATCCGCACCAGCCCTGGCGCAGCGCAGCTGATTGCTCGCCTGCTCGACTCGCTGGGCAAAGCGGAAGGCATTCTCGGCACTATCGCTGGCGACGACACGATTTTTATTACGCCAGCGCGCGCTTTTACCGTCAGGAAGCTGCATAGCGCGCTTCTGACGGTGTTTGAACAGGAACTTTAACCGCTTTACGCGACCGGCACTCCGCGCTGCTGGTCGCTTCTCTGACGACAACATCCCTCTATTCCCTGCTAATTCTGTCAGTTGCCTTATTCATTTCCCTGCTGTTTTCGCTGCTGATGTTGGTCATACCTTTTAGCCTGCTTACCCTTTCGCGCTATTTTACGCTGCTTTACACTACGCAATTAGCGGCAACGCCCAGATCCAAATCAATAACCAGCCACATTCACCACGTTCTTTCGCACAAAAAGATAAAGTCACTTACCATTATGTTTTTAAAGGAATTTAAGGCTGAAAGGCTATTTTTTATCCGTTTTTTATAACTATAAAGAATAAAAATGAGTCATAAGGATAAAGAATAACAACTAAACATTATTAGGCAGGTATTAATTTCAGGCGTTATTAGTTCTATACTTCTTTTCGTGACGCAAATCACATCAAACAAAAAGACAAAAACAGACGACGAGGAAATATATATGAACGTTAAAACTACTATCGCAACCCTGAGTATTCTATCAGCACTGTCATTCGGCGCATTTGCAGCAGAATCTGTTAACTCGCAGCAGGCGCAAAATCTGCAGTCTATCGGTTCAGTAAGCGTAAGCGGCGTAGCCGGTTCTCCTGCACAAATCAATGACGAACTGAATGCGAAAGCAGAGCAGCAGGGTGCCAGCGCGTACCGTGTTATCGAGGCCTATAACAATGGCAACTACCACGCGACTGCTGAGCTTTATAAATAAGTTCGTTAACCAGACAACGTTGTAACGGCGACCTTATTGAAGCGCGCATTGCGCATCGGGTGCCTAATCGATGAATTCAGGAGAGTAGACCATGAAAACCAAATCCATTATCGCCTTAGCAAGTTTAACTGCCGTTCTGTCGTTCGGTGCCAGTGCAGCCAGCCTGGTATCAAATCAACAGGCTGAAACGCTGCAGCCGCTGAACCAGACTATCAGCATCAGCGGCCATGACGGCGACCAGACCAATATTCGTCAGGCGCTTTCTCAGAAAGCCGATGCGCAGGGCGCCAGCCACTATCGCATCATTGAGAATAACCAGGACGATACCTATCACGTCACGGCTGAGCTTTATAAATAATTAACCGATCGGGCGCCCATGCGACGCCTGGCTATATCGACGACCCGCACTCTGATGCCAACCGCAGGTTGTTGATTGTAATGAGGAGATGAATTATGAAAATCAAAACAACCATCGCAACCGTTAGTCTGCTTTCCGTAATCGCATTTGGCGCTCAGGCAGCGCAACTGATTACTGGCGATCAGGCGCAGACTATGCAGCCTGCGGGAACAGTGACCATCAGTGGTACAGCCGGCTCGCCGATGGATTATCGCGCGCAGCTTTCTCAGAAAGCCGATGAACAAGGTGCCAGCGCCTATAAAGTGATCGAAGCGCACACCGGCGACAGCTACCACTTCACTGCCGAACTTTATAAGTAATTCCTCGTCAACTACTGACGAACCCCTTGGCCCCGCTTGTCGGGGCCCTTTTTCGGGTTACTTAATATTAAAGCGGAGCTGGCCTTCCAGCTCCTCTTCCGCCTCGTCAAAGAGCAGTATCAGCGCACCATAGCGCCGCTTCTGCCCCTTTCCAAGATGAATAAATTCAATTTCCAGCGGCATCGGCAGCTCTTCGCCGGTGAGCACGTCCCATAACGCGTCCAGATCGCTGATGCGGTGCGCATTCAGAGCGAAGCGCTCGCTAAACTGACGAAAAAAATGCGACTGGTCGACAATCTCGTTAAAGTCGAAACGCTCGGTTTTCATAGTGAAGGCTCCTGTCCTTCCTTACCGGGCGGCCGGAGCCGCCCGCGCGTTAATTTTCGCTCAGGCCGCCAATATGCAGCGCTTTGACTTCCAGATACTCCTCCAGGCCAAGCACTGACCCTTCTCGTCCCAGCCCCGACTCTTTGACGCCGCCGAACGGCGCCAGCTCGGTCGATACCGCGCACTCGTTGATGCCAATCATGCCGCTTTCAAGCGCGGCCGAAACGCGAAAGACGCGCTGCAGGTTTTGGGTATAGAAATAAGCCGCCAGTCCGAATTCCGTATCGTTGGCGCGGCGAATGACCTCCGCCTCATCGCTAAAACGAAAACAGGCCGCTACCGGACCGAACGTCTCTTCCTGCGCCAGCTTCATCTCTTCGTGCGCGTCGGCAATGACCGTCGGCTGCCAGAAGTTGCCGCCCAGCGCGTGACGCTCACCGCCAGTGACGATCCGGCCGCCTTTGGCTTTCGCGTCTTTAACGTGCTCTTCCACTTTATCCACGGCGGAAGCCTCGATCAGCGGGCCTACCACCACGCCCTCTTCTGCGCCGTTGCCAACCTTAAGCTTTTTCACTTCGTCAGCCAGCTGATTCACGAATCGATCGTAAACGGCATCATGAATATAGAAGCGGTTAACGCTGACGCAGACCTGACCGGCATTGCGAAATTTATTGGCAATCGCGCCTTTCACCGCTGCGTCAATATCCGCATCGTCAAAGACGATATAGGGCGCATTGCCCCCCAGCTCCATCGATACCTTTTTCATCGTCTCGGCGGCGTTGCGCACCAGCGTCTTACCAACCTGGGTCGATCCGGTAAAGGAGATTTTCCGTACCGCCTTGCTCGCCATAATCGCATCGCTGATCGCGTGCGTATCGCCAGCCACCGCGTTAAGCACGCCATCCGGTACGCCTGCCTTTTTCGCCAGCGCCAGCAGCGCGAAGGCGCTCAGCGGAGTGTTGTTGGCTGGTTTGATAATGCCGGTGCAGCCCGCCGCCAGCGCCGGGCCGAGTTTGCGCGTTAACATCGCCATGGGGAAATTCCATGGCGTAATCGCAGCTACCACGCCGATCGGTTCGCGCGTAGCCAGGATGCGCGAGCCGGGTTTGGCGGGCGGGATAATTTCGCCGTTAGCGCGCTTCGCCTGTTCGGCAAACCACTGAATAAAGCTGGCAGCGTATACCACTTCGCCTTCCGCCTCTTTGAGTGGCTTACCCTGTTCGGCGGTCATCAACTGCGCCAGCCAGGCTTTGTTCTCGATCATCAACTGATACCAGCGATAAAGGATTTCCGATCGCGCTTTGGCAGTCTGCGCGCGCCAGGCGGGAAAGGCGCGTTCAGCTGCGGCAATCGCCTGCTCGGTTTCGGCTTTTCCCGCTTTCGCGACGGTGGCCAGCACCTCGCCCGTAGCCGGGTTTAACACATCAAAGGTAGCGGCGGTGCGGCGCCACTCGCCGTCGGCCAGATAGCCGGTCTGAAAAAGCTCGCTGTCGTGCAGTGGGGTCGTCATAGGTTCGCTCCTGTCAGTTCTTTTCCTGTCAGAAAAGTATAGATGGCAAAAGCAGGCGTTTTAGTGAAGGCGTGGCATTGAGAGGCCGCTGCGCCGGGCAGCGGCCAGATTCAGATTTGGATGAGGGTGTTCTGGTATTTGCTCAGCATATCGGCGAGACGCTTCACCGGCTCGGTAACGCTAAGCGGCGCGTCATACTGCACCAGCTTCTGCTGATAGACATCGAACTCCGCCAGCAGCTGTTCGAAATAGTGTCGACGTTTCTCATCGCTGCGCGCCGAAATTACCCGATCTGCCGTGTAGCGCAGCTGGCGGTGAAAGGCCGACAGGTCAGCATTGACCGGCACAGCCGCGTTACGCAGCCGCTGGTGGCCGATAATCAGCGTCAGCGCGATGCGATATTTATCGATATCGCCAGGGAACAGGTTCAGCAACATAAACAGCTGCTGATAAAGCGCAGGCAGATGGTTTTCGCGGCGGCGCGCCTGGTTGGTCGTCATCGCCGAAACGGCTGCATACATAAAGCGGTTCAGCAGCTTGCGTCCGGTACGCGCTTTCGATTTGTCGCGGATAAGCAGGATCACCATCATCGCCACGAAGCAGCCGATCACCTGCCCCAGCACGTTGTCGAGAAAGACGTTGAACTGGAATTTCATCGGGTTATCGAGCACCAGCACGTTCAGGGTGCCGATTAGCGCGCCGAGGGTGCCGATCTGGCGACGCTGTACGAAAATACCGCCGACAAAACCGAGCAGCCCGATGGCGATACAGAGCAACAGCGCGCTCTGCTGCGTATTCGGCAGCACAAAGATAAAATAGAGCGCGCCGAGCGGCACCGCTACGGTCATGCCGTAGAGAAAGTCTTTTGCCATCATCAGCGGATTGGGCACGCGCATCGCCAGCGCGGTGATCACCGCCAGCATTACCATGCAGCCGCTGCCGGATGTCCAGCCGGTATAGAGCCAGAACAGCGAGCCGAGCGCAGTAGCGACAAAGGTGCGGATGCCATTAATCATCGCGTGGTGCGTTTCAGCGGAACGCGCTTGAATCACCACTTCGCGCTCAAGAATGCCCTCTTCCAGCGACGTGATGCGGCTGTTGCTTTTAATGCCTTTCAGCAGCAATAAATATTCCGTCGCCGCGCCGACCCAACTGGCCAGGGTCACGGGCGCTTTGCCGTCGCTGCTGGCGCCGATGACCCGTCGCATGACCTTCATGCGTCTGTGCACGTCGGCGACGTTTTCCACATCCTTTTCTATCAGCAGCCGATACTGAGGCGGAATATATTCCGGGCGCGCGTTCTGGATCAGAAAGGTTTCCGCCGCCTGGGTAATCATGGTCAGCGAAAGCGTACTGAGCATTTGCAGGCGGCGGTTGGCGTTTTGCCAGCGCGAGGATTCCATCATCAATTGGCCGCGCATGGTGCCAAGCGCCGAGGTGCGACGCACCAGCGCGCTCCACGCCTTGTCGACTTCCTCTTTGTCCTCATGCGCAACGCAGAGCTGCAGCAGGCGGTAATGCGCGACCAGCAGCGAATCGACCTCATTGTCGATCACCTTTTTAATGGAGCGCGGCGAGAAGATCATATCAGCCAGGATGGCGCAGAGGATGCCGAGCACAATCTCGCTACAGCGCTCCACCGCAAACTGCGGCGCCAGCGTCAGCCCGCCGCTGGCGTCTGAGGTCACGACGATAATCAGCGCGGTATAGCCCGCCAGACCCAGCGCGTAGGAGTTTTCAACTTTGATTAGCGAGGAGAGCCAGACGCAGACGCCCGCCCAGAGACAGCAGAGCAGCAGCATGACTACAGGCGCGCGCACGGTGGCGATCATGATGGTCAGCGCAGCGATACAGCCAATAAAGGTGCCGATAATACGCAAAATGCCGCGGTAGCGCAGCGCGCCGGAATAGGGATCGCCGCCGGCGACGAAAGCGGTGCCGCCGGCGACGATGCCGGCGGTCATCACCGCCCAGCGGGGCGTTTCAAGGTTGAGATGAAAGCCGATCAGCAGCGCCGCTACCAGCGCGAAGGTCAGCTTGACCGGGAAACGCAGGAACTCGATCATATCGGCCCCGCTTAACCAAACTCACGCAGGCGATTAAAGAGACGCGCCATTGGCGAAGTCTGCGTATCGGCGCGGTCGTTTTGCCCGGTGATCACTACCGTTGCGGTGGTGCCCGCCGGGAAGCGGTTGCCAGGCTGCTGATCGAGACGGATGCGCACCGGCACACGCTGCGCCAGTCGTACCCACTCCAGATTAGAGTCCACGGTCGCCATGCCTTTGCTGTCGACCGAGCTGCTGCTGTTGGTCACGCCAGCCGCGACGCTGTCGACGGTGCCGCGCAGCACCACATTGCTGCCGAGCGGCGTCACTTCCGCGCGATAGCCAGGCTCGACGCCGTGCAGCTTGGTCTCTTCAAGATAGGCCAGCACATAGAAGGAGTGCTGTTGCACCAGCGCCACCGCGACCGAACCGCGCGTAATGAATTCGCCCTCATAGACGTTGAGGTTGGTCACCCAGCCATCGGATGGCGCGGTGATGGCGGTTCTATCCAGATCGATTTTCGCCAGGTCGCGCGTGGCGATCGATTTCGCCAGCTGATGTTCCGTGGTTTGCAGATCGTTGTTCGCCTGGTCGATCGCTTCGCGCGACATCGCCGAGGTGCCCAGCTGGTTGCGGCGCGCCGCTTCACGGCGTTTCTCACTTACCAGCGCCTGATAATATTCGACATCGGCCTGCGCCTGATCCAGCGCTTTTTGATAACGCGGACGATCCACCACAAACAGGGTGTCACCCTTCTTCACCAGCTGGTTGTCATGTACAGGCACGTCAGTGATCAGGCCTGTCACATCCGGCGAGATAGCCACGACATCCGCAGCGAATTTAGCGTCACGCGTCCACGGCGACTCGGTGTAAAACACCCAGGCGCGGAAGATGATAACCACAGCGATGATGACCAGCAGGATAGTAATCGCGTAACGCGCGATTTTTCTTATTAGCGATTTCACTTAAACCTCAGACGAATAGACGGGATACCAGGTAAAACACACAGCAATAGAGCGCCGTGTTAAAAAGCGCCGGATGCCAGACGAGATCGTAAATCCCGCTCGGCGTCAGCAGGCGTTTCACTAACCAGAACAGCATTAGCGAGACGATTAATTCAATGAAAATGGGCGGGAAAGAGAGCCCAAACACGACAAAAACCGGAAGCACACTCATCAGGGATCCTTAGTACGACCTTGCCGGGATGATCCTTAGCCTGCCCGGCTGCAAGCCGCAACGAGTTGGTGGCGGATGGCAGCATCCGAACCACTGCTGAGTAAATAATAGCGTATCATCGGGCAGCAACAGACGTTTTACAGCAGACCGGCTTAACCCTTCCCGGACAAAAGCGAATCACCGGGAAATACCCGGGCGCGCATATAGTAACGCGCCTGACTATACGTTTTCTACAGAATGTGAGCTAAATCACTTTTTAATCAGAGTAAACAATGGAACGACTGAAGGGCATGTCCATTTTCGCCAAAGTGGTTGAATTAGGGTCTTTTACCGCCGCCGCGCGCCAGCTTCACCTCAGCGTTTCGTCTATCAGTCAGATTGTGGCGAAACTGGAAGATGAGCTACAGGTTAAGCTGCTTAACCGCAGCACGCGCAGTATCGGCCTGACCGAGGCGGGTAAAATCTACTATCAGGGCTGTCGCCGTATGCTGGCTGAAGCCTCGCAGGTGCATGAGCAGCTCTACGCTTTCAACAACACGCCGATTGGCACGCTGCGTATCGGCAGCTCCTCGACGATGGCGCAAAACGTCCTCGCGGAGATGACAAGCAATATGCTGCGTGAGTATCCTGGTCTGAGCGTGAATCTGGTTGCGGGCATCCCGGCGCCGGATCTGATCGCCGACGGGCTGGACCTGGTCATCCGCGTCGGTGCGCTGAAAGACTCCAGCCTGTTTTCTCGCCGCCTCGGCGCGATGCCGATGGTGGTATGCGCGGCGAAAAGCTATCTGCAGCAGCACGGCACGCCGGAGAAACCGGCCGACGTCGATAACTTCGCCTGGCTTGAATATAGCGTTCGTCCGGATAATAACTTTGAGCTGATCGCGCCCGAAGGGCTGGTTACTCGCCTGTCGCCGCAGGGCCGTTTCGTCACCAACGACTCGCTGACGCTGATCCGCTGGCTGAAAGCCGGTAACGGCATCGCCTATGTGCCGATGATGTGGGTGATTGAGGAGATTAACGCGGGCGAAATCGACATCCTTTTCCCGCAGTATCAGTCCGATCCGCGTCCGGTTTATGCGCTCTATACCGAAAAAGATAAGCTGCCGCTTAAAGTGCAGGTCTGTATCGACTATCTGACTGAATATTTCCAGCAGGTGGCGGAGCAGTATCAACAGCACCGCGCAAGCTGACAGCCCGCCTGATGGCGGACTGTCAGGGGTATCAGGCGGTGCCGCCGATAGTAAGCTTATCCAGCTTCAGCGTCGGCTGGCCGACACCAACCGGCACGCTCTGCCCCTCTTTGCCGCATACGCCGACGCCTTTATCCAGCGCCAGATCGTTGCCAACCATAGAGATTTGCTGCATCGCCTCAATGCCGGAGCCGATCAGCGTGGCGCCTTTCACCGGTTTCGTCACTTTGCCGTTCTCAATCAGATAGGCTTCTGAGGTGGAGAAGACAAACTTGCCGGAGGTGATGTCCACCTGGCCGCCGCCAAAGTTAGGCGCGTAAAGACCATACTCGACGCTTTCAATAATCTCCTGCGGCGTCGATTTGCCTGCCAGCATATAGGTATTGGTCATACGCGGCATCGGCAGGTGCGCATAGGATTCGCGGCGGCCGTTGCCGGTCGGCGCGACGCCCATCAGACGTGCGTTGAGTTTGTCCTGCATATAGCCTTTCAGCACGCCATTTTCGATCAGTACGTTGTACTGGCCAGGAACGCCTTCATCATCCACTGCCAGCGAACCGCGCAGCCCTTCAATGGTGCCGTCATCAACTACGGTGCAAAGCTCTGACGCCACCAGTTGGCCCATTTTGCCGCTGAATACCGAGGTTTCGCGGCGGTTGAAATCGCCCTCCAGACCATGGCCTACCGCTTCGTGCAGCAGCACGCCCGGCCAGCCAGCGCCCAGCACTACCGGCAACGTGCCCGCTGGTGCCGCGACGGCGGAGAGATTGACCAGCGCCATACGCACCGCCTCTTTCGCCCAGGCGTCGGCGCGCACGTCGCCATTTTCATCGGCGAGGAAGAATTCGTAGCCGACGCGCGCACCGCCGCCGCTGGCGCCGCGCTCGCGTTTGCCCTGATCCTCCACCAGCACGCTGACAGAGAGCCGCACCAGCGGGCGCACATCCGTCGCCAGCGTACCGTCGGTCGCTGCGACCAGCACCTGCTCATAGACGCCGCTCAGGCTGGCGTTAACTTCCTGCACGCGCGCGTCTGCGGCGCGCGCCACTTTGTCTACGCGCTGCAGCAGCGCGATTTTATCCTCGCGCGTCAGGCTGTCGAGCGGGTTAATCGGCTGATAGAGCGCGCGATGCATCACGTTCGACAGCGTATGCGCCTTGCCGTTGCCCTGTTCGCGCACAATGCTGCGCGCCGCTTCCGCCGACTGGCGCAGCGCGTTCAGGGTAATCTGGTCGGCATAGGCGAAGCCGGTTTTTTCGCCGCTGACGGCGCGCACGCCGACGCCCTGGTCAATATGCCAGGAGCCGTCTTTGATGATTTTGTCTTCCAGCACCCAGGACTCATGGAAGCTGGACTGAAAATAGAGATCGGCATAATCCAGACGACGTTCTGAAAGCTGCCCTAACAGGGAAAACAGGTCCTGCTGATTAATATTGTTAGCAGTTAGCAACTGCTCACTTACCAGGTTCAGAGTCATCGTATCTCGCTCGTTTTATGCTCGGATAATGAGGTTGTCGCACTCATTCTGCGCCAGAGCCTTTTGGCCCTGCGCTGATAAAGTCAGATTTTACTAGCCTGCGGCAATTCCCGGACGGCGTCAAATTCACTTCTTCTCTTCTTCGCGTGGTTTGCGCAGTACTTCATTAATTTGCGGCTTATCCAGCGGGCCGTCGATGTGGTAACGCAGCAGTGAGATTTTATTCCACAGCGGCCCCAGCACTTTGCTGGCCGCGAATACCGCCGCGCCCACAACCGGATTGATGGCGAAGGCAGTCGCTACGCCTACAGAGGCGGAGATCTCCGGCGCGACGACCGCTTCCATATCGATATTGCGCTTCACTAAATCTACCTTGCCCTGCATAGCGATATCCGCTTCCAGGCCATCCACCAGCAGGTTATCTGTGCGCATCACGCCATTTTCAATCCACGCGGTGCCATTGATGGAGTCGAAATAGAAGCCGTCATTATTAAAGGTATCGCTAAAATCGAAACGCAGCTTACGCAGCAGCGCATCGAAGCTCATCAGACGCAGCAGCTGTCCCGCCGTCCCGGTATTGACGTCGGCAATCTGTCCTTTGCCGAAATGGGTTTTAAGCGTGCCGCTCATCGTCTCTTCCGAAGGCTGCCACGGTGCCGAGCGCCAGTGTAGATCGTAATCGACCCTGAACGAGGCGTCGCGCAGCGGTGTGTTGACCCCAAACCAGTTGGTGGCATTGTTGATATTGCTGCCGCTCAGCGTGCCTTTCAGCGAAGTGCGCGGGGCGTTGGGGCTGTTGACCCATTCGCCGGAGACGTTAAGACGCGAGCTGCCCGTATCGACCAGCCCGTTAGTAAGCGCTAACGTATCACCTTTCGGCGCGACCTGCGCCTGAATTCGTCCAAATTTCTGTCCGCGCAGCCAGCACTCGGCGCAGCTTAACTGCAGCGCTGGCCAGCGACTGAAATCAATTTTACTGGCCTGCTGCTGCCGCTCCGCGCTGCTGCTGTCGCCGTTTTGCCATTCGGGGTTGTAGTAAAGATAGTCGAGCGCCACGCGCCACGCGGCGTTTTGCGCCATCGCCAGCGTGCCGCGAATTTCGCGCCCTTTGATAGCGACGCTGCTGTTGCCGTTGACACCTTGCTCAAGGGTAGCGTCCACGTCATGCCACTGCTGCCCCGCCAGCGTGACCGCCGGGCTGCGCAAGGTGAAGTCGCCCGGTAAGGCGACGCCGCCCATCTCGTTCGCGCCGCGTCCGTTACCGGCACCACCCGCCATCATCAGTCCTGCCCAGGCTTCTCCGTCCAGCGCCGGCAGATTCAACACCATGCCGGCGCGATCGGGCAGCGCAGGTTTGCTGCGCGTATCGTTAAGCCAGATACCGCGATCGACACGCAGCTGCGGCTCCAGTATCCAGCGGCTGTTGAAACGATGGCGATGCGCCACGCTGCCGCTGAGTTCGAACTGTTTCAGATCGCCGCTGGCGTTAACTTCGACAGGCATCGCTGCGCCGCTCGCTTTATCAAGCGGTGCAGGTAAGCGACTGCTTACTTCTTTCGCGTCGCCTTTGAGGTTGATGTCATATCGCGCGCCACCCTGATGCGGCAGCGTGATGTTAACGTCTCCCTGCCACGGCAGATGTCCGCTAAGCTGACTGGCGATCTGCGCAGGCACTTTCGACAATTTCGCCGGTTGCCAGTCGCCGTCGAGTTTGATGTTAATGCCGAAGTCTTGCGGATTCTCTTTAGTGCTAAAGCTGACGTTGACCGGCTGACCGAACCAGTTCGCCTGAAGCCTGTCGCTATCCAGATTGCCGTTATTGAAGCGGAAACGCCCGGTCAGGTTCTCTAAAGTAGTACCGAGCGGCTTGATGTGCAGCCCGTTGTTGTTGAGATCCACATTGCCGCTGGCGTGCACCAGCTCGCCGTCGAGCGGAATATCAAGCTTCAGGTGTCCCTGCGTTTTTCCCTTAATCTGCAGCTGTTCCAGCGCCGCGCCCAGCGACGCTTTCAGCGGCGTATCCTGGAAATAATGTCCGATCTCATCGCCATCGCCGCTGATATCGCCGTCGATAAGCAGCTTCTCTTTCAGGTAATCCGGGATGACCGCGCTGAAGTTGCTGACATCCACATCGCTCAGCCTGAAGTGAGGCGCCTTCATCCATAGCCCGTCGTTGATGAAGTTGAGATCGATATCCAGCTGCGTCACGTCAGGCCAGTTGGGTTGAAATGCATAGGTCGCCTGACGCAGCGGCACCCATACCTGAAACATGCCGTCGTTATGGCGGAACGGGAACAGCTTTGGATTGCCGGCAAACAGCAGCGTGGCGTTATCAACCTGACCGCCTTTAATCGCGCCGCTCAGATAGTGCGTCAGCGCCTTGCCCATTAACGGCTGCGGGAAGTAGCGCCAGGCGTCCCCCGCGTTGGTAACGCGGATGCCAGCGAGAATATCGAGGCGCGGCTCGCGCCCGAGGTTTTGCTGATAGCGAAAATCGCCGCGCGCCCAGAGCGAACGCGCCTGCACATCAAGATTGCGGCCATCAAGCGTTAATCCGTTGCCATCGCGTAGCCAGCTCAGCGAGCCGTGCAGCTGATGGATCTCCAGCGGCGCATTGAACATGGCGCTATAGGGCACATCAGTGCGACCCATCTCAACGTTCAGTTGGCCGTTGCTGAGGCTGCCGCGCGCTTCGCCGCTGAGGTTGCTGACGCCTGGCAGCAGCTGCCAGGGTTGCCAGCGGAAATCGCGCCACTTTACCTGCATGCGCGTCTGATCCGGCTGCTGCAAAGGAATGTCCAGCGCCAGCCCTTCCACGGTGCCCTGCGGCTGGAGCGCGCGCCAGTTTTCAAACAGCGACGGCGACAGCGGCGCGAAGAGCGGCACCAGCGGCGCAATGCGGTTCAGCGCCAGCTGCGTCGCCCTGACGCGCACTTCGCCCTGATGGTCGGGACCGAGCAGCTGTTTATCCTGCGGCGTCCAGAGCAGCGCAAAGTGGCCCGCAGGCCAGGCCTGGCCGTCGGTGCTGAGACGCGTTTGCGGCACGTTAACCATCCAGCCGTTCTGATAGCGCGAGAGATGCGCGGTCAGGCCATCTACCTGCAGATGATGCGAACCATCCTCGCCCTGCCAGTTAGCGCCGCCTTCGCGCAACAGCAGATCGCCCGCGTAGAGATCGCCGTCGCGCAGGTTGATCCAGGCCGCCAGGCTGAAGCGCGCGCTGTCGAGTCGCGTGTTGTCACGCATCCAGCGTCCCAGCCATGGCCGCACGTCGACGTCGTCCGCCTGCATCCAGATGCGTCCGTCGTTGAGCAAACCTTCGTTGTCGTTAAGATCGAGCCGCACCTGCACCACGCCGTGCTGGCCGGTAAAACTGGAAAGACTCACCTCGCCTTCTGCGCGATGACGGTTTTTTTCGTTCAGCCAGGTAAGTTTGGGAATCGCCAGTTCGGCGCGCTGGCCAGAAGGGGTGCGGAAAAAGATAGAGCTGTCGCGCAGGTCGAAGTGGTCAAACTGACGCAGAAAGAGTTCGTTGATGCGTCCGGGTTTGAAACTGTTTTTCTTTTCATCGCTGGAAAAAAGCGGACGGTTGCTGTCGAGACGCAGCTGCCAGAAGGTGAGATCGCGAAACTGCCAGCGCCAGTGAAGCAGCGACTGCCAGACATCCAGCGCCAGCGTAACGCGGGCGATATCGAGCTTGCCGTTCTCCTGCATATCAACGCGCAGGTCGCGGATCTGGAGCGTCGGACCGAAGGTTTCCCATCGACCGCGCACCTCTTCGCCCGTGACGCTGACGCCGATGGCGCGCGACACCGTCGCCAGAATCTCGCTGCGGTAGCTGTCGAGGTGCGGCATGACCAGACGCAGCCCGCTGACCAGCAGCGCCACAATCACAATTGCGGTCGCAACCAGCAGTAACAAAATCCTCGGCAACTGCCTCACACACCTCTCCTTGTCTTCCGTGTTTGACGGATGGTTATCTTCATACTCAACCGTCGCCAGACAATTATCGGTATGAATGCGCATTTTAACCTAAGCAAGGCCGCATTTTTAGCCCGGCGGCGAGCGATTACGCCCGAACGCGCGGGATTACATCATCACAACGTCGAATTGCTCCTGGGTATAGAGCGGTTCGATATGTACCTTGACCTGTTTGCCGACGAAAATTTCCACCTCTGCCAGCGCGTGCGACTCCTCGCTTTTCAACGCTTCGCCGACCGCAGGAGAAACATAAACCAGGAAACGATCGGCATCATAGGCGTGATGGACACGGACGATTTCACGCATGATTTCGTAGCAGACCGTCTCTACGGTTTTCAGCGTGCCGCGCCCTTTGCAGACCGGGCAATCCTCGCACAGCACATGCTCGATGCTTTCGCGCGTGCGCTTGCGCGTCATCTCCACCAGCCCGAGCGCCGAAAAGCCGTGGATGCCGGTTTTGACCCGATCTTTACTCAGCGCCGACTCCAGCGAGTGCAACACGCGGCGCCGGTGCTCTTCATTACTCATATCGATAAAGTCGATGATGATAATGCCGCCGAGGTTGCGCAGTCGCAGCTGGCGCGCAATCGCCTGCGTCGCCTCGACGTTGGTATTGAATATCGTTTCATCCAGATTGCGGTGCCCGACAAAGGCGCCGGTGTTGATGTCGATAGTGGTCATCGCTTCGGTCTGATCGATGATGAGGTAACCGCCTGATTTAAGCTCTACCTTGCGGTCCAGCGAGCGCTGTATCTCATTCTCAACATCAAAGAGATCGAAGATCGGCTGTTTGCCGGCGTAAAGCTCCAGCTTGTCGGCCATTTCTGGAATGTATTCACGCGTAAACTCCACCAGCAGTTCGCAGGTGAGGCGTGAATCGACGCGGATGCGATCCAGCGCCGCGCCGGCGAAATCGCGCAGGATGCGCTGCGCCAGCGCCAGTTCGCCATAGAGCAGGCAGCGGGTCTGGTTGCGTTTTTTACGCTCGGTGACTTTGGTCCAGAGCCGTTTCAGGAAAGCGGCGTCCTGCGCCAGCTCCTCTTCGCCGATGCCTTCCGCCGCGGTGCGGATAATAAAGCCGCCAAGATCGTCGCAGTAATCCGCCACTACCGCTTTCAGGCGCTCGCGCTCGCTTTCGCTCTCAATACGCTGGGAGACGCCGACGTGCGAAGCGCCAGGCATAAATACCAGATAGCGCGACGGCAGCGTAATGTCGGTGGTGAGACGCGCGCCTTTGGTGCCGAGCGGATCTTTGACCACCTGCACCATCAGATCCTGACCCTGGCGCACCAGTTCGGCGATATCGCGCACGATAAAGTTTTTCTTTTCATCGCCAGCCACGCACTCGGTGTGCGGCATAATATCGGAGGCGTGCAAAAAAGCGGCTTTCTCCAGACCGATATCGACAAAGGCCGCCTGCATGCCGGGCAGCACGCGACTGACGCGTCCTTTGTAGATATTACCGACAATACCGCGCCGCGCTTCGCGCTCGATATGGATTTCCTGCAAAATGCCGCCGTCAATATAGGCAACGCGCGTCTCGGAAGGCGTGACGTTGACCAGTAATTCAGCCGTCATGTTATCCCCTTACGGCACGCAGTGACTGAAAATGGCTGAATAACTCGCCTGTCTCAACCAACGGCAATCCGACAACCGCGTGATAGCTTCCATTAATTTTGCGGACAAAGTTTCCACCCATGCCCTGAATTCCGTATGCCCCGGCTTTATCCATCGACTCACCAGTCGCGATATAGGCGGCGATGTCCGCCGCGCTTAACAGTCGAAACGTGACATCCGTCGTCACCAGGCAGTCGAGCGAGCGTTCGCGATCGGCAAGCGCAACGGCGGTCATCACCTGATGCGTCTGACCGGACAGACGCGTCAGCATTGCGGCGGCATCCGCGGCGTCGCGCGGTTTTTCCAGCACGTCGCCGTTGAGCACGACGATAGTATCCGCGCCCAGCACCGGCAGGTCCTGCTCCGCCACGGCGACGCCAGCGCGCGCTTTGTCATTTGCCAGACGGCGCACATAGTTTTCCGCCGCTTCATCAGGACGGCGTTGCTCTTCAACATCGGTATGGAGACGTTCAAACTGCAGGCCAAGCTGCGTCAGCAGCTCACGTCGACGCGGTGAACCGGAAGCCAGATAGAGGGATAGCATAAAATTCCTTACTGAACAGCGAACTGACGACGAATCTTTCTCATCAATAAGAATAGCCAGGGCCAGAGAATCCCGTCGATAACGCTGCTCCAGAAAATTTCAGGCCTGAATGAAACGTTGATCACCAAAAATTCCGCCCAAAAGACAATCACGTCCACCGCCAGTGACAGCACCATAACCATTAAAGCCTGCTGCCACAACGCTAAGTTGCGGAAAAGCTGGAATTTAAAAGCGACCAGGTAAGCGATGATGCTGAGCGCCAGCGCGCGCACGCCAAGGGTGGACCCGGCAATCAGATCCATTACGCCGCCCAGCACAAAGCCGGTGCCGACGTTGACGCGGTGCGGCAGCGCCAGCACCCAGTAGACCAGGATAAGCAGGATCCATGAGGGCCGGAATATATAGAGCTGTTCCGGCCACGGCATAATCTGCAATACGAGAGCGGCAAGAAAGGACAGCCAGATGACCCAACGCCCCTGGCTGCGGTAACGACTCAAGGCTGGCCTCCGTGCCCGTTCGCAGGCGCGCTTTGCGCGCCGTTGCCGCTGCTGGTCGGCGCAGGCGGTCCCATTTGCGCGGATGGCGCAGGCGGGCCCATCTCGCCCGCTGGCGGCAACACCTGCGGCATCATTTGCATCAGGCGCTCGTTAGCGACGCGATGGACTTCATCCGGCGCCATCGGCATATCGCCGTTCTTGTCCGCGCCCCACAGCAGCAGCAGATAGCGCAGGCGTTGCAGACCGGCGGTTGGCCGCGCCTGAATCACGGTATAAGCCCGCTGCGTATCCACCTTCACGGAAGAGACAACCGCGACCGGATAACCTTCCGGGAAACGACCGCCCAGCCCGGACGTCACCAGCATATCGCCGACGCGAATATCGGTATTGCCCGGCAGATGCTCCAGCTGCAGATCTTCGGTACAGCCGTTACCTGCCGCGATGACGCGAATGTCGTTGCGCAGCACCTGAATCGGCAGCGCGTGCGACGCATCGCAAATCAGCAGAACGCGACTGGTCACCTGGCCGACAGCGATCACCTGACCAACCACACCTTTGTCACTAATGACCGGCTGGCCTTCGTAGACACCGTTAACGCTGCCTTTGTCGATAACTACTTGATCAGTGTAGGGATCGGTGCCGGTGGAGATCACCTGCGTCACCATCTTGTGCTCATCCTGACGCAGCGGCGAGCCCAGCAGTTCGCGCAGGCGCGCGTTTTCCTGCTTATATTGCCCCAGCATCAGCAGGTCGCTGTTTTTCAGGAAAAGCTCGCGGCGCAGGGCTTTATTTTCCAGCTCAAGCTGCTGACGTGACGCCAGCGAACCGGAAATGCCGTCAAGAATCTGTCGCGGGCCGTTGGCCAGGAAATAAAACGGGCTGACCGATGTGTCCAGATAGTTGCGAATTTGGGTAAACGACCCCAGGCGGCTGTCGGCGACGATTATCGCGATGGCTACTATCACCGCCAAAAACAGGCGCAACTGCAGGGAAGGTCCCCTGCTAAAAATCGGCTTCATATATTCTGCGTGTTCCTCGACAACAGGTAAGGAAGTACGGCCATCGCCGTACTTCCCTGGGCTGGACGTCTGACGCTAACGCACACGGCGTTAGCTTCCACGCGACTCCCTGCGCATTTCGATTCAGGTCTCAGCCGATTGAGGCGATTATTCTTCGCTGAACAAATCGCCGCCATGCATGTCGATCATTTCCAGCGCTTTACCGCCACCGCGCGCCACGCAGGTCAGCGGATCTTCTGCGACGACCACCGGAATACCGGTCTCTTCCATCAGCAGACGATCCAGGTTGCGCAGCAGCGCGCCGCCGCCGGTCAGCACCATGCCGCGTTCGGAGATATCCGACGCCAGTTCCGGCGGGCATTGCTCCAGCGCGACCATTACTGCGCTCACGATGCCGGTCAGCGGCTCCTGCAGCGCTTCAAGAATTTCATTTGAGTTCAGCGTAAAGCCGCGCGGCACCCCTTCCGCAAGGTTACGACCGCGTACTTCGATTTCGCGTACTTCGTCGCCCGGATAGGCTGAGCCGATCTCATGCTTGATACGCTCCGCCGTCGCTTCGCCAATCAGCGAGCCATAGTTACGACGCACATAATTAATAATGGCTTCGTCGAAGCGGTCGCCGCCGATACGGACCGACGAGGAGTAAACCACGCCGTTCAGGGAGATGACCGCCACTTCGGTGGTACCGCCGCCGATATCGACGACCATTGAGCCGGTCGCCTCTGAAACCGGCAGGCCAGCACCGATTGCTGCCGCCATCGGCTCTTCAATCAGAAAGACTTCGCGCGCGCCCGCACCCTGCGCGGATTCACGAATAGCACGACGCTCTACCTGAGTCGCGCCGACCGGCACGCATACCAGCACGCGCGGGCTCGGACGCATAAAGCTGTTGCTGTGCACCTGTTTGATAAAGTGCTGCAGCATTTTTTCAGTAACGAAAAAATCCGCGATCACGCCATCCTTCATCGGGCGAATCGCTGCAATATTACCTGGCGTACGGCCGAGCATCTGTTTTGCATCATGGCCAACGGCCGCCACGCTCTTTGGGGACCCGGCACGGTCCTGGCGAATGGCAACCACGGAAGGCTCGTTCAGCACGATGCCTTGTCCTTTTACATAAATCAGGGTATTCGCGGTACCCAGGTCAATGGACAAGTCATTGGAAAACATGCCACGAAATTTTTTAAACATATCTAAAGGATAATCCTGCAAGCTGGGGGCGGAAAATAAAATCCGCTTACTTTACCAACCACGCGAAGCCGCCACAAGGCGCAAAAACGTTCTGCTTCGGTGAAAAAATAGACCATTTTGACTTAATACGATCGTCAGCGAGAATTAACGGGAGTAAAACAGCGCTATTCACCCGTTTTACCCGCTTTCTGCGCCTGTTCTGGCGCGCTCGTTCGACATAAAATCTAACATTTCCGCTACAGGATGTTGGCGATGCCGCCGCCGCTGCCTGTCGGCAAAAGCCTGCTTTAGACGGCCGCCCTCGGAACGGGCTAAATATGATAGCGTTGTGAATACTTTTTCACATTACTGTTTACCGGCAGCGACGGCGCAAAAAGATCGCCCTGCCCGCCCGATACGCCCAGGCCGATAAGCGTCTGCCATTCAGCGTGCGTCCGCACGCCCGTCGCGAAAACCTGCGTCTGGGCGGATTTGCACACTTCCAGCAGGCTCTGCACAAACAGCTGGTTTTCGGTACGCCGATCGATATTGCGCACCAGGCCGGGATCGAGCTTGATCAAATCGATGGGGAATTGCCTGATATAGGCGCTACTCACCACGGTTAAACCGGCCTGATCGACAGCGATACGACAGCCAAACGCCTGCAGCGCGCGGAATACTGGCGCTAAGCGGTTGATGTGTTGACAAACATCTGCCTCAGCAAGTTCAAATAAAAATCGTTTTCTTTGCCCTTTCGTACACTGCAACAGCATATTCTGCAGCCAGTTGATAAAAGGACGCTGCAGCAGCGAGTCGATATTAATCGGCAGCGCCAGCGTTTCGTCAGGCCAGACATCAGATAAGGCGGCGATACGCGTGACCAGCTGGCGATCCCAGCCGTCCGCCATGCCGAACTGCAGCACCAGCGGCATAAACTCAGCCGCCAGCACCTCTTTATCGCCGTCGAAGATACGCATCAGCAGCTCGCGGTGATGTACACTGCCGTCCAGTAGCACCGCCGGTTTCTGATAGAGACGCGGGCCGCCACGGCTCAGGGTATTTTCCAGCAGCGTTCGCCAGCGCACGCTGCCGCGCCCGGCGTCCAGCGGATTGCCTTCGCCGTTGGACCAGTTGTTGCCGCCCAGCAGCGCCGCGCGCCGCGTCGCCATTTCTACGTTATCCATGACCTGCGACACGCTCTGACCGCTGTGCCAGGCGCTGATGCCGATATGGATCAGATCGTCGCGGTTCACCATGCGCATCGGCGGCAGCGAATCGACCGCATTGATCAGCTGGTCCGCGATGCCGTTGGCCTCTTTCAGGCTGCGATGCGGCAGCAACACCGCAAAATCGCTGCGAAAGTAGCGAGCCAGCAGCGCGCCGGGATAGCGCAGCACAAACGTAGAGAGCATATTGACCAGATCGTAGAGATACTCATCCACCAGCGTCGTGCCCAGGGTTTCATTGAGCATATCGAGATCGGGCAGGCGCACCATCATTACCACGCCGTGCGTGCCGACATCTTCCTGATCCTCCAGCAGCGTCGCCAGCTGGTTATCGAAAAAAAGCCGATTATTCAGGCCGGTGCGGCTGTCCTGCGCGGCGAAGGCGCGGATCAGCGTGTCGATGCGCAGCCGCTGCTCGCCCGCCTCCTGGAGATCGTTCAGCAGCAGATCGATAGCGCTGCTGGCGCGCGGCGGCCATTCATCGACGTCGCCCTTGCGCAGCTGCGTTCGTTCGCCCGCCAGAATCGCCTCGGCGCGCTTTTCCAGTCGTTCCATGCCGCGCCACTGCCGGTTGAGCCAGCAGTGCATCATAAACAGCAGCAGGCTCATCACCAGCACCACAAAGAGAATGGCCGCGAGGGTATAGACGCCGGTAAAGGACTGGAACCAGGTTCGGGCAGGATCGAGCACGACGACGCGCAGCGTGACGCCCTGCTGATGCAGCAGCGGCACGTCAAACTGAATAAAACGGTTGGTTTCATCTTCCAGCATCGGGTTTTCATGCCGGTTAAGCCTGAACGTGACCTCCCTGCCGTTGCGCAGCTCGACCCGTTCGGCATTAATTACCGTCATGGTGTGCAGCATCCAGCTGCGCAGTGCGTCAGTGGGCTGCGTCAGCAGCGCCTGATCCACTTCGGTCGCCAGCGTTTGTACACGTTCTTCAACACGCTGGTGCGTTAGCCAGTAAACGCTAAAAGCGCAGCCCACCAGCATTAGAAACATGGCCAGTAAGCTTAAAGAGGTGATAAACGCAGATAGTTTCGTGGTTATTCGCATCCCTGTGCCTGTTCGCTGCGGTAATGACCCGTTTGCCCGCCCTGCGCCGCGCCTGACGCAAGCGCGAGCAAAATAGCACAAATTTCGCTATGCGGCAGCGCCGCTGCGTAAGATGAGCAAGTATATCCGTACCAGACAACGGTTATTCTTCGTCGTTCACCTTTTCGGCGCATTCTCATCGGCGAGCCGGCCCAGGAAATTTCATATTTTAGCGGCGAAAGTCGCGCCGATCGGCAATAGTCATCATGCTGAAAAGCATATTCGAGCCGGGAGGTGAGCGATGAAACCCACAAAATATCTGACTGAAGCCGACGTTACGCCGGAAAGCGTCTTTAATATGCGGCGGCGCCAGGTGCTGAAAACCCTCGGCCTGAGTGCCGCCGCGCTGAGCATGCCTGGCGTAGCGCAGGCGGACGTGCTGAGCTGGTTTAAAGGTAACGATCGCCCCGCCGCGCCGGCCGGCCGCGCGCTGGATTTCAGCAAGCCGGAGAAATATCAGGCGAACCTGACGCTGACGCCGGAAGATAAAGTCGCCGGCTATAACAACTTCTACGAGTTCGGGCTTGATAAGGCCGATCCGGCCGCCAACGCCGGCACGCTGAAAACCGATCCCTGGCAGCTGACGATCGACGGCGAAGTGGCGAAGCCGATCACGCTGAACATGGATGATATTTTCAAAAAGTTCGCCATGGAGCAGCGCATCTACCGTATGCGCTGTGTGGAGGCCTGGTCGATGGTGGTACCCTGGGTCGGTTTCGAACTCAATAAGCTGCTGAAGCTGGCGGAGCCCAACAGCAATGCGCGCTTCGTCGCCTTTCAGACCCTCTATGCGCCCGATCAGATGCCGGGCCAGAAAGACCGCTTTATCGGCGGCGGACTGGACTATCCCTATGTGGAAGGTTTGCGCCTGGATGAGGCGATGCATCCGCTGACCCTGCTCAGCACCGGCGTGTACGGCAAAGCGCTGCCGCCGCAGAATGGTGCGCCGATTCGCCTGACCGTGCCGTGGAAATATGGTTTTAAAGGTATTAAGTCGATCGTCAAAATCACCCTGACGCGCGATCGCCCACCGACGACCTGGAGCCAGATCGCGGCAAACGAATATGGCTTTTACGCCAATGTTAACCCACACGTCGACCATCCGCGCTGGTCACAGGCGACCGAACGCTTTATCGGACCGGGCGGCACCCTCAGCGTTAAGCGTCAGCCGACGCTGCTGTTTAACGGCTACGCCGATGAAGTCGCCTCGCTCTATCGCGGGCTGGATCTGCGGGAGAACTACTGAGTGCGCCTGACGCTGAAACAGATCGTCTGGCTGAAGGCGGTCCTGCATCTGGCGGCTTTTTTGCCGCTGGCTTACCTCTTTATAGCGGCGAGCCAGGGGTGGCTGAGCGCAGATCCGGCGAAGGATATTCAGCACTTCACCGGCAGAATGGCGTTGAAGCTGCTGCTGGGCACGCTGCTGGTCTCGCCGCTGACGCGCTATATGAAGCAGCCGCTGCTGATTCGCACTCGCCGCCTGCTTGGCGTCTGGACCTTTGTCTGGGCTTCTCTCCATCTGCTGAGTTACTACCTGCTGGAGCTGGGCGTCGATAACCTGGGGCTGCTGGGCCGCGAGCTGGTTTCGCGCCCCTATCTCACCCTGGGCATTCTGACCTGGCTGATTCTGCTGGCGCTGACGGTGACCTCCTTCCAGCGCGCCCAGCGCAAACTCGGCCGCCGCTGGCAAACGCTGCATAATTTTATCTATCTGGCGGCGATCCTCGCTCCCATTCACTATCTCTGGTCGGTGAAGGTTCTCTCGCCGCAGCCGTTGCTCTACGCGCTGGCGGCGCTGGTGTTGTTAGCGTGGCGTTACAAAAAGTTTCGTCACTGGCTGCCGCGCTAAGTTGTCTTCTCCCCATCATTTCTGATAAAAGGTGTGGCCTTCGGGCCACGCTGGATCAACTTCGCAGATAAGACCAGTATTTTGCTGCGAATTGCCCCGAAACGGATATAATGCCCGGCTTTGTTGCGCGCGGTGTCGCCTTTTTGGGCGCGACGGGTGACAAACGGAAGATAGCAAGGTATTTTACGCGATGCCTCAATGATTGCGGGAGATGGCAGCAAGATGGCGCATAAATTTCACATTCTGCTTTTGAATGGTCCCAACCTTAACCTGCTGGGAACCCGCGAGCCGGAAAAGTATGGGCGCACCACGCTGCAGCAGATCGTCAGCGATTTGACAGCGCAGGCGAGCCAGCTTGATGTGGAACTGAGCCATTTGCAGTCTAATGCGGAATATCAGCTGATCGATCGCATTCATGAGGCCAGAGGCAATGTGGATTACATCATTATTAATCCCGCTGCATTTACGCACACCAGCGTAGCATTGCGCGATGCCCTTCTGGCGGTAAGCATTCCTTTTATCGAGGTGCACCTCTCTAACGTGCACGCGCGTGAACCTTTCCGCCACCACTCCTATCTTTCTGACGTATCCGCCGGTGTCATTTGCGGTTTAGGCGCCGACGGCTACTCATGGGCTTTACAAACGGCAGTAAAACGCCTGTCTCACTCCAATTAAACAGAGTACGGAACCACACTCATGGATATTCGTAAAATTAAAAAACTGATCGAACTGGTTGAAGAATCCGGCATTGCTGAGCTGGAAATTTCTGAGGGCGAAGAGTCCGTTCGTATCAGCCGTGCACCTGCCAATGTGGGTTACCCTGTCATGCAGCAGGCTTTCGCCGCGCCGGCTCCGCAGCCTGCGCTGGCCACTGCCGTTGCGCCGATCGCAGCGCCGGTAGTTGAGTCCGCCAAACCTGCTGAAATCAGCGGCCATATCGTACGCTCGCCGATGGTCGGTACCTTCTATCGCACCCCAAGCCCGGATGCGAAAGCTTTTGTTGAAATCGGTCAGAAAGTCAACGCCGGCGACACGCTCTGCATCGTTGAAGCGATGAAGATGATGAACCAGATCGAAGCCGACAAATCTGGCATCGTAAAAGCCATTCTGGTCGAAAGCGGCCAGCCGGTTGAATTTGACGAGCCGCTGGTCGTCATCGAATAACGAGGCGAACCATGCTGGATAAAATTGTCATTGCTAACCGCGGTGAAATCGCGCTGCGTATTCTCCGCGCCTGTAAAGAGCTGGGCATCAAGACCGTGGCGGTGCACTCCACTGCAGATCGCGATCTGAAGCATGTGCTGCTGGCGGACGAAACCGTCTGCATCGGCCCCGCTCAGTCAGTGAAAAGCTACCTCAACATCCCTGCCCTGATCTCCGCCGCCGAGATCACCGGCGCGGTCGCCATCCATCCCGGCTACGGCTTCCTTTCTGAGAACGCCGATTTTGCCGAGCAGGTTGAGCGTTCCGGCTTTATCTTTATCGGCCCGAAAGCGGACACCATTCGCCTGATGGGTGACAAAGTTTCCGCCATTAACGCGATGAAGAAAGCGGGCGTACCGACCGTACCCGGTTCCGACGGTTCGCTGGGTGACGACATGGAGAAAAACCGCGCTATCGCTAAGCGTATCGGTTATCCGGTCATCATCAAGGCGTCTGGCGGCGGCGGCGGTCGCGGTATGCGCGTCGTGCGCAGCGACAAAGAGCTCGAGCAGTCCATCAACATGACGAAAGCGGAAGCCAAAGCGGCCTTCAGCAACGACATGGTGTACATGGAGAAGTATCTCGAGAATCCGCGTCATATCGAGATTCAGGTGCTGGCCGACGGCCAGGGCAACGCCATCTATCTGGCTGAGCGCGACTGCTCTATGCAGCGTCGCCACCAGAAAGTGGTCGAAGAAGCACCAGCGCCGGGCATTACGCCGGAACTGCGTCGCTATATCGGCGAACGCTGCTCTAACGCCTGTATCGAAATCGGCTACCGCGGCGCAGGCACCTTCGAGTTCCTGTATGAAAACGGTGAGTTCTACTTTATCGAGATGAACACCCGTATTCAGGTTGAGCATCCGGTTACCGAGATGATCACCGGCGTGGATCTGATTAAAGAGCAGCTGCGTATCGCTGCCGGTCAGCCGCTCTCAATCAAGCAGGAAGATGTGGTGATCCGCGGCCATGCGGTCGAGTGCCGTATCAACGCGGAAGATCCGAACACCTTCCTGCCGAGCCCGGGCAAAATCACCCGTTTCCACGCGCCGGGCGGCTTTGGCGTCCGCTGGGAATCGCATATTTACGCCGGCTACAGCGTGCCGCCGTACTATGACTCCATGATCGGCAAGCTGATCTGCTATGGCGAAACCCGCGACGTGGCGATTGCCCGCATGAAAAACGCGCTGGCTGAGCTGATCATCGACGGCATCAAGACCAACATTGAGCTGCAGATGCGCATCATGTCCGACGAATACTTCCAGCAGGGTGGCACCAACATCCACTATCTGGAGAAGAAACTCGGCCTGTACGATAAGTAAGCACAGCGCTGACTAATAGCGAGGCCGGTGATACCGGCCTTTTTCATTTTTGTCGCCGTAGAGGTTGCATAATGGACTGGCGTTTTCTGCAAGCGAATAAAGAGGCGCGCTGGGCGCTTTACCTGACGCTGGCCTATCTGGCCGTCTGGGGCCTCTCTGCGTGGCTGGGTGGCGATGAAACCGGCGTCACCGGCCTGCCGCGCTGGTTTGAACTCTCCTGCGTTTTTGCCCCGCTGCTGTTTATCGTGTTGTGCTGGCTGATGGTACGTCTGGTATTCCGCGATATGCCGCTGGAGGATAACGATGGAAAATGAAATCATTCTTCCACTGCTGGCTTACCTGGTGCTGATCGCCGGGCTGTCGGTTTTTGCCATGCGCAAACAGCGTCAGGGCAATTTTCTCACTGAATACTTTCTTGGCAGCCGATCCATGGGCGGTTTCGTCCTGGCGATGACCATTACCACCACCTATATCAGCGCCAGCTCTTTTATCGGCGGTCCCGGCGCGGCCTATAAATATGGTCTCGGCTGGGTATTGCTGGCGATGATCCAGGTGCCGGCGGTCTGGCTGTCGCTCGGCGTGTTAGGGAAAAAGTTCGCTATTCTGGCGCGCCGCTATAACGCGGTGACGCTGAACGATATGCTTTACGCCCGCTACCGCAGCACGCTGCTGATCTGGCTGGCGAGCGTTAGCCTGCTGGTGGCCTTTATCGGCGCGATGACGGTGCAGTTTATTGGCGGCGCGCGTCTGCTGGAGACCGCCGCCGGTATTCCTTACGATACCGGCCTGCTGATTTTCGGCGGCACCATCGCGCTCTATACCGCCTTCGGCGGCTTTCGCGCCAGCGTGCTCAACGACGCCATGCAGGGCCTGGTGATGCTGGTCGGCACCTTTCTGCTGCTGTTCGCCGTGATCCATCAGGCGGGCGGGCTCGGCACCGCGGTAGATAAACTGCGCGCTATCGATCCGCAGCTGGTCACGCCGGAAGGCGTCGGCAACGTGATCAATCCGACCTTTCTCAGCTCCTTCGCGGTGCTGGTCTGTTTCGGCGTGATTGGCCTGCCGCATACCGCCGTGCGCTGTATCTCCTATAAAGACAGCAAAGCGATGCATCGGGGCATTATCCTCGGCACGATCGTAGTCGTCGTGCTCATGCTCGGTATGCATCTGGCCGGCGCGCTCGGCCGGGCGATCCTGCCGGATCTGGCAATTCCCGATCGTGTGATCCCGACGCTGATGATTACCGTTCTGCCACCGATGGCCGCGGGCGTGTTTCTCGCCGCGCCGATGGCAGCGATCATGTCGACGATCAACGCGCAGCTGCTGCAGGCCTCCGCTACGCTGATCAAAGATCTCTATTTGCGCATCGCGCCGCGCCAGAGCGCAAACGAAAAGCGTCTGCGTATGTTGTCCGGCACCATCACCTTTGTGCTAGGCGCGCTGCTGCTGCTGGCGGCATGGAATCCGCCGGATATGATTATCTGGCTTAACCTGCTCGCCTTCGGCGGTCTGGAGGCCGTCTTTCTCTGGCCGCTGGTGCTCGGCCTTTACTGGTCGCGCGCCAATGCCGCGGGCGCCATTTCCGGTATGCTGGTGGGCGCGGGAAGTTACACGCTGCTTGCCAGCCTGAATATTCAATGGGGTGGCTTCCACCCTATCGTTCCGTCATTGACCTTAAGCCTGCTGGCTTTTCTGGTCGGTAATCTGTTTGGCCGCGCGCCTGATGCTGCGCTGGAATAAAGAGAAACGCTATGCCATGGATTCAAATCAAAATTAACAGCACCGGCGAACACGCCGAAACGCTCAGCGATGCCCTGATGGAGAGCGGCGCAGTCTCCGTGACCTTTCAGGATACGCACGATAACCCGGTCTATGAGCCGCTTCCTGGCGAAACCCGCCTGTGGGGCGATACCGATGTCATCGGCCTCTTTGACGCAGAAACGGACATGGATGATGTAGTGGCGGAGCTGAGCCAGCATCCGCTGCTGGGATCCGGCTTCCGCCATAAGATCGAACAGATCGAAGATAAAGACTGGGAGCGCGAATGGATGGATAATTTCCATCCTATGCGCTTCGGCGAGCGGCTGTGGATCTGCCCAAGCTGGCGTGACGTGCCGGATCCTGACGCCGTTAACGTCATGCTCGATCCGGGCCTGGCGTTCGGCACCGGTACCCATCCGACGACCTCCCTCTGTCTGAGCTGGCTGGACGGGCTGGATCTGGCGGGTAAAACGGTGATCGATTTCGGCTGCGGATCCGGCATTCTGGCAATTGCGGCGCTGAAGCTGGGCGCAGCGCAGGCGATTGGCATCGATATCGATCCGCAGGCGATCCAGGCGAGCCGCGATAATGCGGAACGCAACGGCGTCGCCGATCGTCTGTCGCTCTATCTGCCGCACCAGCAGCCGGAGAACCTGCAGGCTGACGTAGTGGTCGCCAACATTCTTGCCGGTCCGCTGCGCGAGCTGGCGCCGCTGATTAGCGTACTGCCGAAAACAGGCGGACATCTGGGGCTATCAGGCGTGCTGGCCAGCCAGGCGGATGGGGTTTGCGAGGCCTATGCCGATCGTTTCACTCTCGATCCGGTGGCGGAAAAAGAGGAGTGGTGCCGCATTACCGGCGTACGTCGTTAAGCGGGCTGACAGGCCAGTTGCCGCTGGCCTGCTATCAGGCGGAGCACGCGACATGACGGTATAAAGCGAGGTAATTACGTTCAGGCCGCAACGATGTTAGCGCAATAAAGCGCCATCTGGGCGTCATATCTCTGGTTAATTACCTGATGTGGCGCTTTTTATGTTGTGATTTACGGCATGGTTTAAGAAAAATTTTTGTTCACAATTTCAGCGTATTTTTTTAATGCATTGAATTTTAATGAAAATTAAAAAATTGGCCGCTGTTTGACCTGCTTTCTTCCATTATTTACGGCGAATTGTTCAAAGTTTGGCCTTTCATCTTCGGTAAAAAATGCGTAATATACGCCGCCTTGCGAACAGTTACGGTCACTTCTTCTTCATGCGCATTGGACACTACCAGCTTCGTAATCGACTCATTGCTGCGCCGATGGCCGGGATCACCGATAAGCCATTCCGCACCCTCTGTTTTGAGAACGGCGCCGGTATGGCGGTCTCCGAGATGCTGTCATCCAACCCTGAAGTCTGGGCGAGTGACAAATCCCGTTTGCGTATGGTGCACAGTGACGAGCCCGGCGTTCGCGCCGTGCAGATTGCAGGTTGCGATCCTGATGATATGGCCGCCGCCGCGCGCATTAATGTGGCGTCTGGCGCGCAGATCATCGATATCAACATGGGCTGCCCGGCCAAGAAAGTGAATCGTAAGATGGCAGGCTCAGCGCTGCTGCAGTATCCCGAGCTGGTGAAGTCTATTCTCACCGCCGTGGTTAACGCAGTGGATGTGCCCGTTACGCTGAAGATTCGCACCGGCTGGGATCCGGAAAACCGTAACTGTGTAGAGATTGCCCAATTGGCTGAACGCTGTGGCGTTCAGGCCCTGACGATACATGGACGCACTCGTGCCTGCCTGTTCAACGGGGAAGCTGAATACGACAGCATTCGGACAGTTAAGCAGAGTGTCACCATTCCCGTTATCGCGAATGGCGACATAACTGACCCGCATAAAGCCAGAGCCGTGCTTGACTATACGGGGGCGGATGCCCTGATGATAGGCCGCGCGGCTCAGGGAAGACCGTGGATCTTCCGGGAAATCCAGCATTATCTGGACACTGGGGAGCTGCTTGCGCCGCTGCCGCTGGCAGAGGTGAAGCGTATGCTCGTTACGCATATACGTGAGCTGCACGACTTTTATGGTCCAGGCAAGGGATACCGTATAGCGCGAAAGCACGTCTCCTGGTATTTGCAGGAGCATGCCCCTAATGACCAGTTTCGGCGCACATTCAACGCCATAGAGGATGCCAGCGAACAGCTGGAGGCGTTGGAGGCATACTTCGAAAATCTTGCGTAAACGAAATAAAGAGCTGAAAGAACTATGTTCGAACAACGCGTAAATTCTGACGTACTGACCGTTTCTACCGTTAACTCACAGGATCAGGTGACGCAAAAGCCACTGCGTGATTCGGTTAAACAGGCACTGAAGAACTATTTTGCTCAACTGAACGGTCAGGATGTTAATGACCTCTATGAGCTGGTACTGGCTGAAGTCGAGCAGCCACTGTTGGACATGGTGATGCAGTATACCCGTGGCAACCAGACCCGTGCTGCGCTGATGATGGGTATCAACCGTGGTACTCTGCGTAAGAAACTGAAAAAATACGGCATGAACTGATTTTTAGTTGATGCGGTAAATGACGCCAGCCTGAGTGCTGGCGTTTTTATTGGTACAGGTTTTGCGGTAGCGCCTGAAGCGGTGAAACAAATGCCGCAGGATGGTAACCTTAGTTGCAATCGCGCCAGTGAAAATTACCCGCGTATTTATTCCCTCTTATTTCTCCGATAGCCTGCTTTTTCTCCGGCCTCCTTTGCCGCCACGCCAGCGCTGACGCCAGCCCAGTGATCTGCGTTCGCGAAAAACGTAACGTGTTTCTGGCTTACATTCTGTCCTGAGCTTTGGCTCACATTGCTTCCATATAGTGAAACTATTTGCACTAATTGTGATCGAGGCGACTCGCTTTGCTTCCTTTTGGTGCGCGATAGTAGCGCTGCTCTCCCACTACTTCAGATTAATAAGAGATCTCTCAAGCCCACTCGAGTTTCTGCAAACCTGGCACCAGCTTTGCAGAGCTATGCGTGGCTGACCGCCACAGACAGGTAATAGCGCGCTGAAGAGTGCGCATCAAACATAACAAAATAATTACGCCACACAGGATGCTTTATGAAAAAGATGATGCTCTCTACGCTGGTCGCCGCCGCTGCGCTCTTCGCGGTAACTCAGCAGGCGCACGCCGGCACCACGCTGGATGCAATTAAGAAGAAAGGTTTTGTTCAGTGCGGTATCAGCGATGGGCTGCCGGGCTTCTCCTACGCCGACGCCAGCGGCAAATTCTCCGGCATTGACGTCGACGTTTGCCGCGCGGCCGCGGCCGCTGTTTTCGGCGACGCCAGTAAGGTGAAATATACACCGCTGACCGCGAAAGAGCGTTTCACCGCACTGCAGTCAGGCGAAGTAGACATCCTGTCACGCAACACTACCTGGACCTCGTCGCGCGACGGCGGAATGGGCTTTCTGTTCGCCGGCGTGAACTACTATGACGGCATCGGCTTTTTGACTCACCAGAAAGCAGGCCTGAAGAGCGCGAAAGAGCTGGACGGCGCGACCGTCTGTATTCAGGCGGGCACCGATACGGAACTTAACGTGGCTGACTTTTTCAAAGCCAACAAGATGCAATATACCCCGGTGACTTTCGACCGCTCTGATGAATCCGCCAAAGCGCTGGACAGCGGCCGCTGCGATACCCTGGCTTCCGATCAGTCTCAGCTCTATGCGCTGCGCATCAAACTCGGCAAGCCGGATGATTTTATCGTTCTGCCGGAAGTCATCTCGAAAGAACCGCTGGGCCCGGTCGTACGTCGCGGCGACGATGACTGGTTCACCATTGTTAAGTGGTCGCTCTACGCCATGCTGAACGCTGAAGAGATGGGCATCAACTCGAAGAACGTCGACCAGATGACGGCTAAGCCAACCACGCCGGATATGGCACACCTGCTGGGCGCGGAAGGCGACTTTGGCAAAGACCTGAAGCTCGACAACAAGTGGGCTTATAACATCATTAAGCAGGTCGGCAACTACCAGGAAGTCTTCGACCGCAACGTGGGCAAAGATAGCGCGCTGAAGATCGCGCGCGGTCAGAATGCGCTGTGGAATCAGGGCGGCATTCAGTACGCCCCGCCGGTCCGCTAATCAACGATGTTAACGGGACGCCGCGCCGCGCGGCGTCCTGCCTGCGTTTTGTCTCTGAGGTTTCAACATGTCACAACGCCCAAGCGTGAAAAGGGACATTTCATTCGGTAATCCCGCGGTTCGCGCCTGGCTTTACCAGATTATCGCCGTCGTCGCGGTAGTGGCCGTGGTGGGTTATCTGATCCACAACACGATAATCAACCTTGCCAGCCGCGGCATCACGTCCGGATTTGGCTTTCTTGAACGCAGCGCCGGTTTCGGCATCATTCAGCATCTGATCGACTACACCGAAGGCGATACCTACGCGCGCGTCTTCCTGGTTGGCCTGACCAACACCCTGCTGGTTTCTGCGCTCTGCATCGTTTTCGCTTCGCTGCTGGGTTTTTTTATTGGCCTGGCGCGTCTGTCGGATAACTGGCTGTTGCGCAAGCTTTCAACTATCTATATCGAAACGTTCCGCAATATTCCGCCGCTGCTGCAGATCTTCTTCTGGTACTTCGCGGTATTACGTAACCTTCCCGGCCCGCGTCAGGCGTTAAGCGCGTTCGATCTCGCCTTTATCAGCAATCGCGGCCTCTACGTCCCCTGCCCGCAATATGCGCCCGGCTCCTGGCCGTTTATCATCGCGCTGGCGCTGGCGGCCGCAGGCAGCTATGCGCTGTTCCGCTATCACCGCCGGTATCAGCTCAAGACCGGCCAGCTGCGCCGTACCTGGCCTGCGGCTATCGCTATGCTGGTGCTGTTTCCTGCTGTGGCGCATCTGGGTTTTGGCGCGGCCACGCACTGGGACCTGCCGACGCTGCACGGTTTTAACTTCCGCGGCGGCTTCGTGATGATCCCTGAGCTGGCGGCGCTTACCCTGGCGCTTTCTGTCTATACCTCCTCGTTTATCGCTGAGGTGATCCGCGCCGGCATCCAGTCCGTGCCGCACGGCCAGCAGGAAGCCGCTCGCTCGCTGGGGCTGCCTAATCCGGTAACGCTGCGCCAGGTCATTATCCCGCAGGCGATGCGCGTTATTATTCCGCCGCTTACCAGCCAGTATCTCAACATCGTGAAAAACTCCTCGCTGGCCGCGGCCATCGGCTATCCCGATATGGTGTCGCTGTTTGCCGGTACGGTGCTGAACCAGACCGGCCAGGCGATCGAAACCATTGCCATCACCATGGGCGTCTATCTGGTGATTAGCCTGGTGATTTCACTGCTGATGAATATCTATAACCGCAAAATTGCGCTGGTTGAGCGCTAAGAGAACGGGATGACGATGTCTGTTACCACACACGAAACCTCGCCGGTCGCTACGTCGCCGCTGAGACGCGCCTGGGGCTGGGCGCGTAAAAATCTCTTTTCCAGCTGGTTCAATACGCTGCTGACGTTGTTTTGCCTCTGGCTGATGTGGCAGGTGATCCCGCCCGCGCTGGAGTGGCTGGTGTTCCAGGCGAACTGGGTGGGTGAGACGCGTGCCGACTGCACCAAAGAGGGCGCATGCTGGGTATTTATCCATGCGCGTTTCGGCCAGTTTATGTATGGACTCTATCCGCACGAGCTGCGCTGGCGTATTAATCTGGCGCTGATAGCAGGCGTAGCCTCTCTTATCCCAATGTTTATGAAATCTCTGCCGCATCGCGGCCGCTACATTGCCTGCTGGGCGGTGTTTTATCCTCTCACCGTCTGGGTGCTGATGTCTGGCGGCCTTCTGGGGCTGGAGCATGTCGAAACACGCCAGTGGGGCGGACTGACATTAACGCTGATTATCGCCGCCGTCGGGATCGCCGGCGCATTGCCGCTGGGTATTCTGCTGGCGCTGGGACGCCGCTCGCGGATGCCGGTAGTGCGAACGTTATCGATCATATTCATTGAGTTCTGGCGCGGCGTGCCGCTGATTACCGTGCTGTTTATGTCATCGGTCATGCTGCCGCTGTTTATGTCGGAAGGAACCAGTATCGATAAGCTGGTGCGCGCGCTGGTTGGGGTGATTCTGTTCCAGTCGGCCTACGTGGCCGAAGTGGTACGTGGCGGCTTACAGGCGTTGCCGAAAGGCCAGTATGAGGCGGCGGAATCGCTGGCGCTTGGCTACTGGAAAACCCAGATGCTGGTGATTTTACCGCAGGCGTTGAAGCTCACTATTCCTGGCCTGGTGAACACCATTATTGCGCTGTTTAAGGATACCAGCCTGGTGATCATCATCGGTCTGTTCGACCTTTTCAGCAGCGTGCAGCAGGCCACTGTCGATCCTGCCTGGCTGGGCATGTCGACGGAAGGCTATGTTTTTGCCGCGCTGGTCTACTGGATTTTCTGTTTTAGCATGTCGCGCTATAGCCAGCATCTGGAGAAGCGCTTTCACACCGGGCGTAAATCGCACTGAGGTTTTCCATGACACAAAATTTGCATCACGATTCAGCTTTAATGATTTCGCTCGAGAACGTGAATAAGTGGTACGGGCAGTTTCATGTTCTGAAAGACATTAACCTGCAGGTGAAACCGCGAGAACGCATCGTACTATGCGGTCCTTCCGGTTCCGGTAAGTCCACGACGATTCGCTGTATCAACCATCTGGAAGAGCATCAGCAAGGACGTATCGTGGTCGACGGCATCCATCTTAATGATGATGTGCGTAATATTGAGCGCGTACGGACTGAAGTCGGTATGGTGTTTCAGCATTTTAATCTTTTCCCACATCTGACCGTTTTACAGAACTGTACTCTGGCCCCCATCTGGGTGCGCAAGACAGCGAAAAAAGAGGCTGAAGAGCTGGCGATGCATTATCTGCAGCGCGTGCGAATTGCAGAACATGCGCATAAGTTTCCGGGGCAGCTCTCCGGTGGACAGCAACAGCGCGTGGCGATCGCGCGCTCGCTCTGTATGAAGCCGAAAATTATGCTGTTTGATGAGCCAACCTCAGCGCTGGATCCGGAGATGGTTAAAGAGGTGCTGGATACCATGATAGGGCTGGCGGAAGATGGCATGACGATGCTGTGCGTTACTCATGAGATGGGCTTTGCCCGCACCGTCGCTGATCGCGTGATCTTTATGGATCGCGGCGAGATCGTGGAAATGGCGCCGCCGCAGACCTTTTTCTCAAACCCTGTGTCCGAGCGTACGCGTGCGTTTTTATCGCAGGTTATTCATTAACGACAGCCAACAGATCGACGCCCCGGACAGGTTCCGGGTTTTTTTATGGGCGCAAACGGTGAATTGCAGAAAAGAAAAAAGCCCTTTGCGTATGCAAAGGGCTTTTCCTTGTTTGATGCCTGGCAGTTCCCTACTCTCGCATGGGGAGACCCCACACTACCATCGGCGCTACGGCGTTTCACTTCTGAGTTCGGCATGGGGTCAGGTGGGACCGCCGCGCTAAAGCCGCCAGGCAAATTCTTTATTCGCCGAACTCTTACGTAACTGGTGCTGATACCCAGAGTCGAACTGGGGACCTCACCCTTACCAAGGGTGCGCTCTACCAACTGAGCCATATCAGCACACTGTATTTGGATGCCTGGCAGTTCCCTACTCTCGCATGGGGAGACCCCACACTACCATCGGCGCTACGGCGTTTCACTTCTGAGTT
>NZ_RYDU01000023.1:0-45307 GCF_003970755.1 Pantoea sp. YU22 | reverse complement strand
CGATGCGTTGAGCTAACCGGTACTAATGACCCGTGAGGCTTAACCTTACAACGCCAGAGGCGTTTTGTGAGACGCGAATTTTCAGCTTGTGACGGATAAACTCTGCGCGGCCCGGCGAGGCGGCGCGGAAGACAGAATTTGCCTGGCGGCCTTAGCGCGGCGGTCCCACCTGACCCCATGCCGAACTCAGAAGTGAAACGCCGTAGCGCCGATGGTAGTGTGGGGTCTCCCCATGCGAGAGTAGGGAACTGCCAGGCATCCATACGCGATAACCCTGACCTGGCGGTCAGGGTTTTTTGCGTTACAGGTCAGAAAAAAACCTGCTCCTCTCTACACGCGTTACACCCAAACCTCTTCCGCATCACATTTACCGCACCACGGCGGCGATAACGTTTCGTTGTCATCGATGAAATGGTTTACTCACTGTTTTGGCGCTGTTTATCAGCAAGGAACATGAGGTTACGCATGGCAGAAATTAATACGCGCGCATCCCAGCATGCAACAGAAGAGCAGGGGATCAGCAAAAAACGCGTCTGGGCAATCGTCGGCGCATCATCAGGCAACCTGGTGGAGTGGTTCGACTTTTATGTCTACTCCTTCTTCTCACTCTATTTCGCACATATCTTCTTCCCCAAAGGGGATACCACCACGCAACTGCTGCAAACTGCTGGGGTGTTCGCCGCAGGCTTTTTAATGCGTCCCATTGGCGGCTGGCTGTTTGGATATATCGGCGATCGTCACGGACGTAAGAAATCGATGCTTATTTCGGTATGCATGATGTGTTTTGGCTCGCTGGTCATCGCCTGTCTGCCCGGCTATGGCAGTATTGGCATTGCTGCTCCGGCGATCCTGCTGCTGGCGCGCATGTTTCAGGGGCTGTCGGTCGGCGGGGAGTATGGCACCAGCGCGACCTACATGAGCGAGGTGGCGCTGGAGGGACGCAAAGGTTTCTACGCCTCTTTTCAATATGTCACGCTGATCGGCGGTCAGCTACTGGCGGTGCTGACGGTCGTCGTACTGCAGTTTATTCTCAGCGAAGAGGATCTGCGCAGCTGGGGCTGGCGCATTCCTTTTTTTCTCGGCGCTCTCCTTGCTGTGGTGGCCCTCTGGCTGCGGCGTTCGCTGCATGAAACCTCCGATAAACAGAGCCGTCGACATAAAGACGCTGGCAGTATCACCGGCCTGCTGCGCAACCATCCGCGCGCCTTTCTGATGGTGCTTGGTTTTACCGCCGGCGGCTCGCTGAGCTTCTATACCTTTACTACCTATATGCAGAAGTATCTGGTGAACACGGCGGGCATGGATGCGAAAAGCGCCAGCGGACTGATGACCGGCGCGCTGCTGGTGTTTATGCTGATACAGCCCCTTATCGGCGCGTTCTCAGATAAAATCGGTCGTCGGGGATCGATGCTGATCTTCGGCGCGGGCGCGGCCATATGTACCGTTCCGATCCTGACTGCGCTGCAAAGCGTGCAGAGTCCTGCCATCGCTTTCTGCCTGATCATGCTGGCGCTGCTGATTACCAGCTTCTATACCGCGATCAGCGGCATCCTTAAGGCGGAGATGTTCCCGCCGGAGGTGCGTGCGCTTGGCGTCGGCTTATCCTATGCCGTGGCAAATGCTATTTTTGGCGGGTCGGCGGAATATGTCGCGCTGCTGATGAAACAGCAGGGCATCGAAACAACATTTTTCTGGTATGTGTCGGCGATGGGCGCGCTGGCGTTTGTGGTGTCGCTGTTGCTACATAAACGCGGCAAAGGCATCAGGCTGTAGGTCTTTCTGGCGAAGCCTTCACCGTTCCCGCCCGAAAAGCGGCTGTTGAAGGCTTTTTGCCTGGCGCGTAGCGGCGCGCCAGACAACGCATCAGAGAATACGGCTAATAAGACGGTCGATACGAATACGGCGCAGGCGGCGGATCAGCTTGCGCACCTTAGCCGGATAGTCGGCGATGCTTTCCAGGTCGCGGAAGTGCTTCACCACGTGCGTATGGGTACGGATCAGCGACAGCTCTTTTTCACGCTGCTCGGCCAGCTGATGCAGCGGATCGTGGATTAGCACTGCGTTTTCCAGATCGAGGCGCCAGGCGCGCGGATTAAGGTTATTACCGGTAATCAGCGTCCACTCGTCATCCACCCATATGCCTTTCAGGTGATAACTGTTCTCGCCATCCTTCCACAGACGTACCGCCAGCTGGCCGTTATCCACATAATACTGCAGGCGGCTGAGGAAACGGCGCAGGTTAATTTCATAAAGATAGGGCAGGGCGCCGATGATTTTGAAAGGCTGCTCGGGCGGAATATAGAAATCGTTGGCGGTCTTATCGCCGACGATGATCTCTACCTCTTTGCCCTCGCGCAGCAAATGGATAATGCTGCGCACCAGAATCGCCGGCAGGTTGAAATAAGGCGTGCAGATAGTCAGCTTCCGCTCGGTGCAGGGCATCAGGTGGAAAATGGTTTTGTTCAGCAGGCTGCGTTTGCCCAGGCCGACCAGCGGCGTAACGGTCAGCTCTTCGTTATGGCCATCGCCCGCGAACTGATAATTGAATCCACGCAGATCCTGGCGGAACTGGCGCGTTTCATTTTTGATTTCCGGGCTGGAAGGACGTTCCTGCTGGTCGAGACGATTGACCGCTTCCGACTGCTTGAGATTAACGTTGATCCACTCATACATGGTGTCGGCCAGCTGCGGATTACGAATCAGCTGATAGCGATCGTAACGGTACTTATCGTGCTGGTGCAGATAAACGTCGTTAATGCTGGCGCCGCTGTAGAGCAGCGTATCGTCGATAATAAAGCCTTTAAGGTGCAGTACGCCAAGCGCTTCGCGCGTATTGACGGGAATGCCGTAAACCGGAATGGCGATATCTGCATGCTGCGTCGCCATTTCGCAATACCAGTCTGCATTCGTCACGCCGCGTGCCGCACCGATGCGGCCGCGCTGAGCGCGATGCCAGTCGACCAGAATGCTGACATCGAGCTCTGGACGTGCGCGTTTCGCCGCATAGAGCGCATCCATAACGGCACGTCCGGCGTCGTCGTTCTCCATATAGAGGGCGACAATGCAGATACGATGCTGCGCCGCCGCGATTTTTTCCAGCAGCGTGCGACGGAAATCAGCAGGCGAGTAGAGTGTTGACACATCCGCAGCGGACTGTGACAGTTTCGGCAACTGTGCAAGGTGTTGTTGATGCTTATTGCGTTTGAATTTAGTCAGCATCGCAGTGCGCTTCTTCTCGGTTCATTGCATGGCCTTTTGCCATCAAATCAGGGTCATAACGGTAAATAATAACACCAACCTTATGTGGTCGGCCATTTTTTACCTTTCTCTACAAGGTTAGCCGATGTCCCTGTGTAAGGGTAAATTCAGGCTGACGATACCCTCATCAAGCTGAACATCCACGCCGAAACCCAGCTTGCGCGCCAGGGTAATCATGCCGCGGTTGTGCGGCATGGTGATACCGTTGAGCTGCTGCAGCCCGTGATCGCGCGTATAGCGGATCATTTTTTCCAGCAGCCGTCGTCCCATGCCCAGCCCTTTTAAGTCAGATCGCACCAGTACGGAAAATTCGGCGTCGATATTGTCGGCGTCGGAAATCGCGCGCGTGACGCCAATAATCTCGCTCATCTCCTGCTGCTGGCGCACCGCGACGAAAGCCATCTCGCGGTCATAATCGATCTGCGTCATATTGGCGAGATCGTCATGGGTAAATTCGTTGATTTCGCTGAAGTAGCGGTAATAAAGGTCTTCTTTGGTGACCTGGGCGATAAAAGCGCGCAGCAGGGGTTCGTCTTCCGGCAGGATAGGGCGAAACAGGCAGCTCTGCCCATCTTTCAGCGTTACCCGCTCTTCAAGCTGCTGCGGATAGGGGCGAATCGCCAGCCGCGCTTCGCTGTCGCCGCTAAAAGGCACCAGATCCAGCGTGACGTCTAGCAGGGTAAATTCGCTGCCCGCCGCCAGCAGCGGATGAATATCGAGCCGCTGGATCTCCGGGCAGTCCACCACCAGGTTAGAAACCTGCACCAGCAGCTGACTGAGCGCCGGAATATCCAGCGTACCCAGACCGCCGCGACTGCGGATCTTGCCGCTTTTGATCGCCTGAATGACCAGATAGCGCGCCAGCGTCATATTAAGCGGCGGCAGCGCGACCGCCGCCTGTTTGTCCGCCTGCCACTCAACGCCGCCTTCGCCCAGCAAAATGACCGGCCCGAACAGCGCATCCTGTTGCACCACTACGCGCAGTTCCTGGGCCCCGGCGCGATTAGCCATGCTCTGAACCAGCAATCCTTCGATGCATGCCTGAGGCATCGTCTGTTTAACCCGGTCGATAATGGCTTCGGCCGCCTGCTGTACCTCTGCGGCGTTGCGCAGATAGAGCATAACGCCCTGAACTTCAGATTTATGGGCGATATCGGGCGAGCGCAGCTTGAGCGCCACGGGATAGCCGATACGCTCGGCGATAGCGGCCGATTCCGCGCTGTCATGGGCAATCCAGGTCGGCAGCGTTGCCATGCCGTACGCCTGCAGGATCGGCTGCACTTCGTGCGTATCAAGCGTCGTGACACCTTTCGCCAGTGCCTGTGACAGCAGCTGATGCGCCTGAGCGGTGTCCTGAGTCAGGCTGGCGGGCAGCGCCGGCGTTTCGCGCAGCTGTTTCTGATTACGGCGATACTCTACCTGGTGCATAAAGGCGGTTACCGTGCCTTCCGGCGTGCGCCATGTGGGAATGCCCGCCTGGGTAAAGGCGCGCCGCGCCGCCAGCGATGAGAATTCGCCGCACCAGTTAGTCAGGAGCGTCACCTGCTTACCGCGCGGATGAGCGGCGATAGCGTCAATGATCTGCTGCGCCGATTCGGTTGCGGGCGCTACCGCGCTGGGCGCATGAATGATCATCAGCGCATCCAGTTCATGGCTGTTAAGCAGCACAGTAATGCAGTCAACATAGCGCTGCGGCGTGGCGTCATCTTTCAGGTCGAGCGGATTGCCGCGCCCGACGCCTTCCGGCAGCAGCGCGGCCAGCGCCGAGAGCGTTTCGTCGTTCAGGGCAGCAAGCTTGCCGTTGCGCGCATAGAGTTCGTCTAACGCCAGCGCGGCAGGTGCGGCGCCGTTGCTGATAATCATCAGCCTGTCGCCGCGCAGCGGACGCATATGACTGAGCGACTCCACGGCGGTGAAGAGTTCATGGGTATCCTGCACGCGCAGCAGGCCCGCGCGCTGAATCGCCGCATCCCAGGCGGCGTCCAGCCCGCTATGGGTGCCGAGCAGGGCCTGAGCCTGATGACTGCGGCCGCTTTTGATCACCAGGATAGGTTTATTACGCGAGGCGCTGCGCGAGGCCGACACAAAGCGTCGCGCATCGCTCAGGTGCTCAAGGTAGAGCAGAATGGCGCTGGTTTTGCCGTCGCGCGCCAGAAAATCGAGCAGATCGTCAACGTCGGTATCCAGGCTGTCGCCCAGCGCAATAAACCAGGAGAAGCCCAGATTGCGCTGCTGCGCCCAGTCGAGAATGGTATTGGAGACCGCTGCCGACTGCGAGATAAAGGCGATGCGGCCTTTCTCAATCGGCACCGGCGAGAAGCTGGCGTTAAGTCCTTGCCAGGGCGCGAGCAGCCCGAGACTGTTAGGGCCGAGCAGGCGAATCTGCCACTGCGCGGCGCAGCTTTTTAGCGCCTCCAGCTGGCTGGCGGGTGCGGAGAGAATAATGCAGGCTTTACACCCTTTTTCGCCCAGCTGTTGCAGCAGTTCGAGATTGCGTTTCGCATGGGTACAGATCACCGCCAGGTCAGGCGCGAAAGGCAGGCTGTCGATGGTAGGCCAGGCGAGCACGCCGCTGACGGCCCTGTATTTTGGCGTGACCGGCAGCACCGGGCCGCTGAAACCCCCCGCCAGCAGATTGCGCATCATAAAGTGCCCGGCGCGTCCCGCCCTGTCCGAGGCGCCAATCACCGCAATAGATTTAGGTCGTAACAGCGCTTCCAGCCCGCGTTGGCTCATCCCGCCCTCCTGAAGTCGACTGGCGTGATTGTAATCGTTTTTTCCCGGGTTTGCCGGTTCGGCGATCGCAGGCTGAGAGCCACAACAAAATTTTGCCGCGCTGGCGGGAGGCGGCAATCCAGCAGCGGATCGCCGCACGTAAGCGCTAAAGACTCTCGACGATGGCGGTTTGATGCGCGGGATGGTGCGGTTTGCCTGCCAGATAGGCATGGCGAAACCGTTCAAAATGGTGAAGCAGGGCGTGCGCCGCGGCAGCGTCGCCTGCCTGCTCCAGCAGCGCGGCGGCGACTTCGGCGGTGCAGTGCTGGCCTTCGCCATGGGCTTCGCGCAGCGTATAGCGCGAGGGCGCGGTGACGTTTAGCGACATGACCGGCAGCGCATCGAGCCAGGGACTTTTGCGAAACATTTTGCGCGCCTCGGTCCAGGTGCCGTCGAGCATAATAAAGAGCGGCGGCTTGCCGCTGAGCGGCGGCGCGGTCAGCACTTCGCGGCCGGGATCGGCGTAGGAGGCGGGAAACACCACCATCGGCTGATAGTCGGGATGCGCAACCGCGCTCAGCAGGGCGGGATCGGGTTCGGTACGCGACCAGCCAAACGCTTCGGTCTGCGGCAAAATATCGGCGATCAGCCGTCCGGTATTGCTGGGCTTCATCGGCTCGGTATCGAACATCACCAGGCAAAAGCGACTACGCGCGCTCTGCGGCTGGATAGTGGCGCACAGGCAATTTTTCTGCGGCAGCAGACAGCGCTGACAGCGCACCACGCGATTGCCACGGGCAAGAAAAGGGCGAGTGGCGCGGGCAAGGCGTTGCGCACGCAGGCGGAGAACGGCGTTATCAGTCATGGCTTAGTGGACAAAGTAAAACGCTAGTGTAATCGAAGCGCGCGGGAAAAGAAAAAGGCCAGCGCGGCTGGCCTGTATGGGCTGATAAGAGGCTAATGCGGGAGAGGCTTCGGCGCTTTTGACCATGGCCGCGGAAAGCCTGGCTTTTCGGCCAGCTCTTCCGCCTGCCGACTCAGAGCTTATAGCGACTCATCAAGCCATTCATTGAAAGGCGCTTTCGGCATCGCGCCGTTCAGCATGTCCACCAGCTCGCCTTTTTTAAAGATCATAATGGTGGGAATGCTGCGGATACGAAAACGCGCGCTCAGCGAAGGTTCCGCTTCGGTATTGACCTTAACGAAACGCACCTGGCCGCTGCGCGCCTGCGCCACCTCTTTAAAGACCGGCGCGAAGTTGACGCAGGGCCCGCACCAGGGCGCCCAGAAGTCCACCACGACCGGCAGATCGTCCTGTAGATATTTATCCAGCGTTTCGGCGGTCGCGTTAGCCACTTCGCCATTAAAAAGTTCGCTGCCGCAGCGGCCGCATTTAGCTCCATCGGCAACGCGCTCCTGGGGAACGCGATTGGTTGCCTGACAGGAAGCGCATACCGTATTCATATATACCTCAAGGGGGTTGCAGGTGTCAGTCTTGTAAATATTGTCCATTATGAGAAGGTTGCGAACAGCCCTCAAACTGGATTGTCCAATAGGTTCAATAGTTGATAGCTAAGCGCTAATACATCAGGTAATCTTCGCGCTCTCAATGCAGGAGGAACAGATGAACGACGAATTTAAAGGCAAAAGTGGCAAGGTAAAAGTGATGTACGTGCGAGATGAGGGCGAGAATGGCTCACGCGCGCCGAACCCGCGTACCGGTAAAGGTGGTGGCCGCCCAGCCCGTCAGGAAGATTCGCGTCGTTCCTCTGGCCGCCGCAGCGAAGAGGGCGCCAGCCGCAAACCCCGCAGCGATGAAGGCAGCCGCAGACCTCGCAGCGATGAGGCTGGCCGCAAACCGCGTAACGATGAATCGTTCTCGCCCTGGCGTACCGTGTCGCGTCCGCCGAGCGAGCGTGCGTCCGTTGAAGAGAAACAGCCGGAGCAGGGCGGCAAGGTCGCTATCGATCCGGAAGTGATCCGTCGTCAGCGTCAGGAAGAGACGCGCGTGTATGGCGAAAACGCCTGCCAGGCGCTGTTTCAGAGCCGTCCGGAAGCGATCGTGCGCGCCTGGTTTGTGCAGAGCGTGACGCCGCGTTTCCGCGAAGCGCTACGCTGGCTGGCGGCGAACCGCAAAGCCTATCACGTCGTAGAAGATGCCGAGCTGGCGAAAGCGTCCGGCACTGAGCATCACGGCGGCGTCTGCTTCATTATTAAAAAACGCATGGGCATGGCGGTCAGCGAGTGGCTGAGCCAGGCCGGTGAGAAAGATTGCGTACTGGCGCTGGAAGATGTCAGCAACCCGCATAACCTGGGCGGCATTATGCGCAGCTGCGCGCACTTCGGCGTTAAAGGTCTGCTGGTGAATGACGCTTCGCTGCTGGAGTCCGGCGCGGCGGTGCGTACCGCTGAAGGCGGCGCCGAACACGTACAGGCGATCAGCGGCGAAAGCTTTGCTGGCGGTCTGGAAGCGTTCCGTAAAGCGGGTTACACCATTGTGACGACCTCAAGCCATGAGGGGGCGCCGCTGGCGAAAGCTGAGCTGCCGGCGAAAATGGTGCTGGTGCTGGGTCAGGAGAGCGAAGGCCTGTCCGACAGCGCGTTCCAGCAGGGCGATATCAGCCTGTCGATCGGCGGGACCGGCAACGTCGAAAGCCTTAACGTCTCGGTGGCGACCGGTATTTTGCTTGCCGAATGGTGGCGACAGAACGCATAAAAAAACGGGCCGAAAGGCCCGTTTTTGTTCAGGGAAGATGCCGAAGCGGACAGGGATCTGTCAGGAATGGCGAGACAGACCTTAGTGCGCGCCGCCGCCGCCGCTGCCTGACCCAAAGGGCGGTCGGGCGAACCAGATCAGCACCAGCAGAACCAGAAACACTCCCGCCGACGCCCAGAAGATCTCATTGGCGGAGATAATCAATCCCTGGTTGGTGATCTGCTGCGCGATATAGGCTGATGCCTGCTGATGTGACATGCCCATCCCTTCCAGCTGGTGATACATCTGCTGCGCATTGGGGTTATAGGGCGTAACCGACTCGCTGAAGGTGCTGTGATGCATCGATTCCCGGTCGGTCCACATGGTGGTGGTAATCGAGGTGCCAATCGAGCCCGCCAGAGTACGCACGAAGTTCGACAGGCTCGACGCCGCCGCCAGCCGATCCGGCGACAGCCCGGAAAGGGTAATGGTGGTGAGCGGCATAAAGAAGCAGGCGACGGCGAATCCCTGGATAAACTGCGGCCAGGCCGATGCGCCGAAGTCCATCGAGGGTTCGAAGGTATAGGCGCGCCAGTAGAAGCAGACGGCGTACATAATAAAGCTGAAGGTCACCAGCTTGCGCATATCCAGCTTGTGGGCGAAGCGGCCGATAATCGGCGACAGGATCACCGGAATGATGCCTACCGGCGCGGACGCCAGACCGGCCCAGGTGGCGGTGTAGCCATATACCTCCTGCAACAGCTGCGGCAGCAATACAATCGAGCCGAAGTAGAGCATATAGGCCAGGCTGATTGAGAGGCAGCCGATGGTGAAGTTGCGCGACTTAAACAGCGCCAGATCGACAATCGGGTGGTCGTCGGTCAGCTCCCACACCAGCAGTACCGCCAGAGATATCACGGCGACGACCGTCAGTACGATAATCTCGGTGGAGTTAAACCAGTCAAGCTCTTTACCGCGGTCCAGCATCACCTGCAGACAGCCGATACCCACGACCAGCAGCACCAGGCCCACCACGTCGATAGGACGCACTTCGGTGCGTGTCTCGCGGCCGCGCAGGGTCTGCAACGTCAGCATCACCACCACGGCGCCGATCGGCACGTTGATAAAGAAGATCCAGCCCCAGTGGTAGTTATCGCTGATCCAGCCGCCGAGAATTGGGCCGCAGATCGGCGCGACAATCACCGTCATCGCCCACAACGAGAGGGCGATGCTGCGTTTGGCGGGCGGATAGTTGCTGAGCAGCAGACTCTGCGACAGCGGGATCAGCGGACCGGCTACCACGCCCTGCAGGATGCGGAAGAAAATCAGCATCTCCAGGCTTTCCGACATACCGCACGCCCAGGAGGCGAGGGCGAACAGAATCGTCGCCCAGGTAAAGAGCTTTACCTCGCCGACGCGCTTCGCCAGCCAGCCCGTAATGGGAATGGAGATAGCGTTCGCCACCCCAAACGAGGTAATGACCCAGGTGCCCTGCGAGTTGGACGCGCCCAGATTGCCTGCAATGGTGGGGATCGCCACGTTAGCGATGGTCGAATCCAGCACCTGCATAAAGGTCGCCAACGACAGCGCAATGGTCATCAGGACCAGCGGCGCGCCTTCTAGCGGTTTTTGTGCCATGACAGCCTCCGCGTCATCATCCGGCGTTGGCGCGGACGATATCTGTGATCAGCTGATTCACCGACGCCAGGTCGATCGCCAGCGCATTAGTGCTGTAGGCAGCCTGCTGGCGAACGCTGGTGGCGAGCATGCTGCCATCTTTATTTGTGGTATCGACTTTCACCAGCGTCGAGAGACCAATACGCAGCGGATGCTTCACGATATCATCCTGGTTAAGCTCGATACGCACCGGCAGACGCTGCACCACTTTGATCCAGTTGCCGGTGGCGTTCTGCGCAGGCAGCAGCGAAAAAGCGCTGCCGGTGCCCATATCCAGGCCGACCACTTTGCCGTGATAGGTCACGTCGTCGCCGTAGATATCAGCCACGACCGTCGCGTCCTGTCCAATGCGTACGCCTGCCAGCTGCGTCTCTTTAAAGTTGGCGTCGATCCACAGGTTGGTGGCGGGAACCACGGCCATCAGCGCTGTGCTGGTATCGATTTGCGAACCGACCTGCACGCTGCGGCGCGAGACATAACCGTCCATCGGGCTGCGAATATCGGTACGCTGCAGCGCCAGCCAGGCGTCGCGCAGTTCAGCGGCGGCCTGTTTCACCGCAGGCTGATCCTCCAGCGAAGTGTTGAGGATCATCGCCTGATTCGCGTTGTACTGCTGCACCGCCACATCAAGCTGCGCTTTAGCGGTGGCAACCGCATCGCGCGAGTGCTGCAGCTCTTCGCGGCCGATCAGGTTAGAGGCACCCAGCGGCTCGCGACGTTTCAGATCGGCTTCCGCCTGTGCCAGCGCCGTTTGCTGCAGCGCGATGCTCGCCTGATACTGCTTAGCGTTGATCATCAGCTGATGCGTCTGACGCACGCTGGTGGCCAGCGCGGTCTGCGCTTTTTCAAACGCCTGTTCGGCGTCGGTTTTATCCAGCGAAACCAGCACGTCGCCTTTCTTGACGTAATCGGTGTCGTCAAACCAGACCTTATTGACGCTGCCCGACACCTGCGCCATCACCTGTACCTGGTTTCCGGCCACGTAAGCATCATCCGTTTCCTGAAAGTGCCGCAGCACCAGGAACCAGTAAACACCCCATGCGATACCAGCCAGCACAAAAAGCAGCGCCAGCAGAAGCAGCACTTTTTTACGCGTCTTCTTTTTATTGGCTGGCTGTTGCGGGCTTTGCGCCTCCGCCGTTGCACTCATGTCAATCTCCAACTGTTTCATATGTCGGGGCGCGATCGTCCCTTTTCACGGAGCCCGAGTCGAAAAAAGCCAGCGACAAGGCGCTGGCCGGATAAAAGGGGATTAAAATAACGGTTTCGACAGGTGATTGTGTCGCAGTTCTTGCTATTAGCGAGACAGGGAAGAGATGACCTGATCTTCGTCCATTTTATCGAGACGATTGAGTAGCTTACGCGTGATGCCTTCCAGCTGCGATTTTTCATCGTTCGACAGAGAAGACCAGAGATACTGCAGGCTCTGATGCTGGGGCGGCAGCAGCTGACGCAGAAACTCATTACCTTTTTCGGTCAGATGCAGATGGAGGCAGCGACGATCGTTATCGCTCTCGCGACGCTCGATCCAGCCGCGTTTCTCCAGCTCGTCTGCGATGCGCGTCGCATTGGTACGCGAAGAACCCAGCGCGGCGCTCAGCTCGGACGGCTGAATGCTCTGGTTTTCCTGCGTGTCCAGCGTGATCAGCGCCATGAATAAGGTTTCGTTAATTCCCTGCGCCTTTAACATCTTATTGCGATTTTCCAGCAGCTTTCCCTGCATGTGCATGCACAGACGCGTCAGAATGATTTCGTGCAGCGGGAAATCTTTATGGCGATTTGCGCGGATGTTAAGCATCTGTTCAATGGGAGTAAACGAACTTTCCATTATAAAAAAACCTCACTAGTTTCAACTAATATAGTAACGATGGTGACAGATTAAGCGTAGTCATTTTTACTCCGCGCAATTGTTCAGAAGGTCACACTGTCGTCATCAGGTGTTTCCAGGCCACTCCCTGACCCTGGGCACGAAACCCTCGCTCACCGCCGCGGGCTGCTGCAGGAGTCGATATCAATACGGGAAGAAACTTTTTGTTTGCTAAATAATTTCGCAAGAAAAAATAACTTCTGTGAATAGATTTGATGCTAACCATAACAAAACTAACCATTCGTGACCAGACTCAATCACATCTTTGGCATTTTATTTACTTACTTAACTGGGTTTCGAAACGATAGCCGCGCCACCAAATCAGCAGGTTGAGCAACGTCATGATCACACCGGCAGCGCAAACGCCGTACCAGCCGGCAGCGTGAAACGCGTTGGCGGAAAGAAGGGAGCCAAATGCGCCGCCGATAAAATAGCTGGTCATATAACCCGACGTGAGGCGATTACGCGCCTCAGGCATCCGGCTGTAGATCACGCTCTGGTTAGTGATATGCACGCCCTGCACCGCCAGGTCGAGCAGCAGAATGCCGACAATCAGCGCCACCAGCGAGTGCGCGCCCAGCGCCGTCATTCCCCAGGAGGCGAGCATAATCAGCAGGCCCAGCGTGGTGGTGAGCCTGGCTTTGCCTTTATCCGCCAGCGACCCGGCCTGACGCGCGGCCAGCGCGCCCGCCGCGCCGACCAGACCCAGCAGACCGATTTCGCCTTCAGAGTAGCTGTAAGGCGGAGAGGCGAGCAGAAACGCCATTGAAGTCCAGAGCACGCTGAAGTTGGCGAAAGAGAGACAGCCGGTAAGGGCGCGGGTGCGGATAACGCGATTCGCCTTATAAAGCTGGAAAATCGATTTCAGCAGCTGCGGGTAGTTAAGCGACACCGAAGGTTTCACCTGCGGCAAAAAACGCCACAGCGCCAGCGCCATCAGTGCCATTAATACGCTGGCGGTCCAGTAAACGGTACGCCAGCCGCCCAGCTGCGCCAGCGCGCCCGCAACGGTGCGCGCCAGCAGAATGCCGAGCAGCAGGCCGCTCATCACCGTACCGACGATTTTGCCGCGCTTCTCTGGCGGCGCCAGCGTCGCGGCAAGCGGCACCAGGATCTGCGCCACGACTGAAAACAGCCCGGTCAGTACGGTGCCCAGCAGCAGCAGGGAAAAAGAGGAGGAGGTGGCGGTAATCACCATGCCGCCTGCGGCCAGCAGGCTCATACCGACGATCAGCGCGCGGCGTTCAAGCATATCGCCAAGCGGCACCAGCAGCAGCAGACCGCAGGCGTAGCCGAGTTGCGCCGTGGTGACGATAAACCCCGCCATGCTGACGGAGAGGCCGAAATTGCTGGCGACGGTATTGAGCAGCGGCTGCACATAGTAGTTGCTTGCTACGGAGAGCCCGGTGGCGATGGACATCAGCACGACCAGCGCAGGCGTCAGCGTATGGCGATGAGTATTCATTTATATATTAGGCAGGTAGTAATAATCATAATGGGGTAATAGTAACCCAAAAAACTATTTCATTAATGTGTAAATTGACAGGACGTACCAGTCGGTACAGCAGAAAGCGAAGGGGCAGAGAGTTCTGCCCCTGAAGTGAGTATTTACTTATTTTGCGGCCGCAAGGGCGTCTTTAATCCACTGATCGAACTGCTGCTGGTGGGCTTTTATCCAGCCATCGACGTGGCGGTTAATATCCGCTTCAGATGCCTGGCCTGCATGCATCGCCGCGTTTTCCGCATTGATATCGGTAATCGGCAGCTTCATCTCGGCGAACAGTTTTGCCGCCGCCGGGTTTTTTTCAGCCCAGGCTTTGTTCGCTACGATATGCATGGTGTTAACCGGGAAACCATAATTCGCGCCGTTAGCCAGTTTGGTGTCCACCTTGCTCTGCGCCCCAGGCAGCGACGAGAAGGGCACCTGCAGCCACACCACATCGCGGCCCGGCTTCAGCACGTCGCTCAGCCAGTATGGCGTCCAGGTATAGTAAAGAATCGGTTTGCCCTGCTTAAAGCGCGCCAGGGTATCGGCGATCATCGCCGAGTAGTTGCCCATATTGGCGGTGACGGTATCGCTCAGGCCGAACGCGGTGTTCTGATGATTGATAACCGCTTCGCAGCCCCAGCCCGGCGTGCAGCCGGTCATATCCGCTTTGCCGTCGCCGTTGCTGTCGAACAGCTTAGCGATTTTGGGATCTTTCAGCTGGGCGATATTGGTGATGTGGTACTGCTCGGCGGTTTTCTTGTCAATCAGGTAGCCCTGCGCCGCGCCAGAGACATAGGTGCCTGCACGGTAGAACTTTTTGTCGCCGCCGGCGGCGTTATACATATCGTCGTGCAGCGGCTGCCAGTTGGTGGCGATAAAGGTAATGTCGCCGGCGGCCATAGAGGTGTAGGCCACGTTGTAGTCGATTTCGCTCGGCTTCTCGACGCTATAGCCCAGTTTTTCCAGCGCGCGACTTACCAGTAGGGTCTGAAAGCCCTCTTCGGCAATGGTGCTTTGCGCAGGCTTAACGGTAATGCCAGTGCCGGGGAGATCGGCAGCGGAAGCCTGGGAGAGGGCGAGCGTGGTCAGCACGGCGGCGAGGAGAGGTGCGGTCTTGCGCATAGTTATTCCTTATTGTCGACGTTGCGAGGCGGGCGGCCGCGAAGGACCGCCCGAAAATCAGGATTTACGGAAAGGACGCGTCAGCAGGCCAACCGGCCCGCTATGGCTCCAGTGGCGGCTGCCGCGGCTGCGGTCATCGCGACCCACTGACTGGGTCAGACGATCGAGAATAATGGCGAGGATAACGATACCGACGCCGCCCACGGTGGCCAGTCCCATATCAAGACGGCCGATGCCGCGCAGCACCATCTGACCCAGTCCGCCGACGGCGATCATTGAAGCGATCACCACCATCGACAGCGCCAGCATCAGCGTCTGGTTTACGCCCGCCATAATGGTCGGCATCGCCAGCGGCAGCTGCACTTTGAACAGCATCTGGCGCGGGCTGGCGCCAAAGGACTCGCTGGCTTCGATCAGATCGGCGGGCACCTGCTTGATGCCGAGAATGGTCAGGCGCACCATCGGCGGCAGGGCGAAAATAATGGTGACCACCACGCCAGGCACGTTGCCGATACCGAACAGCATGACGATCGGTACCAGGTAGACGAATGCCGGCGTCGTCTGCATGGCGTCCAGCAGCGGCCGTATGATGCGGCCCGCGCGCTCGCTGCGCGCCAGCCAGATGCCCAGCGGCAGCCCGATGACGATACAGAACAGCAGTGCGGTAAGCACCAGCGCCAGCGTCACCATCGCCTGCGACCAGGCGCCGATAGCGCCGATCAGCACCAGCGAGATCAGCGTAGCGACGCCCATCGCCGGGCTGGCGATCTGCCAGGCGATCAGAGCGAACACCAGAATCGCTATCGGCGCGGGCAGGCTCTGCAGCAGATGCTGAAAGGCGCTCAGGATATAGTCCACCGGCACGCGAATGCCCTGAAACACCGGACGGAAGTGATTGACCACCCAGTCGATGCCTTCGGTCACCCAGCGATCGAGCGGGATCCAGGTTTTATGGAAGGGATCGAGTAGATTAAAATGTTCCGGCTGCGGCGCAGGCGCGCTGCTCAGCCAGTCGCTGCCGCTGCTGGCGGCGCTATGCGCGGTGCTGCCGTCGGGCGTTCCCCAGGCGTCGGCGCCGTTGCCGGCGGGCGCGGCGCTCTGTGTTGCGGCATCACCCGCGCCTGACCAGGGATCGCTGCTCGCCTGCGCGGCATCGGTGGAGTGAGGCGCGGCGCTTGCGCTATCCCAGGGTTGACTGTTTTGTTCACTCATGACGAAGCTCCCTCACGATCTAAAGCGCGTAACAACATGCCTTTGGAAATGATACCGACGTACTGATTCTCTTCGCCAACCACCGGCACGGCGCAGGGCGCGTGCGCGACGTGGCCGAGCAGTTCGTTCAGCGAGGTATCAGAGGGAACGGCGGCTGGCGCGTCGAGCAGGGCGCTCTCCAGCCCTTCGCCTGCCGCCAGCGCCGCTTTCAGCGAGTCGGTGGAGACCACGCCGATAAATTTTTGCTTCTCCAGCACATAGCCGAATTCGCGATCCTCATCCTGCAACAGTTTGATGGCAGAGCGCGGGCCAAAGCCGGGCGCCTTGCGGATCAGCGCGCCAGCGCTGCGGCGGGCGATATCTTTCGCGCTAAAGACGTGGCTGATATCGACGCCGCGGAAGAAGGTGCGCACATAGTCGTTGGCCGGATTATTGAGAATTTCATCCGGCGTGCCGACCTGCACCACTTCGCCGCCCTGCATAATGGCGATGCGGTCGCCGATGCGCATCGCTTCGTCGAGATCGTGGGAAATAAAAATAATGGTGCGCTGATGTTTCGCCTGCAGCTTAACCAGCTCATCCTGCATTTCGGTGCGGATCAGCGGATCGAGCGCTGAAAACGCCTCGTCCATCAGCAAAATATCGGGATTAATCGCCAGCGCGCGGGCTAATCCAACGCGCTGGCGCATGCCGCCGGAAAGTTCATCGGGATAAGCATGCGCATAATTTTCCAGGCCGACCTGACGCAGCGCGTCCAGCGCTTTTTCCTGACGTTCCGCCAGCGGGACGCCAGCTAATTCCATGCCGAAGGCGGTATTATTTAGCACGTTCATATGCGGCATCAGCGCAAACGACTGGAATACCATACTGATTTTATTTCTGCGCACCTCGCGCAGTTCGCTGTCGGATATTTTTGCAATATCGACGCCGTCAATGATTACCTGACCGCGGGTGGGTTCTATCAGACGATTGAGAAGGCGAACCATGGTCGATTTTCCGGAGCCGGAGAGTCCCATGATGACGAATATCTCGCCTTCTTCAATGGCCAGACTGGCGTTTTTGACGCCCAGAGACAGACCGGTTTTCGCCAGAATGGTCTCTTTGCTTTCCCCTTTCTCAATATATTTAAAGGCGCGATCGGGGTTTTCCCCGAATATTTTATACAGGTTTTTTACTTCAAGTTTAATTGCCATGCAGTGATATAATCCTGTTTAATTTATTTTGAAGTTCAGCTTTCCTGGTTAAATTTAAGCGGCTCATACCGTACCATACTGACATTATCTGACAACCCTGGATGGCGATATTCATGGTCAGGGAAGGGGCGCAAACGGCAGAATTTCCAGTGCTCACAAGGGATAAGGGGCCGCTAATTTTTTGCCAGGGCGATCGTGAATTATGGCGATTTGGCGCCGTAAACAGCAAAATTGCCAGAAAAGAGCGAGCCGAAATGGCGTAATTAGCACGTCATCAGGGCGTCATATTTGCGAAATAAAAAGGTGATTGCTGGCGAAATAGGGGCGGGAAAGAGGGCGATAAAATAAAAATATCGGGCCGCAACGGGCCCGACAGCAGAGGATTAAAAATCCCAGTCTTCGTCTTCGGTTTCGACCGCTTTGCCCATCACATAGGAGGAGCCGGAGCCGGAGAAGAAATCGTGGTTTTCATCGGCGTTAGGCGAAAGCGCGGCAAGGATAGCCGGGTTTACCGTGGTGAGTTCCGCCGGGAACAGCGCTTCATAGCCCAGATTCATCAGCGCCTTATTGGCGTTATAGTGCAGAAATGTTTTTACCTCTTCCGCCCAGCCCACATCGGCATAGAGCGCCTCGGTGTAGATGACCTCATTTTCATACAGCGCCAGCAGCAGATCGTAGGCGAACTGCTGTAGCTCCTCTTTGCGCGCGTCATCCGCCTGCTCCAGCGCTTTCTGGTACTTATAGCCGATGTAGTAGCCGTGCACCGCTTCGTCGCGAATAATAAGGCGGATCAGATCGGCGGTATTGGTCAGCTTGCCGCGGCTTGACCAGTACATCGGCAGCCAGAACCCGGAGTAGAAGAGGAACGACTCCAGGAAGACGCTGGCGATCTTTTTCTTCAGCGGATCGTCGGCGCGGTAGTGCGCCAGAATGATGCGCGCCTTGTTCTGCAGCGCCTCGTTCTCTTCACTCCACTGATAGGCGGCGTCTACGTCGCTGGTGTTGCAGAGCGTCGAGAAAATCGAGCTGTAGGATCGCGCGTGCACCGCCTCCATAAAGCTGATATTGGAGAGCACCGCCTCTTCGTGCGGCGTCAGCGCATCCGGCATCAGACCCGGCGCGCCGATAACGTTCTGAATGGTGTCGAGCAGCGTCAGTCCGGTAAAGACGCGGATAGTGAGCTGCTGCTGCTGGCTGTCCAGCGTCTGCCAGGCGGGCAGATCGTTCGAGAGCGGCACCTTTTCCGGCAGCCAGAAGTTACTGGTCAGACGGTTCCACACTTCGAGATCTTTCTCGTCCTGAAGACGGTTCCAGTTAATCGCCTGAATCTGTTGTAGTTGCATAGTTTTCATCACAACGCGCAGGAAACGCAGCCCTGCACCTCCGTGCCCTGTAGCGCCATCTGGCGCAGTCGAATGTAGTAAAGCGTTTTGATGCCTTTCTTCCAGGCGTAAATCTGCGCTTTGTTGATGTCGCGCGTCGTCACATCGTCACGGAAAAAGAGCGTCAGCGACAGCCCCTGATCGACATGCTGCGTCGCTTCGGCATAGGTGTCGATAATCGCTTCCGGCCCGATCTGATAGGCATCCTGATAGAGATCCAGGTTCTCGTTGGTCATAAAGGGCGCAGGGTAGTAAACGCGTCCGGTTTTTCCCTCTTTACGGATTTCGATGCGCGACACAATCGGGTGGATGCTTGAGGTCGCATGGTTGATATAGGAGATAGAGCCGGTAGGCGGAATCGCCTGCAGGTTCTGGTTATATAAACCGTGCGTCATCACCGCCTCGCGCAGCGCCTGCCAGTCGGCGCGCGTCGGCAGTGTCATTCCGGCCTCGGCGAACAGGCGCGCCACACGCCCGGTGCGCGGCAGCCAGTCGCGCTCTACATATTTATCGAAATACGCGCCGCTGGCGTAGGCGGAGTGCTCAAAGCCGTCAAAGCGCTGCCTGCGCTCGCGCGCCAGCTGGTTAGAGGTGCGCAGCGCATAGAAGGTGACGCAGTAGAAATAGAGGTTGGTGAAGTCGAGCGCTTCCGGCGAACCGTAGGCCATTCCCTCGCGCGCCAGATAGCCGTGCAGGTTCATCTGCCCCAGGCCAATGGCGTGCGAACGCTGGTTGCCCTCTGCGACCGACGGCACCGAGCCAATATGACTCATATCGGAAACCGCCGTCAGCGCGCGCACCGCGACCTCTACGGTACGCGCCAGGTCGCGCGAGTCCATGGCGTGCGCGATATTCAGCGAACCGAGGTTGCAGGAGATATCTTTGCCGATGCGGCGATAGCTCAGATCCTCATTGAACTCGCTGGGGCTGTTAACCTGCAAAATTTCCGAGCAGAGATTGCTCATATTGATACGGCCGGCGATCGGGTTGCTGCGGTTAACGCTGTCCTCATACATGATGTAGGGATAGCCGGACTCGAACTGAATCTCCGCCAGCGTCTGGAAGAAGTCGCGCGGCTGGATCCAGCTTTTACGGATGCGGTCGTCCGCCACCATCTCGTCATACTTCTCGCTGATGCTGATATCGCCGAACGCCTGGCCATAAATCCGTTCAACGTCGTAGGGCGAAAAGAGCGCCATCTGGCGATTCTCCTTCGCCAGCTGAAAGGTAATATCGGGAATGACGACGCCGAGCGAGAGCGTTTTAATGCGGATCTTCTCGTCGGCGTTTTCCCGCTTGGTATCGAGAAAGCGCAGGATATCGGGATGATGCGCGTTGAGCCAGACCGCGCCCGCGCCCTGACGTGCGCCAAGCTGGTTGGCGTAGGAGAAGGCGTCCTCGAGCATCTTCATCACCGGAATAACACCCGACGACTGGTTCTCGATGCGCTTAATCGGCGCGCCGTTTTCCCGCAGGTTGGAGAGCAGGAAGGCCACGCCGCCGCCGCGCTTGGAGAGCTGCAGCGCTGAATTCACCGCGCGGCCGATCGATTCCATATTATCTTCGATGCGCAGCAGGAAACAGGAGACCAGCTCGCCGCGCTGCTGTTTGCCGCAGTTGAGGAAGGTGGGCGTCGCAGGCTGGAAGCGGCCGCTCAGCATCTCTTCCAGCAGGGATCGCGCCAGCGTCTCGCTGCCCTGCGCCAGGGTCAGCGCCACCATGCAGGCGCGCTGCTCGAAGGTTTCGAGATAGCGTTTGCCGTCGAAGCTTTTCAGCGTATAGCTGGTGTAGAACTTCCACGCGCCGAGAAACGTCTTGAATTCAAAGCCCCAGGCCGCCGCCTCGTCGTGGAAACGGCACAGGAAGTCGAAGTCGTACTGGTTCAGCACGTCCGCTTCGTAATAGCCTTCCGCGACCAGGTAGCGCAGACGCTCCGCCGCGCTGGCGAAAGAGAGCGTATTAGGCGCGACATGCTGCAGAAAGAACTGGCGCGTCGCTTCGCGATCTTTGCTGAACTGGATGCGGCCATCGGCATCATAGAGGTTCAGCATGGCGTTCAGCGCATGATAGTCGAGCGTTACGCCATTGAGGGTGTCTGTTGTTGCCAAAATTGGGTTACTCCCGCTTTAACCGTGGCGATGTCTTCCGGCGTTCCCATCAGCTCAAAGCGGTAGAGCACAGGAACCTGGCATTTTTGCGCGATAATGTCGCCGGCCAGGCAGTAAGCCTCGCCGAAATTGCGGTTGCCCGCTGCGATCACGCCGCGAATGCCGCGCCGGTTCGATTCATCATTAAGAAAGTGAATAACCTGTCTGGGGACCGCGCCGCGACTGCCGCCGCCGCCATAGCTCGGCACCACCAGGATATAGGGCTGGTGGTGCTGCAGACGCGCGGAGAGGTCGAGAGGAATGCGGCGCGCCGGCAGCCCCAGACGGGCAATAAACCGGTGGGTGTTTTCCGACTGGCTGGAAAAATAGACCAGTGGAAACATGGCGCTACTCTCCTGCCGCCGCAAGCTGACGCAGACCGGCGATTTTGTCCGGGCGGAAGCCGCTCCAGTGCTCGCCATCCGCCATCACCACCGGCACCTGGCGGTAACCGAGCGATTTCAGGCCGTCAACGGCGTCAGGCTGCGCGTCGAGATTGATCAGCTGATAGTCGATGCCATGACGATCCATAGCGTTTTTGGTGGCGCTGCACTGGACACAGTTATCTTTTGTGTAAATAATAATGCGCATGATTCGTATTTCCTTTCTGTCATGGACAAGGTATCTGTGATACGTAAGCGGATGCCCCTGTTTCAGGCTTCGTTGCCGCTCACATCTTGTGTCTGGTCGATAGAAAGAATACTAGATATAGTGGTGTTTAAATTCAAGCGCACCATATATAGATATCTGGGCAATAAATCATCAAGGGGCGGCTAAAGCCAGGCGACATGCGGTTCGGGGCAGCGCAAAAATTTTTGTAAAGATGGCGGGGCAGGAAAGAGGCGAAAAAAAGCCCCGCTTACGCGAGGCTTAGTGCATTTTAATGGAGATTAACGGCGGCCGACCAGCAGCGCGCCTAACACCAGGCCAACGGCGGCACCGATGCCCACGCCGTACCAGGGTTTATCATGCACGTAGGCGTCCACCTGGTAGCTCGCATCACGCGCCGCCTGGGAAACGCGGTTATGACCGCCGTTCAGCTTCGCGCGCGTCTGCTTCAGCAGCGCCTGCGCCTGGCTGCGAGCAGAGTCCACTTCATCTTTTGCTTCGCTACCGTAGGATTTCAGCAGCGCTTCCAGCGAATCAGCGAGCTCGTTTACATCCTGGTTAACATCAATGTCATCGTTTTTTGTGGTTCGATTAAACATTTTTTCGCTCCCTTTGATTTTGAAAGTAATACTGAGTGTAGACGATACGCGGATAAACGCATCGGCAGGACGGGGGTTTAGGGAAATTCCGAAAGCCGCACGGCGGCGTGCTGTTGTAAGGTTGCGAGGCTTGAAAGAGGAGAGGAAAGAGCATGTATTTACGACCCGATGAGGTAGCGCGCGTTCTGGAAAAGGCGGGATTTGAAGTTGACGAAGTCACGCCAAAAGCTTACGGCTATCGCCGTGGCGACAGCTATGTCTATGTTAACCGCGAAGCCCGTATGGGACGCACGGCGCTGGTGATCCACCCCACGTTAAAAGAGAAGAGTCAGCCGTTTGCCGAACCGGCGTCAGAGATGAAGACCTGCGATCACTACACGCGGTTTCCACTCTATCTGGCGGGCGAGTCGCAGGAGCACTACGGCATTCCCCACGGTTTCAGTTCACGTATCGCCCTGGAACGCTACCTGCAAAGCGTTTTCGGCTGATAGCGGCCAGCCCCGTCAGCGCGGGGCACGGCGCTGCTTTTTATCAAATCCTTATCTTTTATCACGTTGCAATTCCCGCCGGCGACGCGTATAACCCTGCCATATAGATGTTTAGACGTCCATACGGATAAAAGATGAGCGAGCAGGAAAACCCGTCACGGGAACACTTTAAGCGCACCATGAAAACGCGCCATCTGGTGATGTTATCGCTGGGCGGCGTAATCGGCACCGGGCTGTTTTTTAATACCGGCTATATCATTTCCACCACCGGCGCGGCGGGCACGTTGCTCGCCTACCTGATTGGCGCGCTGGTAGTGTGGCTGGTGATGGTCTGTCTGGGGGAGCTGTCGGTGGCGATGCCGGAAACCGGCGCGTTCCACGTCTATGCGGCGCGCTATCTCAGTCCCGCTACCGGCTATACCGTCGCCTGGCTCTACTGGCTGACCTGGACGGTGGCGCTCGGCTCCAGCTTTACCGCCGCAGGCTTCTGCATGCAGTACTGGTTTCCGCAGGTGCCGGTGTGGATCTGGTGCCTGCTGTTTTGCGTCGCCATCTACCTGCTGAATATTATCTCCACGCGCTTCTTCGCCGAAGGGGAGTTCTGGTTCTCGCTTGTCAAAGTCGTCACCATCATCGCCTTTATCGTGCTGGGCGCGGCGGCGATGTTCGGCTTTATCCCGCTAAAGGATGGCAGCGCCGCGCCGGGGCTAAGCAACCTCACCCAGCACGGCTGGCTGCCGCACGGCGTGCTGCCGATTATCATGACCATGGTGGCGGTGAACTTCGCCTTTTCCGGCACCGAGCTTATCGGTATCGCCGCGGGTGAAACGGAAAACCCGCAAAAAGTGCTGCCGCTGGCGATCCGCACCACGGTAGCGCGGCTGATCATCTTCTTTGTCGGTACGGTGCTGGTGCTGGCGGCGCTGATCCCGATGGATCAGGCGGGCATCGTCAAAAGCCCCTTTGTGCTGGTGTTTGAAAAGATCGGCCTTCCTTATGCGGCGGATATCGTGAATTTCGTTATCCTCACGGCGATCCTCTCCGCGGCTAACTCCGGGCTCTACGCGTCAGGGCGTATGCTCTGGTCGCTGGCGAACGAAAAGACGCTGCCGCGCTGCTTCGCCCGCGTCAATAAGCGCGGCGTGCCGCAGCTGGCGATCACCGTCAGTATGCTGGGCGGCGTGCTGGCGCTGCTCTCCAGCGTTATCGCGCCGGATACGGTATTTGTCGCGCTGTCGGCCATCTCCGGCTTTGCGGTGGTGGTGGTCTGGCTCAGCATCTGCGCCTCGCACTATATGTTCCGCCGCCGCCATCTGGCGCAGGGCAGGGCGCTGAGCGAGCTAACCTACCGCGCGCCGCTCTATCCGCTGACGCCGATACTGGGCTTTGCCCTTTGCCTGCTGGCGTGCGTCGGGCTGGCGTTCGATCCCTCGCAGCGCATCGCGCTCTGGTGCGGCATTCCCTTTGTGCTGCTCTGCTATGGGGTTTACGCTATTACTCATAAAAAATCGCAGGCTGAGGAGGCCAGAAATGCAGCATAATTCCGTGGCGCAGGCGCTGGCTGAAAGCGACATTCTTATCCTGGACGGCGCGCTGGCGACCGAGCTGGAGGCGCGCGGCTGCAATCTGGCGGACGCGCTCTGGTCGGCGAAGGTGCTAATGGAAAATCCTGAGCTGATCTACCAGGTACACCGCGACTATTTCGCCGCCGGCGCGCGCGTTGCCATTACCGCCAGCTATCAGGCGACGCCGCAGGGCTTCGCCGCGCGCGGGCTGGATGAGGCGCAGTCGCTTCAGCTTATCGCCCGCAGCGTTGAGCTGGCGCGACGCGCGCGCGACGACTACCGCACTGCCAGCGGCAGCCGGGTCACGCTGCTGGTGGCGGGATCGGTTGGGCCATACGGCGCTTTTCTTGCCAACGGCGCGGAATATCGCGGCGACTACGCGCTGCCGGACGAAGAGATGCAGGCGTTCCACCGTCCGCGCGTACAGGCGCTGCTGGCGGCGGGGGCGGATCTGCTGGCGTGCGAAACGCTGCCTTCTTTTGCCGAAGCGCAGGCGCTGGCCGCGCTGCTGACGGAATTCCCCGGCGCGCAGGCATGGTTCTCCTTTACGCTGCGCGATGCGGAGCATATCAGCGACGGCACGCCGCTGCGCGAGGTCGCCGCTTTCCTGCAGGCGCAGCCGCAGATTGTGGCGCTGGGCATCAACTGCGTCGCACTGGAGCAGGTGACGCCTGCGCTGACGGCATTGCAGAGGCTGACCAGCAAACCGCTGGTGGTCTATCCCAACTCCGGCGAGCAGTACGATGCGACGACGAAAACCTGGCACTCTGCGCCGTCGGGCTGCACGCTGCATGACCGGCTGGCCGAGTGGCGCGCCGCTGGCGCACGGCTGATCGGCGGCTGCTGCCGCACCACGCCGCAGGATATCGCGGCGATTGCGTAGCGGTGTCAACCGCAATAAAGCGCAGAAAACAGTCGATGCTAAGGCGATTAACGGCGCAAGGGCGGTTTACACTGCCCTTTCAGACTCTTTAGCGGATCCACTCATGAAACAGCGACTTCTTATCCTTGCCGCCGCGCTGCTGCTTAGCGGCTGCGCCTCGATTGTCGGCTCACCAACCCAGGCGGTGCGTATCGACTCTCTGCCGCAGGGCGCGCGCTTTACCGTACAGGATGAGGATGGACGCCCGGTGGCAGAGGGTTACACGCCGCAAACCGTCGAGCTGGCGAAGTCGACCGGCCGCTATTTCGGCAAGAAGCACTATCAGGTGATGCTGGAGAGCCCGGGCTACGTGCCGGTTACGCTGCCGATCGAAGGCAAAGCCAACCTCTGGTATCTGCTCGGCAATATTCCGCTGGGCGGCTTTCCCGGCTGGCTGCTGGTCGATCCCTTTAACGGCGGAATGTACAACCTCCAGCCGGACCATCCGCGCCCCTTCCTCAATCCGGTCGGCGCGCGTAGCTGAGGGCGATTACTGCGCGGTGGGCTTCACCATCGCGCCGCCTGAGCGGAACCTTTCCAGGAACTGGTGCTGGAAAATGCACATGCGGATGGTATTGCGATACTCGCCGTTGATAAAAAATTCGTGCTTCAGCACGCCTTCCGTCTCAAATCCCAGCTTGCTGTAGATGTGGATCGCTTTCTCATTCTCCTGATCGACAATCAGATAGAGCTTATAGAGATTCAGCACGGAGAAGCCGTACTCCATCGCCAGCTTCGCCGCCTGGCTTGCCAGCCCTTTGCCCTGATGCGCCGGATCGATAATGATCTGAAACTCGGCGCGGCGGTGGACATGATTGATCTCCACCAGCTCTACCAGCCCCGCTTTCTGACCGTCGTGCTCTACGACGAAGCGGCGCTCGCTCTGATCGTGAATATGCTTGTTATAGAGATCGTAGAGCTCGACAAACGCCTCATAGGGCTCTTCAAACCAGTAGCGCATTACGCTGGCGTTATTATCCAGCTGGTGTACGAAGTGCAGATCTTCCCGCTCCAGCGGGCGTAGCTTAACCGTCATGGTGACCTCTTTGTTGACAGATTTCGCGCGAGTATAGCGCACAAGGCGCGCCAGCTCGCGCGATCCGTCAGGCGGTGATCTGCTCGACGATGCGGCCCTGCGCCATGCGCGCGGCGCGATCGCACATATGGTCGATCACGTCGGGATCGTGGCTGACCAGCACCATCGTCAGGCCGTCGTCGCGCTTGAGATCGTTCAGCAGATTGAGGATCTCCGCCTGCACCGACATATCCAGCGCCGAGGTCGGCTCATCCAGCAGCAGGATCTTTGGCTCCAGCAGCAGCGCACGTACGATCGCCACGCGCTGGCGCTGACCGCCCGAAAGCTGATGCGGATAGCGCTCCGCCAGCGCCGGATCCAGCCCGACGTGACGGAAGCCCTGATTAATACGATCGTCGATATTGTCGCGGCGCAGCAGCTTCAGCGGCTCCGCCAGGGTGCGACGCAGGCGATGACGCGGATGCAGCGAGGCGTAGGGGTCCTGAAATACCATCTGCACATCGCGGCGCAGCTGGCCGGTAAAGGGCTTGCCCGGCGCGACGTCGCAGCCCGCCAGCGCCATTTTCCCCTGCCAGTGCGGGTTCAGCCCGGCCATCACCCACAGCAGCGACGATTTGCCGCAACCGGACGGGCCGACCAGACCGAAACACTCGCCGGCGTTGACCTGTAAATCGACCTCATGCACCACGGTGCGGAGTTCATAGCCCTGCTTATGCGAGACGCTGAGCTGCTGAAGATTAATCATGATTCGCCTCCAGCGCGGCGCGGTCCAGCACCGGCAGCGCCTCGCCGTGTGTCGCTTTGCTCGGACGGCACGACCAGAGCGTGCGCGTATAGGGATGGGTGGCGCGCGGCAGATCGGCGGCGGGCAGGGTATCGAGCACGCGGCCTTTGTACATCACCATCACGCGCTCGCAGTGTTCGGAGACCTGCTGCAGATCGTGGCTGATCAGCAGCAGGCCCATATTGCGCGCCTCGACCAGACGGCGGATCAACGCCAGTACCTGATCGCGCATGGCGTGATCGAGCGCCGAGGTCGGCTCGTCGGCGATTAAAAAGGCGGGATCGGCGATCAGCGCGATCGCCAGCATCACGCGCTGGCCCATGCCGCCGGAGAGCTGATGCGGATAGCGCTGCATCAGCTGGCGCGGCTGCGGCAGGCCCACGGCGTCGAGCATCTCGCACACTTTCTCTTTCCGCTCGCTGCGGCTCAGGCGGCGGTGCAGCAGCAGCGGCTCCTCGACCTGCCAGCCGATGGTGCGCGTCGGGTTAAGGGCATATTTCGGGTCCTGCATCACCATCGCCACCGTATCGCCGCGCAGCGCGCTCCAGGCTTTTTCGCTCAGGCGCTGCGCGTCGTGGCCAGCCACCTCAAGCTTCTGCGCGTGAAGGCGCAGCGCGGGCGAGAGCAGTCCCATCAGCGCGCGGGCGGTCAGCGACTTGCCGGAGCCCGATTCGCCCACCAGCGCCACGCGCTCGCGGCCGATGCGAAAGCTGATGTCATCCACCAGCAGCGCGTCGTCGCTGCGGATGCTCAGCGATTCGGCGTGAAGTAACAGATCATTTGGCATGGCGGGTATCCAGTCGGTCGCGCAGGCCGTCGCCTGTCAGGTTAAAAGCCAGGCTGCCGAACAGAATCGCCGCGCCCGGCGCGGCGGCGACCCACCACTGGTCGAAAATCACTTTGCTGCCTTCCGCGACCATCGAGCCCCATTCGGCGGTTGGCGGCTGTACGCCCATGCCGAGGAAGCCGAGACCGGCGGCGGAAAGAATAATGCCGCCGAGGCTGAGCGCGGCGCGCACCACGGCGGTCGGCAGGCAGAGCGGCAGAATATGGCCGAACATCAGGCGCAGCCCGGTGATGCCCTGCATACGCGCGGCGGCCAGATAGTCGCTGCGGCGCAGCGCCAGCGTTTCGGCGCGCGCCTGGCGGGCGAAGGGCGGCCAGCTGGTGAGCGCCAGCGCCAGCGCGCCGTTCATCAGGCCTGGGCCGAGCATTGCCACCAGCGCCAGCGCGATAACCAGGTTAGGCAGCGAGAGAAAGATATCGGTAATACGCATCAGCACGCGCTCCGTCCAGCCGCCGAGGTAGCCCGCGGTAATGCCGACCAGCAGGCCGACCGGAATGGTCAGCACCAGGATCAGCGACACCAGCAGCAGGGTCGGCCGCGCGCCGTAAATGACGCGTGAGAGCAGATCGCGGCCGAAGCCGTCGGTGCCGAACCAGTGCTGCGCCGATGGCGGCAGCAGGCGCGCCGAAATCGTCTGCATATTGGGATCGAAAGGCGCCAGCAGCGGCGCGAGCAGGGCGGTCAGCACCAGGATCGCTACCAGCGTCAGGCCGATGGTCAGCGAGGTGACGCGACGGCGGCGGCGGCGCGGCCGCACGGTTTCGAGTTCAGAAAGTTGTTGCGTCATCGGGTTCTCGGATCGGTTAACCAGGTTAAGGCGTCCGCCAGGGCGTTAAGCAGTATAAAGCAGGCGCCGATCAGCAGCGTGGAGCCGAGGATGGCCGGTACATCGGCCGAGAAGAGCGCATTGGTCATATAGCGCCCGACGCCCGGCCAGGCGAAAACGGTCTCGGTCAGCACCGAGCCTTCCAGCAGCGTGGCGTAGGAAAGGGCGATGACCGTCACCAGCGTGCCCAGCACGTTGGGAAAAATATGGCGCAGCAGAATGCGGCCGCGACCGGCGCCCTTGGCGCGCGCCAGCGTCACATACTCTTTGCTGCTCTCTTCCAGCAGCGCGGCACGCAGCAGACGGGTAATGCCCGCCATCGCCAGCAGGCCGAGGATCACCACCGGCAGCCAGAGATGAGCGATAGCGTTGCGGAACATCTCGCGGTCGCCGGAGAGCCAGCTGTCGATCAGCACGAAGCCGGTTTTCGGCTCCAGCGTATAGACATAGAGGTCATCGAGTCGTCCGGGCCCGGCCGACCAGTGCAGTACGGCGTAAAACAGCAGCAGCCCGAGCAGGCCGAGCCAGAATACCGGCACCGAATAGCCAAGCAGGGAGATAAAGCGCGCCACATTGTCGAGCAGGCTGCCCGGCTTCCAGGCGGCGAGCAGCGCCAGGCTAATGCCGAACAGGGCGGCGAATAGCATGGCGCAGGTCGCCAGCTCAATCGTCGCCGGAAAGGTCTGCATCAGATCGTTCGCTACCGGCTGATTAGTGAGACGGGAAAGGCCAAGGTCGCCGCGCGCCAGGTGCTCCAGGTAGCGCCAGAACTGCACCAGCACCGGCTGATCCAGCCCCAGCTCGTGACGCACCTGAGCGTAGGTCGCTTCGCTGGCGTGATCGCCAGCGATCTGCTGCACCGGATCTACTGGCGAAAGGTGGGACAGCATAAAGGTAAAGGCCAGCAGCCCGAGCAGCGTCACCAGCAGCGACAGCAGGCTGGTGACGAACCGCGACAGGCGCGGCCAGATATGCCGGGCGAACCCGGCATCGGAGGCTGACTGCGCCATTATTTGCTGACCTGCGAGTAGTAAACCATGTCAGGGTTAATGCCCTGCACGTAGCCTTTCAGGTTGTCGCGCAGCGCGATCAGGTTGCGCGCCTGCAGGCCGATAACGTACGGCGAGCTTTTCAGCACCGATTTCTGCATCGCTTCATAGAGCGCCACGCGCTTCTGCGGATCGCTTTCCGCCGTCGCCGCCAGCACCTGCTTATTCAGCTCAGGGATATGCCAGTCTGAACGGTAAGCGATGGTTTTGCTGCCATCTTCCGGGTTATAGGCGAAAGAGGCGGCGTTGGTGTTGGGATCGAAATAGTCCGCGCCCCAGGCGTTCAGCGTCGCCTGATACTTATGCGCCTTCACGCTGGTGGAGACTTCCGAACTCAGACCCGGCTGCACGTTGATCTTCACGCCGCCTTTGGCGAAGCTGCCCTGCAACGCCTGCGCGATATCGAGATAGGGCGGCTGGTTGCTGGTAGAGAGATTGAAGCTGACGTTGGTCAGGCCCGCTTTCTGCAGAATCGCTTTCGCCTTCTCAGGATCGTAGCTGTAAGGCGTGTCGTTGACCGCGCCGAGGAAACCCTTCGGCAGGAAGGTCTGGTGCACGTCGAACTGGCCTTTCAGCAGCTCGCTGGCGATGCCTTTATAGTCGAACAGGTAGCGCGCTGCTTCCCACAGCGCCGGGTTTTTCAGGGTATCGTTGGCGCCGACGTTGAACTGAATATAGTAGAGCGATGCCATCGGAATCGCTTCGGTTTTCACGCCCGCTTTGCCTTTCAGCGCGGCGATTTGATCGGCGCCGAGGTTACGCGCGATATCCGCGTCGCCCTGCTCCAGCAGCAGACGGCGTGCCGCCGGTTCCGGCACGTTTTTAATCAGTACGTTTTTCAGCTTCGGCGCGCCCGCAGGCGAAGTGGGATTCGCGGTCAGCAGCACGACCTGGTGCAGCACCACTTTACGGATCTGATAGGGGCCGCTGCCCGCCGAGTTGGTCGCCAGCCAGCCGTTGCCCAGATCGCCGTTTTTCTCATTCGCCTTCACGGTTTTTTCATCGACAATAGAGGAGACCGGCGCTGACAGCAGGCTCAGCACGTAGGTCGGGCTGACGTTGGCGGTCCAGCTAATCTGAACGTGGTTGTCGTCGACCTTCTTCAGAAAGCCGTCAACGTTCTCTTTGGTCCAGCCGAGCTGCGTCAAAATAAAAGAGGGATCGAGGTTAAGCTTCACCACGCGGCCCAGCGAGAAGATGACATCTTCCGGGCGCAGCGGATTGCCGCTGGCGAAGCGGGCGTCTTTGCGCAGTTCAAAGGTCAGGCTGCGGTTGTCGCTGCCCGGCTGCCAGCTGGCGGCGAGCGTCGGTTTCAGATCTGTCGGATTTTGCGGATCGGACTGGACCAGACGCTGATAAATATTGGTAAAAGCCTGCACGCTGGTCAGCTCAAAGCCTTTGGCGGGATCGAAGCTGTCGGCGTCATCAATGGACTGAGCGATAACCAGCGTATCTTTCGGCGTGACGGCATGCGCGGCAAAGGCGGCTGTCAGCGACATTGCCAACAGGGAAGCGACAGTTTTTTTCATGGTAATTCCTTGCCTTATAAAGTAGTAACGCGAGTGTACGGAAGGGCTTAAAGGAAGAATAGTCTATTATGGGCTAACCTTATGCATTAAAGTTATAAGGCTTGCGCTATGGTTATAAGCGGCAAAAAACCGCGTTTAACAAGTATAGAGAAACAGAACCTCAACAAAGTCTATTTAGCGTTATTTTAATCTTTACCCTTAATGCGACGCGCTTATAATAGCGGCAACTTCCTACTGGAGAATTCACTTGGACAGTCATTCGACATTTTTACAGATACTGGCAAGCTGAATTTTCATGCTGCTTGCCACCCGGCGGGCAGCAATCCTGTTTAATAACGATTGCTTCCTGAATAAGCTTATTCACGATAAGGCGATCGTTATGCTGCTTTTTTCGCACGCTCTGTTTCCTCCTCCTCGCTGCGCGTAGCTGACTGGCTGCGCCCTGCGCCTGCGCTTTTTCGCCGCATCGCTATCCATACGCGGCGAGACGCTTACGCCTGCGGCTTATTCGGCCCTCACGCTACGCATCCTTTTTAATATTTAACTTTTTACGCATGCGTATTTTCGCATGTCGGGATTGCTTTGCCTGTTGTAGGGAGAATTTACTATGTCCGAATTAAAACTGGAAAGCCAAACGCTGGCGAAAAATAGCCGCGGCGCTGCGCGAAACGGCGAAAAAAAATATTTAATTGAGCAGGAAGCGAGTCGCTCTGTCGAGGCGACGCTGGCCAGTTTGCATAGCCAGGCGGCAGGCCTGAGCCAGCAGGAGGCGGAGCGCCGTCTGGCGCAGTTCGGCCCTAACGACGTGGCGCAGGAAAAAGCGCCGCCTGCGCTGTTGCAGCTGCTGATGGCGTTTCATAACCCCTTTATCTACGTGCTGCTGGCACTGGCGCTGGTGAGTTTTTTCACCGACTACTGGCTGCCGCTGCGCGCGGGCGACGAGGGCGATCTCACCGGCGTCACTATTATCTGCACCATGGTAACGCTGAGCGCCATGCTGCGTTTCTGGCAGGAGTTTCGTACCAACCGCGCCGCGCAGGCGCTGAAGTCGCTGGTCCGCACGACGGCGACCGCCATGCGCGACGGCGCGCCGCAGGAGGTCGCCATGCGCGAGCTGGTGCCAGGCGATATCGTTCTGCTCAGCGCGGGCGATCTGGTGCCCGCCGATGTCCGCCTTATCAGCTCGCGCGATCTTTCCGTCAGCCAGGCCGTGCTGACCGGCGAGTCGCTGCCGGTCGAGAAAGTGGACCTCAGCGCCGATGTGGCGGTAAAAAGCAGCAGCGCGCCAGCGAGCGGCAAGAGCCTGCTGGAGCTGGATAACATCTGCCTGATGGGCGCCAGCGTATCCAGCGGCAGCGCGTGCGCCGTTGTCGTCGCGACCGGCAGCCTGACCTGGTTCGGGTCGCTGGCGAAGTCGCTGGTCGGCAGCCGCGCCCAGACCGCTTTCGATCGCGGCGTCAACAGCGTCAGCATGCTGCTGATCCGCTTTATGCTGATTATGGTGCCGGTGGTGCTGTTTATTAATGGCTTCAGCAAAGGAGACTGGACCGACGCCACGCTGTTCGCGCTGGCCGTCGCCGTGGGGCTGACGCCAGAGATGCTGCCGATGATCGTCAGCTCTAATCTGGCGAAAGGGGCCATGGCGATGGCGCGGCGCAAAGTTATCGTTAAGCGCCTGAACGCGATTCAGAACCTCGGCGCGATGGATCTGCTCTGCACCGATAAAACCGGCACCCTGACGCAGGATGAGATCCAGCTGTCGCACGCGCTTAACTGCGCCGGCGACGAGGATGCGCGCGTGCTGCTGCTTGGCTGGCTGAACAGCAACAGCCAGACGGGAAGCAAAAATCCGATGGATCGCGCGGTAATGCGCGCAGGCGCGATGCAGGTCAGCGAGACGCAGCGCAGCCGCTACCACAAACAGGATGAACTGCCTTTTGATTTCGCGCGGCGTCGCCTGTCGGTGCTGCTGGAAGATCTGCAGCAGGGCGAGTCGCTGCTGGTCTGTAAAGGTGCTGTCGAAGAGATGCTTGCCGTGTCGACAACGATTCGCCTTTACGGTGAGTGCGTCCCGCTCTGTGACGACCGCCGGGCGATGCTGCAGGCGCTGGCCGAAGAGTATAACCAGCAGGGCTTCCGCGTGCTGCTGGTGGCAACGCGCGCAGGCGACATCGCGCCGCCGCTGGCGCAGGCGGATGAGCGCGAGCTGACGCTGGAAGGGATGCTGACTTTCCTCGATCCGCCAAAAGCGAGCGCAGGCCAGGCGATTCAGGCGCTGCGCGACAACGGCGTGGCGGTCAAAGTGCTGACCGGTGACAACCCGGTGGTCACGGCGCGTATCTGCCAGGAGGTGGGACTGGACGCCAGCGCGATGCTGACCGGCGATGAGATCGAGGCGATGAGCGACGGCGAGCTGGCGCAGGCCGCAGAGCGGAGCAGCCTGTTCGCCAGGCTGACGCCGCCGCAGAAAGCGCGGCTGGTACGTCTGTTTCAGCAGAACGGCCACACGGTAGGCTTCCTCGGCGACGGCATTAACGACGCCCCGGCGCTGCGCGACGCCGACGTCGGGATTTCGGTCGACAGCGCGGCGGATATCGCCAAAGAGTCCTCCGATATTATCCTGCTGGAGAAAGATCTGCGCGTGCTGGAAGAGGGCGTGCTGAAAGGGCGCGAAACCTTCGGCAATATCATCAAGTACCTGAATATGACCGCCAGCTCTAACTACGGCAACGTCTTTTCCGTACTGATTGCCAGCGCCTTTATTCCGTTTCTGCCGATGCTGTCGATTCAGCTGCTGCTGCAGAACCTGATGTATGACATCTCCCAGCTGGCGCTGCCCTGGGACAAGATGGATGCGGAGTTCCTGCGCAAGCCGCGCAAATGGGACGCCAGCAATATCCGGCGCTTTATGCTGTGGATGGGGCCGACCTCGTCGCTGTTCGATATCACCACCTTTGCGCTGATGTGGTACGTCTTCGGCGCCAATCATACGGGCGCGCAGTCGCTGTTTCAGTCCGGCTGGTTTGTTGAAGGGTTGCTGTCGCAGACGCTGGTGGTGCATATGCTGCGCACGCAGAAAATCCCCTTTATTCAGAGCCGCGCGGCGCTGCCGGTACTGTTGACTACGTTCGGCATTATGGCGCTTGGCATCGGCATTCCGTTCTCGCCGCTTGGCGCGATGGTTGGACTGGCGCCGCTGCCGCTCGCCTATTTCCCCTGGCTGGTGGCGACGCTGTTCGGCTACTGCCTGGTGGCTCAGGGAATGAAACGGATCTATATCCGCCGCTTCGGTCAGTGGTTCTAGGAGGGCGGCAATGAGAAGGGTAAGGCTCGATCGGGCGTTTATTGGCGTGGCTGTTATCGCCATTGCGCTGATTTTACTGACGGTCATTGTACGCTAAATCATCGGCGGCGAGGCGACTCGCCGCTTTTCCATTTTTTAGCCCGTTTCTGTGGTTAAGAATGGTCTTAAATTTTTCCTCTGCAAACTCCCCTGTATCCGCGCTCACCGCTCCGGTTTTATTACGAAAACCGGTAAAATCCCCTAAACATTCAGCTTAAAAAATCAGCAAACGAAAGTTGTCGCTAACAGTAAATTATGGGTAATATGCGGCCACTTTTACCTGAGTTAACATAATTTACGATTACTTTACGTGACAGGGATTGTCGGATGGTTTTCCAGCATAAATGTATTCTTTTCTCCGTCGCTCTGCTGAACGGCGCGTTTTTTACCGCACAGGCCACCGCCGCAGAGGCGCTGCCTGACGGAAATGACCAGCTACGCCTCCAGCAACAGCGCCAGCAGGCGCTGGAGCGCCAGATTGAACCGAAAGCGCCGGATGTGCGTCTTTCGCCGCCGTCTTCCAGCTTCGGCAGCATCGTTTTTCCCGCTGAACGTCCCTGTTTCACTATCGAGCGCGTCGAGCTGCAGGGGCAGCAGGCGCTGCCCCGCTGGCTGCCGCTTAACCGCATCGCCAGCCAGGCGCAGGGGCGCTGCCTGGGGGCGAAAGGCATCAACCTGCTGATGAGCACGCTGCAAAACCGGCTGGTGGATCACGGCTATGTCACTACGCGCGTGCTGGCGCCGTCGCAGGATCTCAACAGCGGCGCGCTGCGTCTGGTGATCGTGCCGGGCTACGTGCGCGAGGCGAAACTGACGCCGGAGAGCGACCACTATCTCTGGCTCTATAGCGCCTTTCCTGCTCATGCGGGCAACCTGCTTGATTTACGGGATATCGAACAGGGGCTGGAAAATCTGCAGCGCCTGCCGACCGTGCAGGCGGATATGTCGGTGGTTCCCGGCGAACAGCCTGGCGAAAGCGACATTCAGGTGCGCTGGCAGCAGAAAAAGATGTGGCGCGTCGGCGTCTCGCTGGATGACTCCGGCACCCGCAGCACCGGCCGCTATCTGGGCGGCGTGACGCTTTCGCTCGACAACCCTTTTGCGCTGAGCGATCTCTTTTATCTGTCGGCCACGCACGACCTGCAGGGCCAGGGCGGCAAGGGCAGCAAAAACCTCACCGGCCACTATTCGGTGCCGTTCGGCTACTGGATGTTCTCCGCGACGGGCAGCGATTACGACTATCACCAGACGGTGGCCGGACGTAAGCAGGATTATCGCTACAGCGGCAAAAGCAAAAGCCTCGATTTCCAGATCAGCCGCGTGCTGCACCGCAGCGGCACGCAGAAAACCTCCTTTACCTATGACGTGCTGACGCGCGAAAGCCGCAACTATATCAACGACACCGAAGTGCAGGTGCAGCGGCGACAGACCGCCGCCTGGCGTATCGGTCTGCAGCATCGCCACTACATTCAGCAGGCTACGCTGGACGCGGGCATCAGCTATCAACGCGGCACGCGCTGGTTTGGCGCGCAGCCTGCGCCGGAGGAGTATTTCGGCGAGGCGACGGCGCTGAGCAAAATCGTGCAGCTTAATGCGCAGTTCAATCTGCCGTTTACGCTTGGCGATCAGCATTTTCGTTACAACATGCAGTATCTGCGCCAGATGAGCAACACGCCGCTTACGCCGCAGGAGCAGTTCGCTATCGGCAACCGCTGGACGGTGCGCGGCTTCGACGGCGAACGCACGCTTAATGCCAGCCGCGGCTGGTATGTGCGCAACGATATCGCCTGGAGCACGCCGCTGCCCGCGCAGGAGTTCTACCTGGGCGCGGATTACGGCGAAGTCGGCGGCGCTGGCAGCGAACTGTTAACCGGCCAGCATCTGGCGGGCGGCGTGGCGGGGCTGCGCGGGCAGGCGTTCAACACCGGCTATGACCTGTTTATCGGCACGCCGTTCTCCCGACCGGATGGCCTGCGCACCAGCAACGTCACGCTCGGCTTCAACCTTAACTGGAGCTACTGAGAGGCCGACATGCGCGCAGGACAATATGAGATTAAATCACCGCTGATCCTCGGCGGCGACGAGAGCGAGGCGGAGGTGCTGGGCGCCGCCGTCTGGCTATGGATGCATTCGCCGCTGCACCGCGACGCGCCGCTGCACGCGCTGCCGACGCTGCTGCTGCCGATTATCAAACAGCAGCAGTACGTTCTGGTGGCGGAGGCGGGCCAGCCGGTGTTTTTCTTTAGCTGGGCCTGGCTGAACAGGGAGACGGAAGCGCGCTATCTCACGCTGCCCGCCATCCATTTTCCGCCTGAAGACTGGAATAGCGGCGATCGCATGTGGTGCTGCGACTGGATCGCGCCCTTCGGCCATACGCTGGCGATGAGCCGTCTGGTGCGCCGCGACCTCTTTCCTCACGCCTGCTGGCGGGCGCTGGATCATCGCGGAGAGCAGCGCGGCAAGCGCGTGTTTAACTTTCATGGCGGCAGCGTCAGCCATGAGGCGGCAAAACGCTGGCAGCAGCAGCATCCGCTCGCCGTGGAGCTGCCACAAATCTGATAAGGACATTAGATGAACAGAAACCTGTACCGAATCATTTTCAACAAAGCGCGCGGCATGCTGATGGTGGTGGCCGATATTGCCCGTTCGGGCCGCGCGGGCAGTTCCCGCTCCTCCGGCGTGGGCCATACCCTGAGCCGCCTGATCGGCAAAGTCGGGGCGCTGAGTTTTAGCCTCTGGCTGGCGATGGGTGTGATACAGCCCGCCAGTGCCGCGATCGTGGCGGACGCGCAGGCACCTGGCGGACAGCAGCCGACCATTATCAACAGCGCCAACGGCACGCCGCAGATCAATATCCAGACCCCCTCCGCAGGCGGCGTTTCGCGCAACAGCTACAGCCAGTTCGATGTCGGGCAGCAGGGCGCCATCCTGAACAACTCGCATAAAAACGTGCAGACCGAACTGGGCGGCATGGTGAGCGGCAACCCCTGGCTCGCCAGAGGCGAAGCCAAAGTGATCCTCAACGAGGTCAACTCGCGCGATCCCAGCCGCCTGAACGGTTTTGTGGAAGTGGCGGGACAAAAAGCGGAGGTGGTGATCGCCAACCCGTCCGGCATCACCTGCAACGGCTGCGGTTTTATCAACGCCAACCGCGCCACGCTGACCACAGGCCAGGCGCAGATGAATAACGGCAACCTCACCGGCTTTAACGTCGAGCGCGGAGAGGTGGCGGTCGAAGGCGCAGGGATGGACAGCTCGCGTCAGGACTACACCGACATTATCGCCCGCTCGGTAAAAATCAACGCCAGCGTCTGGGCTAACGACCTGAAGGTGACTACCGGCCGCAACCAGGTGGATGCGGCGCATCAGCAGGTAACGAAACAGAGCGACGATCCCGCCTCGCGCCCGCAGATGGCGCTCGATGTCTCCAGCCTTGGTGGCATGTATGCCGGAAAAATTCGTTTGATTGGCACCGAAGCGGGCGTCGGCGTACGCAACGCCGGCAGCATCGGCGCGCAGGCGGGCACCGTCGTGATCAGCGCCGACGGACGTATTGAGAACAGCGGCAGCATACAGAGCAGCGGCGAGCTGCAGGTTGCCGCCAGCGAGGGCGTCAGCAACAGCGGCGCGATCTTCTCCGGCGGCAACGCCACGCTCTCCAGCGCGGCGGACGTAGCGAACAGTGGCTCTGTTGCCGCACGCAATAACCTCACGCTTCAGGCAGCCAGCCTGAACAGCACCAAAGAGAGCATCCTCGCCGCTGGCGTGCAGAGCGACGGCAAGATCGACGACTCAGGCGATCTGACGCTCGCTACCTCAGGCAAGCTGACCGCGCAGGGGCAGAACCTGGCGGGCGGCGACCTGGCCGCGCGTGGGCAGGGGCTGGATTTCAGCGGCAGCCGGACGCAGGGGAAAAATATCACCCTCGACGCCCGCGACGGCGATCTGGTTACGCGCAACGGCGCTATCGCCGCGCAGCAACAGCTCAGCGCCAGCACCGGCAAGCGGCTGGATAACGACGGCGGCACGCTGACGGCGAATAAGCTCGATCTGCACGCTCACGATCTCTCCAGTCAGCAGGGCCAGATTACGCAAACCGGCGGCGACGATCTTTCGCTGACGCTGCAGGGCGACCTGAATAACCGCGGCGGGCGCATTGCGACCAACAGCGGCAATCTGACTCTTAGCGCCGACACCCTGGATAATCAGTCCGGCGATATTACCCATGCCGGCAGCGGCACGCTGGCGGTTAACGCACGCAGCCTGCAGGGCAGTGGCGGCAGGCTGATCTCGAACGGCCAGCTCAGCCTGCGCGGCGGCGAGCTTAACCTCGATAACGGTACCACTTCCGCTCAGCAGATCGATGCTGATGCCGACAGCCTGTCGAACCGCCAGGGCCAGATAGTGCAGAGCGGCAGCGGCGCGATGCGTTTGCATACGCGCGGCGCGCTCGACAATGAAAGCGGCCAGCTGGCGGCCAACGGCGATATCGATCTCAGTGCGGCGGCGCTCAATAACCGCTCCGGCACCCTCGTCGCCGCGCAGCAGGGCAGCCTGACGGCGCAGGTAAGCGGCGCGGTGGATAACCGCCAGGGCGAAGTGGCGGCGAGCCGCAACGTTACGCTAAACGCCGAGCGGCTGGACAACAGCCAGGGCAAGGTGACGGCGGCGACGGGCAGCGGCAGCATTACGACGCAGCAGGCGCTGGCGAATCAGGCTGGACGCCTCGAAGCGCAGCAGGACTTTACCCTCAATGCCGCCGGGCTGGAGAATCAGGGCGGCAAGCTGCTCGGCGATAACCTTACGCTGGCGCTGGGCCAGAACGCGCTGGATAACCAGAACGGCGTTATCGCCGCCACTGGCGCGCTGCACAGCGACAGCGGCGCGCTGAATAACGACGGCGGGCTGCTGCAGGCAGGTGGCGATCTGCTGCTCGATACGCACGGCGCGCGCCTGAGCAACCAGCTGAGCGGCGACAGCGGCGGCATACTCAGCTCCGGCGCGCTGACGCTGCGCAGCGGCGAACTGGATAACCGCCAGGGGATGCTGGCGGGCGGCGGCGATACGCAACTGACTACCCAGGGGCTCAATAACAGCGGCGGCACGCTGGTGGGCAAGCAGCGCCTGCAGATCAGCAGCGACGGCGCGCTGACCAACGACGCGGGCCTGCTGCAGTCGGGCGGCGATGCCAGCATCGACACCCACGGCTATGCGCTGAGCAACCGCGACAGCGGCAGCAAGGGCGGCATCAGCAGTCTGGGCGCGCTTACCCTTAACGCAGGCGCGACCGACAACCAGCAGGGCTTTATCGCCAGCCAGGGCGAGCTTCTTTTCCAGGGCGCGGAGCTGGTGAATCAGCACGGCACCCTGGCCTCACAGGCGGGGCTTTCCGCCGCTGCGGAGACTATCAACAACCAGAGCGGGACGATTAAAGCGGGCCAGGGGCTGACCCTGAGCGCGACACAGTTGCTGGATAACCAGAGCGGCGTTATCGGCGCGGGCAAGGCGCTGCGCGTGACCGCCGGAGAGCTGCTCAACGGCCAGGGCACGCTGGCGAGCGGCGAGACGGGCCAGCTGGATTTCGGCGTGCTGGATAACCGCGACGGGCAGGTGGCGGCGCAGCAGGCGCTGACGCTGCGCGGCGGCACGCTGAACAACAGCGAAGGCGGCCTGATCCAGAGCGGCGATCGCCTCGATATCGGCGTGGACACGCTGCTCAACCAAAACAGCGGCGACAAAGGCGGCCTGACCAGCCAGGGCGATATGGTTATCGCCGCAGAGAAAATGGATAACGCGCAGGGTCTGGCCCTGAGCGGAAAAGCCTTGCAGCTGGATGCAGGCGGGTTAAATAATGCGGCTGGTACGCTGGTAGCGCAAAACCAGCTCCGCCTCGCCACACAATCCGCACTCAATAACCGGGCAGGCCTGCTGCAGGGCGGTAGCGTGCTTGTTGACAGCAACGGTCAGGGCATCAACAACGAAAACGGCACGCTCTACAGCCTGGGCGATCTGCGCCTGCAAAGCGGCGATCTCGACAATCAGGGCGGTACGCTGGGCGCGAAGGGCGACCTTTGGCTGGAAAGCGGCGAGCTGGATAACCGCAATGGTGGGCGCGTGGTCAGCGAACAGGCGGCCAGCCTCAATGCCACGCATCTGGATAACCGCGGCGGGCAGATCCAGAGCATCGGCGATCTGCTGCTGTCGAGCGCGCAGGGCGCGATAGATAACGCCGCCGGGCTTATCCGCAGCGGCGCGAACGCCGTACTTAACGCGCTGCAGCTGAATAATCAGGACACCCAGGGCGCGCAGCAGGGCATCGAAGCGGCGAATATCGAGATCAACATCGGTAGCCTGGCTAACCAGCGCGGCGCGCTGCTGGCCGATAAGCAACTGACCATCAACAGCACCGGCCCGATCGACAACAGCAGCGGGCAGATAAGCGCCGGAGAGGCGTTATCGCTTCAGGGCGACGGTCTGACGCTGACCAACAGCGCGGGCGTCGTCAAAGCGGGCCGATCGCTGGCGATCCGCGCCGATCGCATCGGCGGCGACGGGCAACTGCTTTCCCTCGGCGATATCACGCTGGTCAGCCAGCAGAGCCTGAACAACAGCGGCGAGATGATCGCCAACGGCAACTTTAACTTCACCACGCCAGGCGACGTCACCAACAGCGGCAAGCTGCTGGCGGGCGGTAAGCTGGATCTGCGCGCCAGTAATCTGCTGAACGCCGCCAGCGGCGAAATCAACGCCGGGCAGGACTGGCTGACGCTGAACGGCCAGCTAACCAACTACGGCCTGATCGACGGCAAACAGACGCTGCTGAAGGCTGGCACCTTAACCAATATCGGCAGCGGCCGTATCTACGGCGATACGGTGGGCGTGCAGGCTGGGGTCTTCAATAACCTGGCGGAAAACGGCACTGCCGCCACGCTGGCCGGACGCGAGCGGGTCGATATCGGCGTCCAGACGCTGAACAACCGCGATCACGGCCTGATCTACAGCGCAGGGGATATGGCGCTGGGCGGCGAACTGGATGCCGACGGGCTGGCGACCGGCAAGGCCGATACCATCAATAACCACAGCGCGACCATTGAGTCGGCGGGCGATATGCTCCTTACCGCCGGACAGATCAATAACGTCAACGATCATTTCAGCACCGGGCTGGCGACCGTTTCCACGGAGGCGATCACTGAGTATCAGCAGTCGGGTGATACGGTGCGCTGGAAAGCGGGTGAAGAGGGCGTCTTTGTCGATCGCAACTCCGCTGACTCGCTGCGCAACCTCAACACGCCGGGCAAAACCGGCAGCAACCACGACCGCTTCACCCAGTATGACTACACCCGCACGGTGCAGGAGACGCAGATTGCCGAAAGCGATCCGGCGAAGATTATCGCGGGCGGCAATATGACGGTGAACGCCGATAAGGTGTTCAACGATAAAAGCCAGATGGTGGCGGGCAATACGCTGACGATGAACGCGGGCGAGCTGGATAACGTCGAGGTGGCGGGCCAGCGCATCACGACCGACGTTGGTAAGTCCACCCGCTACTACCGCATCCGCCATAAAGGCGGTGACAGTCAGGGCAAAAAAACCTCGGCCTATACGCCGCCGGATGTGATTGAGACGATTGCGCTGAAGCCGAGCGAGCTGGTCGATCACGGCGACATCAGCGGCAGCCCGGTCACGATTGCGCCGCAGAGCGCGCAGGGAACCAACGCGGTTATCGGCCATACCGGCAGCGTCAGCGCCGCCGTGGCGGGCAGCACGCTTTCGCCTGACCTGCAGAAGGTCGATACCGGCACGCTGCCAGGCATTGCTGCCGCCGCGCTCAAGCCGGGCCAGCGCTTCGAGGTCGCCAGCAGCGTTACGCCGCAGCAGGGAGAAGCGGCGCGCGTGGTGCGCATCGTCGGGCCGGATACGCGCCTGCCGGATAACAGCCTGTTTAAGACCAACCCGTCGCCCGACGGCAAATATCTGGTAGAGACCGATCCGCGCTTCACCCAGGAGAAGCAGTGGCTGAGCAGCGACTATATGCAGGACGCACTGACGCAGAACAGCGATAGCGTCATGAAGCGCCTCGGCGACGGTTTTTACGAGCAGCGCCTGATCCGTGAGCAGGTAATCAACCTGACGGGCCAGCGCTATCTGGACGGATACAGCAACGACGAAGATCAGTACAAGGCGCTGATGAACAACGGCATCGCCTTTGGCAAGCAGTACAACCTGACGCTCGGCGTGGCGCTGACGCCGGAGCAGATGGCGCTGCTGACCGAGGATATCGTCTGGCTGGTCAACGCGCAGGTCAGCCTGCCGGACGGCTCCAGCCAGACGGTACTGGTGCCGCAGGTTTACGCGCGCGTGCAGCCGGGCGATGTGGACGGCAGCGGCGCGCTGATTGCGGGCCGCAAACTCAACCTGAACCTCGGCGGCGGGCTGTTTAACAGCGGCACCCTGGCCGGACGCGAAGTAGTGAAGCTGAGCGCCGACAACATCACTAACCTGGCGGGCACCATTAAAGGCGCGAGCGTGGATCTTAACGCCCGCACCGATATTAATAACATCGGCGGCGCGATCCAGGGCACCGACGCGCTGCTGGCAAACGCCGGTCGGGATATCAACGCCGTCAGCACCACGCGCAGCGTCGAGAGCCAGAACGGCGATAACAGCTTTGCGCGCACCAGCGTCGACAGCGTGGCGGGCATGTACGTGCAGGGCGACGACGGCAGGCTGATCCTGCAGGCCGGGCGCGATATCAACCTGACGGCGGCGCAGGTGGTCAACAGCGGCGAGGAGAGCCAGACGGTGATCCATGCGGGCCGCGACCTCAGTCTTAACACCGTCACTACCGCAAGCCGCGACGATATCGTCTGGGACGCAGACAACAGCCTGAAACAGGGCAACACGCAGCAGGTCGGTAGCGAAGTGGTGGGCAAAGGCGATGTTAGCCTGCTGGCGGGCAACGATCTGAACGCAAGCGCCGCCACCCTCTCAGCGGACGACGCGCTGGCCCTTACCGCCGGCCACGACGTGACGCTTCTCAACGGCGAGAACACTAAGGATCTGGATGAGCGCTACAAGGCGACCGGCAGCAGCGGCTGGCTGTCGAAAAGCACCCTCAAAACGCGCGATCAGATTTCGCAGCAGACGGCGGAGGGCAGCGCGCTGAGCGGCGACAGCGTCACGGTCGCGGCGGGCAACGACCTGCGCGTGCAGGGCAGCCAGGTTACGGGCACCAACGACGTCGTCCTGCAGGCGGGCAACGATCTCAGCATCCTGGGCGCCACGGAGCGCAACAGCGAACAGCATCTGTCGCAGGAGAAAAAGAGCGGGCTGTCAGGCACCGGCGGCATCGGTTTCAGTATCGGCTCGCAGAGCCTGAAAACCACCGAGACGGGGCAGGAGCTGACTAACCAGGGCAGCACCGTCGGCAGCGTTAACGGCAACGTGACGCTGGAGGCGGGCAACCGCCTTGACGTTACCGGCTCCGAGCTTATCGCCGGTAAAAACCTGACGCTGGACGGCCGGGAGGTGAGCATCACCGCGGCGGAGAACCAGAGCAGCCAGACGCGCAAGGTGGAGCAGAAAACCTCCGGCCTCACGCTGGCGCTCTCCGGTACGGTGGGCAGCGCGCTGAATACGGCGACGCAGACGGTGCAGGAGGCGAAGTCCGCCGACAGCGGACGGCTGGCGGCGCTGCAGGCCACCAAAGCCGCGCTCAACGGCGTGGAGGCGGTGCAGGCCGCGCGCCTGGCGGCGGCGCAGGGCAACAGCCCACAGAACAGCAATACCATCGGCATCAGCCTCTCTTACGGCAGCCAGTCCTCCACCTCGACCCAGAACAGCGAGCAGCGCACCGCCCAGGGCAGCAGCCTGACGGCGGGAGATAACCTGAGCGTGGTGGCGCGGGGCAGCGGGGCGAAAGGGGCCGACGGCGACCTGAGGGTGCAGGGCAGCCAGCTGCAGGCCGGCAAGGACGTGCTGCTGTCGGCGAACCGGGACCTCAGCCTGCTTTCGGCGGAGAACACCTCGTCGCTGGAGGGCAAAAACGAGAGTCACGGCGGCACCCTTGGCGTGGGCGTCGGGGTCGGCCAGGGCGGCTGGGGCTTCAACATTTCCGCCAGCGTCAACAAGAGCAAGGGCAGCGAGCAGGGCAGCGGCGTCACCCATACGGAGACCCAGGTGAGCGCGGGGAACCAGGTGACGATGGTGAGCGGGCGCGACACCACGCTTCAGGGCGCGCAGGTAAGCGGGGAGAGGGTGAAGGCGGACGTGGGCCGCAACCTGACGCTGGCGAGCGAGCAGGACAGCGACCGCTACGACTCGAAGCAGCAGAGCGTCAGCGCGGGGGGCAGCTTTAACATCGGCTCCATGACCGGCTCGGCGAGCCTGAGCGCCTCGCGGGACAAAATGCACAGCAACTGGCAGAGCGTGGAGGAGCAGACCGGCATCTTTGCGGGCAAGGGGGGCTTTGACGTCACCGTTGGAGAGCACACGCAGCTGGACGGGGCGGTTATCGGCTCGACGGCGGACGCCAGCCTCAATAAGCTGGAGACGGGCACGCTGGGCTGGAATAACATCGAAAACCACGCGGACTATAAGGTGGAGCACCAGAGCGCGGGCATCAGCACCGGGGGCAGCATTGCCGGTCAGTTTGCCGGGAACATGGCGAACGGGCTGCTGGTGGGGGCCAACCACAGCGGCAGCGACAGCTCGACGACGAAGGCGGCGGTCAGCGAGGGGGCGATAGTTATCCGCGACCAGGCCAGCCAGGCCCAGGACGTGAGCGGGCTGAGCCGGGACGTTGAGCACGCGAACCAGACGCTCTCCCCGATATTCGACAAGGAAAAAGAACAAAACCGGCTGCAGGAGGCGCAGCTGATAGGGGAGATTGGGAACCAGGCGGCGGATATTGTCAGAACCCAGGGGCAGATAGCGGCGACAAAAGCTGCGAAT
>NZ_RYDU01000022.1:0-50645 GCF_003970755.1 Pantoea sp. YU22 | reverse complement strand
CGCTTACCGCTCATGGGCACCTCTCTTTAAGCCATCTTAAATGACTCTGAGGTGTCTGTTAAACCCGTGGCGATTCAGAATGCTGGGTAAAAACGAAGCGAGGATGGCCGACAGCTGACCCATCGCAATTCTGGCGCCGGAGAATTTGGATTTATGCGTAAAGTCATCGGTCATCTCTGGTACCAGAGTTTCATAGGGCACCAGAATCATTGAATAAACGATATCGAATAGTAAATAGGTCAGCAGGTAGTACCAGAAATCCATCCCGCTGACCCACATAAAGGCATAGCTAAAAATGCAAGGGATGCCAAGCAGGATAAAAAACTTACGACGGCCAAACCGCTTACCAAACCAGTTGTTGCCAAAATTATCGCTGAGATATCCCATTAAAGGGCTGATAAAAGCGTCGAGCACGCGGGCCGTCGCAAATATCAGTGTGGCCTCCACAGGAGTAAGGCCGCAGAAAGTGGTGTAGAAATAAAGCAGCCATGCTGCTGTCAGCACGGCCGTGCCAGCGCCCAGAAAATCTCCAGACCCGTATGCCAGATAGTGTTTGAACCCAGGCGTTTTATAATTCACATTAACCTCTGAACAGAACCATTTTCGTTATGAGAATGAAACAGCATCAGATGAGTTTCTCCGGGCTTTGCCCCTGCCCGCTCATGAACTGGCTTGTGCCAGCGCTGATTTTCTTTTTTAAAAGCTCCCTGGTGTACCGTTAAAGCCGATGCGTCTGCTGCAAGCGGTACTCTGCTCCGTTGCCCCGCTTCTGTGCATCAGAAAACAATCTGGCATGCGATCATTCTGAAATCCGCATGGAGCATTGATCCGGCATATCAAAACAATAAAATGATTTCGTAAACATTTAAGAAAATAAATATTATTTTGTGATCCATGAAGAAATATTCTTTAAATATCCATAAATAACAAGTGATTATAAATAACTCAATTGGTAGGACCGGGCTTATCCATCGTGTGACACAGCTCATATTTTGTTGTTAAACTCAATAAATGTTCACGATAACATATGAAAGTTATGCCCAGGGGGATAATTCCACATATCTAATAAGGTTATGACTTAGAAAAAATAAAGAAGGGGAACGTGCTTAATGAGACTCCGCCGCAATTTATAGGGGTAATATTCTTCACACTCGACTGAATGAGCAGATCGGAGTAAATGAAAGCATGCGGGAATAAGAAAATGTGCCACATTGTTTATGATGTGGCAGTAGCCATAAGGGTGATGTCAGTTCATCGTATAGATGAAACGCTAGAGATAATCATGCAGATATTCACTCAGGCACAGAATAGCCATCGCCTGCCCATAAGGCATCGGTGTTAGCGGGATCTGACGGTAGTACTCCAGATCGCTGCCCATTTCGGTACCGAATGAGGCTTGTTTTAGCTCGCCGTCTTCACTGATGTTTGCCGCTACGCCACGGATAGCTTTTTGTCCAACCACAGCATAATCTCTCGCAATATAACGCTTACGCACCGCCTTAAGAATGCCGTACGCAAATCCGGCTGTGGCAGAACTCTCTAAATAGGATTGATCATCGTCCAGCAAGGTATGCCAGAGCCCACTTGAATCCTGCAGCCTGGATAATGTACGAACCTGATGTTCTAATACCTGCAGCAGGTAACGCCGCGTCGCATCCTGTTCAGGGAGCTGAAGAAGCTCAATAAAATCAGGGATCGCGACGGTAATCCAGCTGTTCCCGCGAGCCCAGCGTGCCCGGGAGAAATTGTGATTACCCTCAAAGGTCCAGCCGTGAAACCATAACCCGGTATCCCTGTCCATCAGGTACTGGATATGGAGCAAGAACTGATACTTGGCTTCTTCAACGAACTCTGGCCGCCCCAGCAGTAAACCTATTTTTGCCAGCGGCATGACCGTCATCATCAAAGTGTCATCCCAGAGTTGCTGATGATTTTCCTTATGGATCACTACATGCTGTAACCCACCCTGCTCGGTTCGCGGCATCTCATACATAACCCATTCGCCCCAGCGCTCCAGGAGAGATCTCCAGGCAGGATTTTTAGCCTCTTCGTAACGATACGCCAGCGTCAGTAATGGACAGACAGTATTAACGTTCTTGGTTGGCAAGCCCCGCTGGAGCTGCTCGCTGAACCAGCGATCAATAATCGACAGCATCTCTTTATCACCCGTCTGCCTGTAATAGTGATAAATAGCATACAGACCGATTCCGTGCGTCCACTCCCATCCCGCGGCCCACCCTTTGGCGTCAATGATGCGACCATCGTCCAGGTGAAGGGCGAACTCGCCCGTAGTGTCTTCAATATGAATTAACTTATCGGTTAACTTGTGTATGAGCGAGTGCACGTCATCACGCGCAATAACATGTTCTGCCTGACGCAGCAGCGCGCTATGTTTTACTGCGAAAATAGTCATAAACTTACCCAGCCTGTTGTTCAGGAATCAGAAGAATCTTGATGGCTTCTTTCGAGCCGAAGGCTGCAAAAGCATGCTGCCATTCTTCAAGAGGGAAGCGGTGAGTCACAATACCCTCAGCGGTCATCAGTTTTCGGTGGAATAAATCGATAACGGTTTCATAGGTACCGGGGCTGAGATGGGCACCGCGGATGTCCAGCTCTTTTCGATCGCCAATAATCGACCAGTCCACAGACGTTTCCCGACTAAAGACACTGAACTCAACAAATCGGCCTAATTTACGGATCATTTGCAACCCCTGAGTAACGCCTACTGGATTGCCAGTGGCCTCAATATACACATCGCAGCCATAGCCATCCGTCAGGGACTTCACCACAGCCACTGCGTCCTCCTCCTGCGGATTGATGACAACGTCCGCCCCAAGAGTTTGCGCCAGCGCCAGACGGAACGGCATTACATCAATAACAATTAGCTTTTTGGGTGTCTTGAGCTTAATCGCCTGGATCATGCCCAGGCCAAGAGTGCCAGCACCAGCCAGTACCACCACGTCATTAAACTGAATATCGCCGCGATTCACCGCATGTACCGCACATGAAAACGGTTCTATCAGCGCGCACTCTTCCAGCGTCAATGAATCAGGGATTTTGTGCACACGGCTGGTGGGTTTGAAGAGCATATAATCCGTCATGCCTCCATCTGCATCCTCAGCCTGAAATCCATAAATGTCATGCTTTTCGCACATCCAGTACTGGCCGTTACGGCAGAAGCGGCACTTATTACAAGGAACAATTTGCTCGGCTATTACACGGTCATTTAACTCAACACCGAAATGATCCAGTGCGCCGGGGCCAGCAGCATATACCGTGCCGAAGAATTCGTGACCGGCCACCACCGGTGTTTTGACATAGCGCGGGAAGGTTTCATTACCCCAGAACATCGGTGCGCCATGAAAACAGTGAAAATCTGACGCACAGATACCGCAGGCTCCGATTTTAACCAGCAACTCGTTATGGCCTGGTGTAGGCATGTCCCCCCTTTCCAGGCGGTAGTCTTCAGGACCGTAATTAACCAGCTTTTTGATGTGCATTATTGGCATAACCCCTAAGCGACAAACAGATGAGGAAACCATAAAATGTTTTCGTAAACATTTCCACAAGGTCACTCACCTTTGTGATGGAGTTAACGCCAATTATAAAAATTTCTTTAAATTCAATTGATTATATAAATTATATAAAAACAACAAAAACTCAAACTGATACACCCATCATTTATCCGGCGTAAAATGTTATCATTAACATTCATAGGGGCGGGAATCCATCCGGCGTAAAGCGGCCAAAAAGATCAGGGGGAGTGGCAAACGTGGGCGAGAGCAACACCTTAAGCGTTGGCATTCAGAGCCCTTGATGTAGCCAGGATCTTGATTTTTTATCGAAACAGATACCGGCTGCGTAAAACGTAGTAAACCTGAACCCGTGGATTAAGAGTACAATGCGTGTGTTCTTTAACTGGAATTACTGATTATTTTTAAGAAATCCATTAATCATAGTCCGCTCCTGCCAGGGCCGGTCTTCAATTGCGGCAATCAGATTCTCTGCAACGATGGTAGCCCATTGCTTATAATCATGAACCACGCAGCAAAAGTAAAAACCGTAATCTTCTGCATTGGGAATTTCATCAATTGAAAGAAACTCGACGCCTCGTAACATCCATCGCGTGGCCACATTTTTAGCTGCAAGCGAGATAGCGCCGTTAATGCCAATAATGGCGTCATAATCGATTTCGTTAGAAGAAAAGTGCGACGTAATAATTTCTTTAGCATGATCGTAACGGTAATCGGCATAAAGACGGGTAACCTCAATATTATCAGAGAGGTTTTCGCAGATGCTCGTCAAACGTTTCTGGGTAATACGTGAATCTTTAGGCCCGCCAATTATCAGTACTTTTTTATAGGCCTTATCATTCACAATGGAGGCGATAAGCTCGCCCGCACGTCGGTCATTGACATACACTGCAGGCAGTTGCTCATCAAACTGACGGTCAAACTGAATGAGACGAGTGTGGGAACCGTTTAACACTTTCAGATGACGGGTATCATAATCAGCACTGTCACTGATCACCGACAACACGATACCCGCTGCTTTATAACCAACCAGCGTATTAATAGCTTTTGCTTCTGATGCGCGTTCGCCTTGAGTGGTGAATATCATCACTGAATAGCCACGGGTTTCAGATAATTTGCAGAGTTCCTGAATAACATACGAGTAACTCTGATTAAAGGTATCATCAGCAATAATACCAATAATAGGACTCTGAACGGTTTTAATATTTTGCGCGAATACATTAGGTATATAACCCATCTCATCTGCAACTTTCATGATTCTTTCACGCGTCTTGGCCTTGACCTTTTCAGGTGAGGTGAAAACGCGTGATACAGTAATACTGCTAACTCCAGCTACCTCAGCCACATCATTTATGGTAGGTGGCTTGCTTCCGTGTGTGTTCATTATTGCTTCAACCTTAAGTCAGCGGTCTCTTTGCACCTGCCAATTTCTAACACATGATAATTAACAGTAAATGGGAGTTGATGCCAGACCTTACTGGTAAATGTTCAAAACAGCAGCACTGACATCGCAGCTGTAAACGCTTTTGCCGTGCTGCTACGCCGGCGGTGTACTTCCATCGAGATACACCCGGTCCTTTAAACGCATAACCAGCCATAGTCAGTGTTCGCTGCCTTTATGCCAGTGATTCATTTCACAGCATCAGAAGCTCAACTGGTTAAGTCGATTTCAGGCGCGCGATGCTGCTTTGATTGTGTCAACGAACAGCCGTAACGCGACGGGCATATGACGATTCTGAGAAAAGTAAAGCGCAATGCCTTGCGAGGCTATTGTCCAGTCCTCCAGCAGGATGACCAGACGCTCTCTGTCCAGCCAGTGCTGAGCATAGCACTCCGGCACATAGGCCACGCCTAATCCAGCAGCGGCGGCTTCTGCTATTAACGCGCCGCTGTCGAGAGTCAGGCTACCCGGTACATCCAGGGCGAATCGCTGCTCATGCTGCTGATATTCCCAGTGGTAGCGTTTACCGCTCGGCAGGCGCTGTCGTAAACAGGTGTGCTGCATAACATCCTGTGGATGCTGAATTTGGGGACGCAATGCTAAGTAGCCAGGCGATGCCACAGTAACAAAGCGCAACGGCCCGCTCAGGGAAATGGCCACCATGTCTTTAGGCACATCTTCAAACAGCCGGATGCCGGCATCGAACCCCTGCTCAATAATATCCACCAGCTGACCTTGCGCGACTAAATCCATTTCAATCCCCGGATATTGCTGAATGAAGGTCGGCAGTATCGTTTCCAGCAGAAGGCTGATAGCGGCATCGCTGGCGCTGATGCGCAGCGTGCCATAGGGTTGATGGTCGCTGGCGGTCACTTCGTTCAGCAGCTCATCCATCTGGTTGAGCAGCGGCGTCAGACGCTCAATCAGCATTTCGCCTGTTTCGGTCAACGCCACGCTTCGCGTTGTTCGATGGAAAAGCCGCACGCCAAGCGCAGTCTCTAGCCCTTTAATAGTGTGGCTGAGTGAGGAGCGTTTAAGCCCGAGCACATCTGCAGCGCGACGGAAACTGCGTTGTTCAGCGACCGTTTTCACCGCCAGTAATTCGTTCCAGGAAGGACGTTTCATTGTTGAATATTTCCCACCATCTCATGCCAGTTTGTGGAGATTATGCCATCAATTATTCATTTTAAGATGGAGCCCGGTTTACTAAACGGAGATGAGAGTAATGAAAACCTGGCTAATTACCGGCGCATCCAGCGGCCTGGGCCGTCTGATGTGTGAAAGTCTGCTGGCCCGTGGCGATCGCGTGCTGGCAAGCGTCCGACGTGAAGCTGCATTAGATGATATGCGCACGCAATATGGCGACAAGTTGCAGGTGATGGTGCTTGATCTCAGCAAGACAGCAACGATAAAGCCAGTAGTTGAGGCTGCATTCGCTCAGGCGGGACGCATTGATATTGTAGTGAGTAACGCGGCTTATGGGCTATTTGGCGCCGTGGAAGAGCTGAGCGATACGCAAATTGAACGGCAGATCGCTACAAATCTCACAGGCTCAATTCAGCTGATTCGTTCAGTGATTCCGTTTATGCGGCAGCAGGGCGGCGGTCGTATTGTGCAGGTTTCCTCGGAAGGCGGTCAGATTGCTTATCCCGATTTCAGTTTGTATCACGCCACTAAATGGGGCATAGAAGGCTTTGTCGAAGCGGTTCGGCAGGAAGTTGCAGAGTTTGGCATCGACTTTTTGTTAGTAGAGCCGGGTCCGACGGCGACGCAGTTTGGTGCGGGGCTGGATATCGCTGATGCGTTACCGGTTTACAGCGATACGGCGGCAGGGAAAATGCGGTCGACGCTGATGAGTGGTGAATTTGCGATTAAAGGCGATGCGAAAAAATGCGTGGCGGCAATGATCGCTGCTGCTGATGCTGACAGCCCGGCGTTGCGCTTACCGCTGGGAAGTACCGCGTATAACAATATTGAAACGGCGTTAAAAATGCGACTGGATGCCCTGCGGGCAATGAAAACCGTGGCATATAGTGCGGATCGCCCGGAGATGTAGACTGAATCACTCCATGAGGAAAGCGACAAAACAGGCTTGCTGCGTTGCCTTACTTTTAATGACTTCAGTCCGCTTTTGGCTCAAAGCGGACTGAAGTCAGGTCCCTGTCCGCTATGAGGAAAAGCGGACCTTATGCATCTTTATCACTACCTGATTGATCCCCTCTGCCAGATTGAAGAGGCGAACTGATGAAGACCGGTCAGCTTATTGTTCGCTGCGTTTTTTCAGAATCAGCAACAGCAGCCCGATCAATACAGCCGCACCGCGATTGTACAGCATCTCTTCCACAAAAGCAGAATGCCTCCAGTCCAACCGTCTTCTTGCACGCTACGCTGTGCAGTTTCCGCTTTTTGCTTCGGTCATCTCCTGCCCTCCTCCGTTGAGAATGGTTACTTAACCTGCTGGATCAAATCGTTGCCACTATACTGACCATTGTAGTTGTAATTTACATACAAGGTTGAGCACGGTTAATTGCCTGATAACAGCCTTACCCATGACCCGCAGGAGAACAAAATGCAAAAGAGTAAAACCTTGAAAGGACTGCTAGCCGTAACAGCAGTCGCAGCGATGTTCAGCACTGTCGGCGTGCAAGCCCAGACGCCAGCGAGCGCCACGCAGACCAGCGCCGCAGGCCAGACCAAATCGAGCACCAGCCTCAGCTCCGGCGACGAAAAAGCGTTAAAGGATATGGCGCAGGCCGATATCAATGAAGTCGCCGCCGCCAAAATCGCGCTGAGCAAGGCCCAGAGCAGCGAAGTCAAAGCATACGCTCAGCAGATGGTCGACGACCACGGCGGTGCTTTGACCAAAGTACAGACGGTCGCCCAGCAAAAGGGCGTAACCCTGCCGACAGAGCCGGACGCCAAACACAAGACTATGGCCGCCAAACTGGAAAAGCAGAGCGGCACCGCATTTGACAAGATGTATATGAAAAACGCCGGCACCATGGACCACAAAATGGTGCTGTCGAAGCTGCAAAGTGACGCTAAAAAGATCAAGGATCCGGACGTGAAAGCCGTGGCTGACGCGCATATGCCGGTCGTTGAGCAGCATCTTAAGTCCGCGCAGCAGATGCCGATGGCAGCAGGTAAATAAACAGGTAATTCGGTAGGCACACGGTTTTCTGACTCAGGTTCCCCTTTGTGCAAAACGTTGTAGCACGGGGGATCTTTGCTTTATGTGTGCCGATCGATACGCGCTCATCTGCAGTTGCAAGCTAATACGCACTTTACCTGTTGATGACTGAAATTGACTCCGTGCAGCCGTTCGACAGGCTGCATGGCGCAAATATGGCGAAGGACCGCTTTTGGCGCCAGCGCCAGCACAAGCAGATCTCATTGATGAGCTTACTCTCCGAAGCCATGCCTCTCCTGGCTCTCACCTCGCTAAATCCACTCTTTGCCCTGAAGAAACGCAGCAGATCCCTCTGACTTCAGTAAACACAATTTAGGGCACCGGAACGTAAAGCCCATAACTTACGCAATTTAGTGACGACTGCTCGCGTGCGCGTGCAATATGCATCCAACATCCCGTCGCACCCGCTGTTATTACTACAGAGCCGCCTACCCGTAACCTCAGCCTAAAATCAGTGGTGTCTGTTATCCAACAGAAAAGAGGCATTGCGAGCAAAGACCCTTTATTGGTATGTTATAACATACCAATAATGCTTTATCAGAGGTTACAATGTCTACTCCCTTCCCCCTCTCTTCGCAGGCCGATCGGCGTCTGCCGGTTTGTGTACTCTCAGGTTTTCTGGGTGCCGGAAAAACGACGCTGCTTAACCATATCCTGAATAATCGCGAAGGGCGTCGCATTGCGGTTATCGTGAATGATATGTCAGAAGTGAATATCGACGCCGCGCTGGTTCGCAATGGCGGCGCATCGCTGTCACGTACCGATGAAAAACTGGTTGAAATGAGCAACGGCTGCATCTGCTGTACGCTGCGCGAAGATCTGCTGCTGGAAGTGAAAAAACTGGCGGAGGCGGGCCGCTTCGATCATCTGGTGATTGAATCGACGGGCATCGCTGAACCGCTGCCCGTCGCGGAAACCTTTACCTTTGAAGATGAAGATGGCGCATCGCTTTCGAGCATCGCGCGTCTCGATACCATGGTGACCGTGGTTGATGGATTTAACTTTCTGCGTGATTACCACTCAGTTGACTCGCTGAACCAGCGTGGCGAATCGCTGGGCGAGCAGGATGCCCGCTCGGTAGTGGATTTGCTGGTTGATCAAATTGAGTTTTGCGACGTGCTGGTGGTGAATAAAATTGATCTGATCAGTGAAGAAGATCGTCAAACGCTCTTTGCCATGCTGCGTTCACTTAATCCACGCGCGCGCATCGTAACCGCCTGTTTCGGCCAGGTACCGCTGGATCAGGTGCTGAATACCGGCCTGTTCGATTTCGACCAGGCCGCGCAGTCACCGGGCTGGCTGAAAGAGCTACGCGGCGAACACAGTCCAGAGACGGAAGAGTATGGCATCCGCAGTTTCGTTTATCGCGCCCGCCGCCCTTTTCATCCGCAACGTTTCTGGGAAGTCGTCAACCAACAGCTGACGGGCGTGGTGCGCTCGAAAGGTTACTTCTGGCTGGCAACGCGCCCGGATTACGCAGCAATGTGGTCACAGGCTGGCGCTGTGGCGCGCCACGGCTATGCAGGCCGCTGGTGGGCAAGCGTTCCTCGCGAGCACTGGCCGGAAGATGCCGACTCTCTTGAGTTTATCGCTAGCCAGTGGGAGGAAGGTATCGGCGACGCGCGACAGGAGCTGGTGTTTATCGGTATCGATATGGATGAACAGCAGGTGCGCTCGGCGCTGGATGATGCGCTGCTGACGGCGCAGGAGATGGCGCGCGGACCCGACTGGTGGCTCACCTTACCCGATCCGCTCCCCGCATGGTTTGATGAAGTCGCCGGGTAACGACCTGAAGCGCTGCGTGAAGCAGCGCTTTTTTTTGCTCCGCCAGACGCACAAGGTCAGAACGAAAAGTAATTGGTCGGCCTCCTGCTCTGTTTGCTATAACGCGGTATCAACTCACTGGAGGCTACCTTAATGACGCAGCGTATTGCCGTTATCGGCGCAGGTGTACTGGGCTTGTCTGTGGCGCGAATGCTGGCTCTGCAGGGCGCACAGGTCACGCTGTTCGACAAAGGCGCGCCTGGCGCAGGCACCAGCCAGATCAGCTTTGCATGGGTTAACGCCAACGGCAAAAGCCCGGAGAGTTATCACCGTCTCAATGCGGCCGGTATTGAGGCGCATAAACGCCTGCAACAGATATCCCGCGCGCCCGCGCCCTGGCTGCTGGAAACCGGCACCTGGGAGTGGGCGGCGGAGCCCGCCATACAGGCAGAGCTAGAAAAGAGACTGACTAAACTCACGGTGCTGGGTTATCCCTGGCGAACGGTGACGCGTGAAGCGCTGCTGGCGCATTTTCCTGAGCTGCGGCTTGACTCTCGTATTCAGCAAGGCTGTTTTTTTCCTTCAGAATGCCTGCTCTATCCCAGTCTGCTTATCGGCTGGCTGCTTGCCCAGGTACGCCATCTCGGCGGCACCCTTATCAGTCAGACAGAAGTGGTGACGCTTTCAGAGCACCCTGACGGCGCAGCGCTTGAACTGTCGAATGGCGAGCAGTGGACGGGCGATCGCGTGATTTTAGCCGCTGGTCGCTGGTCAGCGGAGCTGTTAAGACAGCTGGGCCTGGATCTGGCGATGACAGATGCTAATCGGCCAGACAGAGTGGCCTGCAGTTTCCTCGCCTATACCGATCCTTTACCGATCCAGATCAACAGCAATATCATTTCACCTGAGCTTAACGTCAGGCCAGACGGTGGAGGCAGACTGATCCTGCAGGCGCTGGATCTGGATGACTATGCGGATCCGGCCCGTCCGGCGAGTACCGACGGATTGATTGGGCAGGAGTTTTTGCGTCGTCTGCGCCGGATGTTTATCCAGACCGAAGACGCGCGTATTGCGAAGATCGAGGTAGGACAGCGTTCGCGTCCTGCGGATGGACTGCCTGCTGTCGGCTATGCGACTCACCACCAGCGGGTTTATCTGATGGCTTCCCACAGCGGCATGACGCTGGCGCCCCTGTTAGGCGAGCTGGTAGCGAACGAGATAATAACGGGCGAGCGCTCTGAAATGCTGGCCGATTTCGCGCCTCAGCGCCTTATGAGGCCGTTTATCGGTAAAAGCGAGGGTCTGGCCCCCGCTTACCTTCCCGCCGCACAGTGAGCCTTAGCGGCGGTTTTTCCAGACGGTCTGAATGTTGCAGAACTCATGTACGCCGAAGTGGGACAATTCACGACCGTAGCCGCTCTTTTTGACCCCGCCAATGGTGACGCGAGGATCCGATGCACCGTTGCCGTTGATAAACACGGCGCCGGTCTCGATCTGATCGGCCAGTCGATCTGCTGTGGCGCTGTTTCCTGTCCAGACCGTCGCGCTCAGACCAAATTCACTGTCGTTGGCGATAGCCAGCGCATGCTCGGCGTCACGGGCGATAGCGATCGCCGCTACCGGACCAAACAGCTCTTCACGAAACGCTGTCATTTCTGTCGTGACATCTGACAGGATAGTCGGCGCGTAGTAGTTGCCCTCTCCTGCGATCTTCTCGCCGCCCAGTACCAGACGCGCCCCTTCACGCAGGGATCGTTCGACCTGATTATGCAGCTCATCGCGTAGATCGAAGCGCGCCATAGGACCGAGATAATTTTTCTCATCCAGCGGATCGCCCATGGTTAACGCCTGTACTGCAGCGCTGAAGCGTGCTTCGAATTCTTCTGCAATGGCGGCTTCAACAATAAAGCGTTTTGCGGCCATACAGACCTGTCCGGTGTTCTGGAAGCGGCCCGTGACGGCTGATTTTACCGCTTCATCAAGATCGGCATCGGCAAGTACGATAAAAGGATCCGCGCCGCCCAGTTCCAGAACGGTTTTTTTCAGGGCTGCGCCAGCCTGTGCAGCAATAGCGGAGCCAGCGCGTACGCTGCCGGTAACGGCGACAGCGGCAATGCGAGGATCTTTAATAGCAGCCGAGACGCCGTCATTGTCGATATTGATGGATGCGAAGGCGCCTTTCGGCAGATCCGTTGCGCTGAACAGCTCCGCCATCAACGTTGCGCAGCCCATCACGTTCGGGGCGTGCTTCAGCACATAGGTGTTCCCGGCGAGCAGCATGCCCACAGCGCCGCGTAGCACTTGCCAGAACGGGAAATTCCACGGCATGACGGCCAGGATGGTGCCGACAGGCTTAAAGCGTTGCCAGGCATCTGGTACCTGCGTTGGCTGATCTTCCAGCATCGCGGGGCCATGTTCTGCATACCAGTCACTGAGGTTCGCACATTTGAGGATCTCAGCACGCGCCTGAGCGACAGGCTTGCCCATTTCAAGAGTAATCATGCGCGACAGTTCAGGCTCGCGCTGACGCAGCTGCTCTGCCAGCTGACGCAGTACCTTAACGCGGGACGCCATATCTGTATTGCGCCACTGCTTAAAGGCAGCGGTACTGGCAGCAAGCGTGCTGTCCAGTTCAGCCAGAGACTGCATAGGGTAACGTGCCAGGATTTCACCGTTGGCAGGGTTTTTTGAAACAGCGTAATCGGTCATGGTGCCTCTCAGGATGCGTTTTGACTATGGGACTTACACTACGCTTCTGGGATAGTGATGAAAAATGAATAATAGTGAGCAAGTTGTTTTCATATTCTGAACAGAAGCAGTGAGGCTATTATCGAGGCTGACGATCGTATACCCTGGCATCGATCAGTTATCCACATATACAGAGAGAAGATCCTAATAAACGATCATAAAGAGATCTAAAAGAGATCCTAAGAGATCCCCGATCGTCGCAGGCCGCACCCCACAAGGGCTGAGAAGGTGATCCCGTTCACTATAATCAGTAAAGAGTTCACTGTAATCAGTACTTTATTCACTACACACTGTAGAATGTTCACTGTAAACAGTGATAGTGTTCACTGTAATCAGAAAACGATCCCTTTCATCCACAGAATGAAGATCTCATGCTATGGCAGATAAAGAGAGTGAAAACAAAGCGTTACTTGAACCTTTTCTGTCGGTGACTAAAAACAGCGGTGAAGTTATTCAGCTTCATCCCAATAAGAATAATACTGTTCAGCCCGTCGCTTTGATGCGTCTGGGACTGTTTGTCCCGACACTGAAATCAACGGCGCGCGGTAAATCAGGCGCAATGGCCTCTACTGATGCGACAAAAGAGCTGAAGAACCTGTCATTAGTGAAAGCCGAAGGCTACGAAAAGATTACCATCACTGGCGCCAGGCTGGATATGGATAACGATTTCAAGACCTGGGCAGGCATCATTCAGTCCTTCTCACGTTATCCCACGAAAGGCGATACCGTAACCCTGCCCTTTATCGATTTCGTCAAGATGTGCGGCATTCCTTCTGCCAACTCGTCAGCGGCGTTGCGTAAAAGGCTGGATGCTTCCCTGCGTCGCATTGCTACCAACACGCTATCCTTCGAAGGAAATGGCAAGGCTTACCATACGCACCTTGTGCAGTCAGCCTACTATGACCGGGAAAAAGATGTGGTTCGCATTCAGGCCGATCCCAAGCTGTTTGAACTCTATAATTTCGACCATAAAGTTCTGCTGCAGCTCAGGGCTATATCGCGGCTCAAGCGCAAAGAATCTGCGCAGGCGCTCTATACCTTTCTTGAAAGCCTGCCAACTAATCCGGCCCCTATTTCGCTGGCGCGCCTGCGTATGCGCCTGAATCTTGGCTCGAAAACCACGACGCAGAACCACGTAGTGCGCCGCGCAATGGAACAACTAAAAGAGATCGGCTATCTCGACTATTCCGAGGTAAAACGCGGTCGCTCAGTCTTTTTTATCATCCACAGCCGCACGCCAAAACTGGATGGAATCAGCACGCTAGAGAGTATCGACTCTCTCGACGAGATCGATTTTGATGAGTCATGAGCAACGTTCACTGTAATCAGTGGGCGGTATGTGGCACTGTCACTTTTTAGCCAAAACGTGACAGTGACCTTTTCCTGGTGTTGTTCACTGTAATCAGCTGCAGCTCCCGTTCACTGTAATGAGCAACATTCACTGTAATCAGTGAAGCGTCAGTTCGGTATGCCTCCCTTCATCTTATCTTTCCCAATTAATTTTTACTAAATACAGCCACTTAAAAGATAGTTAGCGCTTGCTTACTTTTATGGCCTCTTTCTTGCTATCTCGTTCATACGTTCTACACTGATTACAGTGAATATGATGCGCCGCAGCTCTACGCTGCATTTTTGCTGATTACAGTGAACCTGTTGAGACTGACCTTTTACGGCCCTGACGCTGGTGACAGATAAAGGCCTGGCTTAATTTTTTGAATTAAAAGGGATTATTCAGGATTTGTTTGAGGGAGAATATCATCTTACTGATTACAGTGAATGGTTGCATCGGCAAAGCGCTAAAAAGTGACAGGGTTCGCTACAGTCACTGATTACAGTGAACGTTACAGGGTTTTCAGCCTTAATTTGCTGTTCCTTCGACCAGTTTACTGACTGCAGTGAATACTGACGGCGTTCTGTTAAAGTTTTATGGCTCTTTGATGATCGTTATCTACCCCTACTGATTACAGTGAATGCTTGAGCCATCGCTAATGTGCTTGTTCCTTACCCTACTTTTACTGTCTACAGTGAACCTTTGGCTTGTCTTCCCTGTTCTCGCACCTTCCACGTCGAACGCCTTGTGGGGGCGCTGCCGTCTTCCTTACCCGCATATCGAAGGTGATGCTGCATTACAGAATACAGTGAATGTTGTGCATCTCTTCGTTCGTGAAGCCTTTGCCTCTGCTGATTACAGTGAATGTTTGCTGGGTACGAACGCCTGCGTAGCGTTGCTGCCGGTTTTAGACTGAGTCAGCTCACTGATTACAGTGAACGTAAGCTGGCTGTGCTGATTACAGTGAATCTTTTGCTGAATACAGTGAACGTTTCTCTCTGACAGGCGACTCTGCTACTGATTACAGTGAATGTTATAGCTCACAGCTTGCCGACGGCCTTTCTCTACTGATTACAGTGAATGCTTTGAAAGACGCTGCCGATTACAGTGAATGTTTAGCCAGGATCCAGAGAAAGATGTTATGTCGGGACCCATCGGCACGTTGTTGAGAGCGTCTTCATTACTGATTACAGTGAACGAATTGCTGATTACAGTGAATCTGTTCCCCCTGCCCTCTCCTGATGCTTCCATTTGCCATTACTGATTACAGTGAATATTTGCATCATCTCTTTATCATGCAGTCCATTTTTGGCTGATCATTGATTTCGTTATGTAAGATATTTTCTTGCCCGATATGCAGGATTTATGTATAAAGTCACAAATCCTACATGTGTGGAGCAAGTATGGCTAACGACGAAAAGCAGGTGCTGAAGGTCGCACAACGGTCTGAAAGAATGCTGCTGAGCCTGACAGAACAGATTCAGGCGCAAAAAGAAGAGCTGCATGAAAATACGTTTTACCAGGTTTATGCCAAGGCTGCGCTGGCGAAGCTGCCAAAGCTGACGCGCGCCAGCGTTGATTATGCTGTTAATGAGATGGAAGAAAGCGGCTATCAGTTCGACAAACGTGCCGCAGGCAGTTCAACCAAATACGCGATGTCGATAGAAAATATCATCGATATCTATCACCATCGCGGTGTTCCTAAATACCGTGACCGCCATCCGGAAGCCTATACGATTTTTGTCGGCAACCTGAAAGGCGGCGTTTCTAAAACGGTTTCAACCGTCTCTCTCGCCCACGCGTTACGGGCGCACCCTCATCTGCTTTTTGAAGATCTGCGCATTCTGGTTATTGACCTGGATCCCCAGTCTTCGGCGACCATGTTCCTTAATCATGAGCGTTCAGTGGGGATTGTCGAAGCCACAGCCGCGCAGGCGATGCTGCAAAACGTGAGCCGCGAAGAGTTGTTAAAAGAGTTTATCGTGCCGTCGATTATTCCTGGCGTCGATGTGTTGCCGGCTTCAATTGACGATGCGTTTATCGCTTCTCGCTGGGATGAGCTTTGTGCCGAACATCTGGCTGGCCAGAATGTGCATGCGGTGCTGTACGAGAATGTCATTGCCAAACTGAAAAAAGATTATGACTTCATCTTTATCGACAGCGGCCCTCATCTGGATGCTTTTTTGAAAAACGCTATTGCGGCATCCGATCTGCTCATGACGCCCGTTCCGCCGGCGCAGGTTGACTTCCATTCCACCCTTAAATATCTGACGCGTCTTCCTGAGCTGATCGACATTATCGAGCAATCCGGCGCTCCCTGTCGTCTGCAGGGCAATATCGGCTTTATGTCCAAGCTGTCTAATAAAGCAGACCACAAGCTCTGTCACAGCCTGGCGAAAGAGATATTCGGCGGCGATATGCTGGACGCCGCTCTGCCGCGTCTTGATGGTTTTGAACGCTGCGGCGAATCCTTTGACACCGTTATCTCGGCAAATCCTTCAACCTACGTCGGCAGCAGCGAAGCGTTAAAGAATGCGCGTTCCGCTGCAGAAGATTTTGCGAAAGCGGTCTTTGACCGTATTGAATTTATTCGCCTGAACTGAGGTCGCTATGAGTGCAAAAAGAATTACTATCGGCAGAACCTTTAGCCAGACGCCTGTCCAGACTGACGTGTCATCAGACGCGCCAACGCAAACCTTTGTTCTCTCTACCGGCAAGCGTGCCGTATTTCGCCTGGAGCGTATAGAAGCCCGCGACATCGAAGATAAAACCTTTGTGGTGCTGGAAACCAACGGACGCGACCAGGCTGGCCTGACGCCGGATTCGTTACGCGACATTATTCGCACCATCAAACTCCAGCAGTTTTTTCCTGCTATCGGCATAAAGCGTGGCGAACGTATCGAAATCCTGGACGGTTCACGACGTCGCGCTGCCGCGCTCTACTGTAAGACCGGACTGGATATTCTGGTTTCTGAAACGGCAATTACGACTGAAGAAGCACGCAAGCTGGCGCAGGATATTCAGACTGCACGCGAACACAACCTGCGTGAAGTCGGTCTTCGTCTGCTGTCGCTGAAAAATGGCGGCCTGTCACAAAAAGAGATCGCAGAAAGTCAGGGCCTGTCACAGGCGAAAGTGACGCGAGCTTTGCAGGCGGCCAGCGTGCCGGCAGAGCTGATTTCACTTTTCCCCAACCATTCTGAACTGACCTATCCCGATTATAAGGCGCTGCTGATGGCCGCTGATAAACTCACTGAGACAGGTCAGCAGATTGAGCGTTTAATCGAAACCGTTTCCATGGATGTAGATAGCATCTGTGCGCGTGACGGGCTGGCGGCAGATGAGGTTAAAAACCATATCCTTCGCCTGGTGCGCAACGGCAGTCAGACGCTCATCGCGTCGCCTGCAAAAGAGAAACCTGTTTCAGAGAATCTCTGGACCTTTGCGGATAAAGACCGTTTTGCCCGTAAAAAAATCCGGGGCCGTATGTTCAGCTACGAATTTAACCGTCAGTCTAAAGAGCTGCAGGAAGAGCTCGACAGGGTGATCGCTGATACCTTACGTAAATATCTTGGCGACCAGTAAGCCGGTAATCCGGGTATTACTCTACCCGGATTTTTTATCCTCCCCTTTCCCTCCTCGCTTCTTCGCCATCCGCTTTTCAACGCTAACTCCCTGTTTTACAGATTTTTCTGCAAGAATTTCAGGCTGAAATCGCCAGCTATTTCCCTTTTGAAAAGATGCTCTATTTTAAAGAACCTGACCTGATGTTTTATCCCGCATTGGCCAGTTATGGAGTCATCCTGTATGGCTCTCCAGCGTGATTTCATGTTTAACCCATTGAATTTAAAAATAAATGTATAAAAATTTCAGGGTGAAATCGCCAGGAGTGCTGCTTTAAAAGGAAGGATTGCCCTTATTACAGGGCAAGAAGTTACTTTTTGTCGGCGGACCATGTCGCGGAGCGTACTTCAACTTTAACCGGTAAGAGCTTCGCTTGCGTAAAAGCATCCGCAAGTTTTTGCTGCTCTGAAAAAACGCTGTCTGTCATGCGCTCCGCTCCATATGGCAGACGCGTCAGCGTGGTTCGCCAGATGGCCTTGTCCAGGCCAGTAGACTGCGCCAGTATCGCCGCTGCTTCATCCTGATGGTGGTTCGCCCAGTCGCTCAGCGTACTAAGTTCATCCAGCACTTTTTTTGCTGTTTCAGGTTCACTATCGGCAAACTTGCGGCTGGCAAGATAAAAGGTGTAATGCGGCAAGAGGCCTTCTGCGTTACGTACCTGACGAGCGCCGGTGCTGGCTTCTACCTCAGCCAGATAGGGATCCCAGATAACCCAGGCATCTACCGCGCCTTTTTGAAAAGCGGCGCGTGCATCGGCGGGAGGTAAGTAAACAGGCGTTATATCTTTATAAGTCAGCCCCGCTTCTTTGAGTGCGGCAATCAGCAGATAGTTAACGTCTGAACCTTTGTTCAAAGCTACGCGTTTGCCCTTCAAATCCTCAATGTTATGAATACCGGAAGCGGAAGGCACTACAATGGCTTCGGTTTTCAGGTTAGCGGGTGAATGCCCCAGATAAACCAGATCGGCTTTTGCCGCCTGAGCAAAGGCTGGCGGCGCATCGCCTGTTGCGGCCAAATCGATACTGCCAACATTGAGTCCTTCCAGCATCTGCGGCCCGGCAGGGAACTCAACCCAGCGAAGGCTAATACCCTCTTTTTTGAAAGCTGCTTCCAGCGTGCCGCGATATTTGAGCAGCGCAAAGATGTTTGCTTTCTGATAACCGATAGTTACCTGTTCAGGTGCTGCATGGCTGACGGCGGCCAGCGAACCAAGCGCGAACAACAGTATGCCTGACGTTAATTTGCTTATTTTCATTTCTTTGTCTCCCGATTTTTAGCCAACCTTAGCAAAAAGCCTATATAACCAATAAATAACGAATTACATTTGCTTATTCTTAAGGGGCATAGCGGTAGATCAGGCAGAAAAGGCAGGAATAAGAGAGAAGAAGTAAGGGGATAATGCGTCCCCGTAAAGCGAGAAGAGCGAGCTTAATATTAGTTAGCACGTTAATAATTTGTAGTAATAATCAAAGAGCATTCCTCATGGCCTTCTGTCAGGATACGGCCAAAAATGCCTGTCTGAGGTCCATTCACTGTATGAAGTGGTTTTCAAAAAGCGCGCTCCTGTTTTCTGGCAAAACTTGTCTGGCCGCGTTTTTAGCGCTCTATATCGCATTAGAACTCAATCTTGATAAGCCAGCCTGGTCGCTGACCACGGTCTATGTCGCATCGCAGCTCTACTCCGCTGCGACTATCTCCAAATCCATCTTTCGTTTCCTGGGGACGCTGCTGGGCGGACTTTTTGTCTTGCTCATCTATCCGGCCACGGTACAGGATCCGATGCTCTTTAGTCTCTGCATCTCGCTGTGGGTTGCGCTTTGCCTTTATCTGTCACTGCACGATCGGACGCCCAAAAGCTACATATTCATGCTGGCGGGATACAGCGCGGCGATTATGGGGTTCCCTGACGTGACGGCACCTGCTGATATCACCTATACGGTCATATCGCGTATTGAAGAGATTAGCGTTGCTATTCTCTGTAGCAGCCTGGTGCATCGGCTGATTATGCCGGTCTCGATGAGCAGTATGCTGGAGCAAAGCGTGAGTATCTGGTATCAGAACGCCAGGAAACTTTGCGCCGAGCTGATTACAGTGATGCCCCGAGAAAAATCGCTGGAGCGTGAAGATATCCTGATCCAGATGGCGAATTATCCGCTGAACGTTGAAACGATGATTACCCACTGCGTCTATGAAGGTGAAGCGGCGCGGCGCCTGATCCGGCTTGTCAGCGTTCAGTATCAGCATCTCTCCTATCTTATCCCTACGCTTACGGCTATCGAAGCCCGGCTCAGCTTGCTGGCGGAACAGCACATTCGCTTTCCTGAATATGTCGCGCAAGCGTTCCAGCATTTCTTGCACTGGCTGAACAGCACAGACCATAGCGGTGAGACGCTGGCGATTAACGCGTCATTAATTGCTGCGCAGCAGCAATTGAAAGCGGACTGGGAAAAAGGTGAGCTACCTGTTGAAGAGAGCATTCTGCTCACCGGTCTGCTGGAGCGGCTGCTGAATTTTGTCCGCATCTCGGAGGCTTACCAGACGGTAGGCGAGCGCGTTAGCGATCTTACCCCCAGCGCTAAACCTGGCAAAATGACGCGCAGCCATAAACACGTCGATAAAGGCATGCTGCTGCTCTCCTGTCTGACGGCCTTTCTTGCCACCTTTCTGACCTGCCTTTTCTGGATTGGCAGCGGCTGGGTAGACGGGGCAACCGCTCCGATGATGGCGGCCGTTCTCTGCTCCTTCTTCGCCGCGATGGACAGTCCGCTTGCGCCAATGAAGATTTTTCTCAAGGGGGTAGTGGTAGCGATTGGTGCCAGCATGCTTTACACCACGTTACTGATACCGGAAGCGACCTCTTTCGAAGCGCTGGTACTCTGTCTGGCGCCTGGGCTAATGGCACTTGGACTGGTGATTGCTAACCCTTCAACCAACCTGATTGGCTTAATCGTGGCGACGCAGATCCCAGGCCTGATTGGCATGAGCCACCATTTTAAGCCTAACCTGCTGCTTATAGTGAATGCTTCACTCTCGACGCTCGCCGGGATCACCGCTGCTGTTATTGTGACAGCAGTGATCCGCAATAAACGTCCCGCCTGGACGGCCAAACGTGCGCTGCGCAAAGGGTTAAAGGAGTTGCTGCAGTTCATCACCGCCGTCGAGCTCAGCAGTGCCTCGCTGCTGATGCGCCAGCAGTTTGTGGCGCGGACGCTGGATAAGGTCAATATTATCCTGCCGCGTAAGCGTATCGATAATGATGCCGAGCTTGCGGCAGGCGGCAATTTGATTACCGAAGCCTGGCTGGGCGCTAACTGCTATGACTTTTATGTGCGCCATCAACAGCTACTGGCAGAACAGGGCATCAGCAGCGACAGGTTTTTTGGTGAGCTGCGCCTGTTCCTTAAAAACCGCATCAGACTGTTACAGGCTCAGCCGCATAATGCGCTGCTTGAGGAGTTAAACAGCCTGCTGGTGGCGCTGGAAGCGCTGGCGCAGCGCGACAGTAGCTTTTTCGCGCCCCTGCTGTATCTGTTCAACGTGCGGCTCTCGCTGTTTCCACAGGCCCGCTGGCCGCAGCAGGCGTAACGTAACAAGCACCTTAGCTCATTTAAAACAGTCACTCCGGTGGCTGTTTTTTTTGCGTATAAAGCCTTTGGACTGGCATAAAAAGGTCTGAGCTGCTCTGATAACAGGCATTCTATGAACAGCGATAAAGGAAGCAATCATGAAGACGATAGGCTTAATAGGGGGTATGTCCTGGGAATCGACCGCTCTCTACTACCGGATTTTGAATGAAGAAGTGAAAAGCGCACTTGGCGGTCTGCATTCGGCGCGCGTCGTACTTTATAGCGTGGATTTCGATGAAATAGAAAAGCTGCAAAGCACGGGGCGCTGGGATGAAGCGGGTCTCCAACTGGCACAGGCTGCGCAGGCTCTGGCGCGCGCAGGCGCAGAGTTGCTGGTGCTGGCAACCAACACCATGCATAAAGTCGCGCCGCAAATTCAGCAGGCAGTCGCTATTCCTTTACTGCATATTGCCGACGCGACGGCGGAGCGCATCCGAGAGCATGGCTTACAAAAGGTCGGTCTGATTGCTACTCGCTTTACCATGGAGGAGACGTTTTATCATGGCCGCCTGACAGATGAATACGGTCTGGAGGTCATAACACCCGACAGCGACGATCGCGCCTTTATCCATCAGGTGATTTATCAGGAGCTCTGCCTGGGTATCATCAATCCTGACTCCCGGGCGCGTTTTCGCGAAATAATGGCTGGCCTCACTGCGCAGGGCGCTGAAGGTATCATCCTTGGCTGCACAGAAATAACCATGCTGGTCACAGCAGACGATGCCAGCGTGCCGCTGTTTGACACCACGCAAATCCATGCGCAAAGTGCTGTGCAACAGGCGCTCAGGGAAAATGAAATGTGATCAAAATCGCACTTTTTGTTAGGATGATAATAGTAACTAACGTTATTATAACTTTCATCGAAGGCATGTTGCCTCGCATTAACAAAAGAAGGATTTTGACCATGAAAAATGTAAAAACTCTCGCTCTTGCTACCGTCGCTGCACTCTCTATGATTTCATTCGGCAGCTTCGCCGCAGAAAGCATCTCTGCACACGGCAGCACGCTGGATAGCGCAGAAGCTCATATCGCAGCGAAAGCGCAGGCTGAAGGCGCATCAGGCTATAAAATTACCAGTGCGCGCGCCGAAGACGGCGTTTATATGACCGCAGAACTCTATAAATAATGGATGGTCGTACAGGGACGTGCCAGAAAAGGCTGCCGCAAGGCAGCCTTTTTTGTTATCTCCGTTTAGCGGTGGCGTCAGGGTCAATAGGGTGAGCGGGTAGGGCGCACCACAATCTCGTTGACATCGACATCATCAGGCTGCTCAATGGCGAAGCGCACTGCGCGGCCGATAGCGGCCGGCTGTAAAGCGATAGCGCGGTAATCGTTCATCAGCGCTGCGGCGGCAGGATCGGTAATCGTTGCGGCCAGCTCGCTTTCCACCACGCCTGGATGGATGCAGGTCACGCGCAGTTGGGTATTCTCCTGCCGCAAACCGTCTGAGATCGCCCGTACGGCAAACTTAGTGGCGCAGTAAACCGCTGCGGTAGGGGAGACGCTCAGCGCGCCAATAGAGGCGATATTAATGATGTGGCCCGCTTCACGCGCCAGCATCGGCGGCAGCACGGCGGCGATGCCATACAAAACGCCTTTAATGTTGACGTCAATCATCTGATCCCATTCATCCACCTTTAGTGACGCCAGCGGCGACAGCGGCATTACGCCTGCGTTATTGATCATCACATCGATCCGCCCCCATTTTTGCAGCGCGACACCGGCAAATTGCTGCACAGAGACGCGCGAAGTCACATCAAGCGCGGCAACCGCCACTTCAGCGCCTTGCTGCTCAAGTTCAGCCGCCAGCGCCTGTAAACGATCGACGCGGCGCGCGCCCAGCAGCAAAATCGCGCCGCTCGTCGCCAGCTCGCGTGCGATACCCGCGCCAATACCGCTGGATGCGCCGGTGATTAAAATCACTTTCTTACTCATGGTTTCGCTCCTGTCGTTAAGTCTCTGGCGATCTTATGCCTGCTGCTTTATAAAGAGAATCCACCCATTCCTTACCTGGCTGGTAACAGAGGCTAACCAATGATGCTGGATAAAAACGCGCTGGAGGTTTTCGTCACGCTGGCGCAAACGCGTAACTTCCGCGTGGCGGCAGAAAAGCTGGGCGTGACCCGACCGGCAATTAGCCAGTCCTTAAAACGCCTGGAAGATCGGCTACAGATTTCGCTGATTCACCGCACCACGCGCAGCCTTAGCCTCACCGAAGCGGGCGAAAGACTCTATGCCGAGGCGGCGCCCGCCATATCGCAGCTTAATCAGGCGGTGGTGGATATCAGCGCGCTGGCGGGCGAGCCACGCGGGCTGCTGCGTCTGGCGGTCTCTTCTATTGCCGAACGTTTTATTAACGGCGAGCTGCTGGCGGCGTTTCTCATCCGCTATCCGCATATTGAGCTGGATATTTCGGTTACCGATGAAGAGTTCGATATCGTGGCGCAGGGCTATGATGCTGGCGTCAGGCTGGGAGAAATTATCGCCCAGGATATGATTGCGGTGCCGGTCTCGCTGCGTCAGCGACAGATAGCCGTAGCCTCGCCCGCTTATCTGGCCCGTTATGGTACGCCGCGCCATCCTCACGAACTGTTGCAGCACTGCTGTATCGGCTGGCGACGCGAGCCGGGCGTCGCGCCTTATCGCTGGGAGTTTGCGGAAGAGGGCAGAGAATTTGATGTCGCGGTCAATGCGCGGCTGAATACCAATGATATGGGCATTATGATCCGTACTGCCTGCGCGGGCGGCGGCATCGCCTTCGGTCTGGAAGAGACATACCGGCCCTATATCGCGCGCGGCGAACTGATACCGCTGCTGACAGAGTATCTGCCGGAGTTCGCCGGATTCTATCTCTATTTCCCCAGCCGGAAAAATCTGGCGCCCAAGCTACGGGCGCTGATCGATCATATGAAGATTTGAGTCTCAGGGCAGGGCAACACGCGTCACCGCGACGCCCTGTTCCTCTAACTGCGTCAGCGTTTCCGCGCTCAGCCCGCTATCGGTAATGACCCGCGTCACCTGATACCCCGACGACAGGGGGTAGGGATGGATCTGGCCGAATTTCGACGAGTCGGTTAGTGCCCAGGTCGGCACGCGCTTCGCCATCACCGCGTCCACCACATCGCAGCGCAGCATGTTGCGGCCGGTAAAGCCGGTTTCCGCCTGCCAGCCGTCAACGCCGATAAAGGCCTTATGGAAATGGATTTGCTGAATGCAGTAGCGCGTCAGCGGACCAACCATCGACTGACTGCTTTTCTGCAATAGCCCGCCCGGCACAATGACCTCACACGCTGCGTCTTTCAGCAGGTGAGCGATAAAATGGCTGACGGTAATTACCGTAAGGTCGGCGCGATCGGCCAGCAGGCGCGCCAGCAGCGCGTTACTGCTGCCGCCCTCGATAAAAACCGCCTCGCCGCTTTCAATCAGACCTGCGGCATGGCTGGCGAGCGCCTGTTTGAGCTCATAATGCGTATGCATACGCATGCCGACGTTATCGCTGTCCAGCGCCATTGCGGAACCGTGGACGCGACGCAGAAAATAGTCGCGCTCCAGCAGGTTTAGATCCTGACGAATAGTGACCTCAGAGACGCCGGTCAGCTGGGCCAGTTCGCTGACCGTCACGCTGCCGCGCGTATTAACGAGCTGAATAATCTGTTGATGACGAGCGTTCATGCGTGCCGTTTATCGGAAAAGTGTGGCGCCAGTGTAGCAGAGAGGCGCCGCGCAGGGGACGCTGCGCGGCAATGTTCAGGCTAAACCGAGTGCGCGGCGGCCGTTATCATTCAGATCGGCAAGGGTAAAGCGATCGCGCCAGCCTGTTTCGTAATCCTCCGGCGGAAAATCGGCAGGCGACCGACCCAGCGACAGCGCCTCAGCCACCTGCTGCGCGCAGGCGCGATTTTTCGCGCACACTGGCGCGGCAGGAATGTACATGACATTTCCCCAGCCCTGCTGATTGTCCACCGGCGCGACGGAGTGGATCACATCGCAGTGCCACCACACCGAGTCGCCTGCCTCCAGCGGCGGGATGGAGCAGAGACCGTCGATAAGGTGGGGATGCCACTTCTCGCTGACGGGCAGGACTTTACCTGGCGCAACGCCGCACAGTTCATCGTCCGGCACGTCGTCGAGCAACGGACGCAGCAGAATATAGGCCATCGCTTCCGGTACCGGCACCACATGCAGCAGACCCTGTCCGGCAAGCATATCTGACAGCGCTGTCCATCCCTGAAATGTGCGAAACGCAGAACATTTGGTGGTATCCGGCACGTTATACTCGTTCACTTCAGTGCGCCACGCCGCATCCCAGGGATCGTAAGCATCTATATCGCCGTAAAAAATGGCGGCAAATACCTGTTGATAAGCGGGCAGCAGCCAGCGCTCCAGCGCGCCGGAATCAGTATGCGCGCCCAGTCCTTTAGAGGTCGTGCCCGGCGGACGACGGCGGATACGGTCGGGATAGATAATGCTGACGTCAGGATCGAACCACTGCTTGCCGTGTGAGGAGAAACGCCACAGGCGGTTGAGAAAAGACTGAACCTGTGCGGTGGCGTCGCTTTGACGCGCCTGCATTTGCGCCTGTGACCAGTAAATCGGGTAAATCTCCGGGCGCGACGCCTCCAGGCTACCAAAGAAATTATCGCCCGGACCGCGATACTGCGCGTCGAAATCATTTAGATCGAGATAATCCAGCAGCGATCTGTCCCACGCCAGCGCCTGCTCGCGCGGAAACTGCTGCTTAACCACTACGCAGCCGCGTCGCTTTATCCGCGCCAGGGTTTCACTTGAAACCTGCCCTTTTGCGATTGCGTCCTGCGTGACAACGGGCCAGGCGGTGCCGTAATGCTGTTCCTCTGCTTTTGCTTCCGCAATCGCGCTGGCGATACGTTGGCTAATCCGGGCGAAAAGCCCTTCGACATCGCCAATTTGCTGACGGATCTGTTGTTTAAAGGTGCGAATGGCTGCGCTGATATCCTCGGGCAGCGGCGTAGCCTGTGTATGTAGGGTCATTCTGGCCTCCGCGGGCGGGTAAGTGTTTTTCATTTGTAAATATAATGTGCTTCGTTCGTAAGTTTAGGCGCAGCTGTTGCCTGTAAGCAACTCCCTGGTGCGTGATCGCGAACACACTCTGTCAGGAAAGCTCCGAAAGCCCTGAACATTCTTATTATTCGAATTTTCATTAATCCACACTGCGGGTAAGCTTTAGCTATTAAGTGGGCATCACTGAAACAACAGCCTCAGCAAGGAGATGACAATGGCGGTAAAGATGATCGCGGTGGATATGGATGGCACCTTTCTCGACGATAACAAGGAGTACAATGCTCAGCGATTTTTGCGGCAGTACACGCTGTTAAAAGAGAGAGGCATTCGTTTCGTGGTCGCCAGCGGCAATCAGTATTACCAGCTGCAGCGTTATTTTCCTGAAATCAAGGATGAAATCGCTTTTGTAGCGGAAAACGGCGCCTGGGTTTCGGACAGCAATGAAGAGATTTTCTGCGGTGAACTGGCGCAGTCGCGCGTGCATCAGGTGCTGGATATTCTTGCTAAAGAACCCGATATCAGCACAGTCGTTTGCGGACGTAATGGCGCGTATATCCACTCTTCCGCCCCCGATGAGGTTGTCAGCCTGCTCTCTAACCACTATGCCCGGCTGGAAAAACGCGACGATCTCTACAGTATCGACGACACCATCTTTAAGTTCTCTCTGAATCTGGCGCATGAAGGCGTCGATGCGCTGCTGGAACGACTGCATAATCAGCTGGGTGAAATCGAGAACATCATGCATCCGGTCTCGAGCGGCTATGGCTTTATCGATCTGATTATCCCTGGCTGTCATAAAGCGCACGGCATCGCGTTGCTTCAGGAAAAATGGGGCATCAGCGATTGCGAAGTCGTCGCTATTGGCGACAGCGCCAATGACCTTGAAATGCTGCGCCAGGCCTGCTTCAGCTTTGCCATGGCGAATGCCGTAGAGCCGGTACGCGCCGTAGCGCGCTATAAAACGGAGAGCAACAACGACGACGGCGCGTTAAACGTTATCGCCCGCGTACTGGCGCGAGAATTCCCGTTCGGCTAAACCGCTGCTTGCCCCGGATGCAGCCATCCGGGGTAACCTGCTGTTAACTCTCCTGCTGTTTCGCCCGCTGAAGACACTGTTCCATCTCATCCAGCGCGGCCTGATTCTCCAGCCCCCACTGATACATCTGCTCGATCGGCTCGGCAAAGATTTTACCCAGCGGTGTCAGCGTATATTCAACCTTAGGCGGCACGACTTCAAATACCTGGCGCGACACCAGCCCGCGCTGTTCCAGCTCTCGCAGCGTCTGCACCAGCATTTTTTTGGAAATGCCCTGCAGGCTGCGCTGCAGTTCTCCCGTGCGCGCGCGATGCGCTGGCCAGTGATAGAGGGCGTGAAGCACCATCGTGCTCCACTTTACGGCAAACAGATCCAGTAGCCGACGCGGCGGCGAATCCGCAAAGAACATCAGCTTTCCGTCAATCCAGGCTGGCATAGCGAATTATCCCGATGGTAACCAAAAGGTAACTACTACCAATAAGGTTCCCTGCTGTCTATAGTGGGCCGCTTTCTTTGCCGCTTCAGGCAGCCATCAGGAGGAATATATGAAAATTAACGCACTGGTCGCACAACAGGCGACGCAACCGCTGGCGGCGGGCCAGGTTGAACTGCGCGAGCTGCAACCGGACGACGTTAAGATCGCCATCATTTACTGCGGCGTCTGCCATTCCGATCTGCATATGGCGCGCAATGAGTGGGGCGTCAGTCGCTATCCACTGGTGCCGGGCCATGAGATTGTCGGGCGCGTTGAAGCCACCGGCGCGAAGGTAACGACGTTCAAGACGGGCGATATTGTCGGCGTCGGCGTAATGGTGGACTCCTGCGGTCACTGCTATTTTTGCCAACAGCAGGAAGAGCAGTACTGTGAAGCGGGCTTCACGCCGACCTATAACGGAACGGATAAATATACCGGGGGCACGACCTTCGGCGGCTATGCTCAGCATGTGATTACCGATCAGCATTTTGTGGTTTCTGTCCCGCAGAACCTCGATCTGAAAGCCGTTGCGCCGTTGCTGTGCGCGGGCGTAACCGTCTGGTCGCCGCTGCGTCACTACAACGTAAAGCCGGGCGATAAAGTGGGCGTTATTGGTCTAGGCGGGCTGGGACATATGGCGGTTAAGCTGGCCAGCGCGCTGGGAGCGGAGGTGACGCTGTTTACCACTTCACCGGAAAAAGGCGAAGATGCGCGCCGTCTGGGCGCCAGTCGGGTTGTGGTCTCTCGCGATGCGCAACAGATGGCGGCCTGTCAGACCTCGCTGGATATTATCCTCGACTGTGTCGCCGCGCCGCACGACCTTGATCCTTATCTGGCGACGCTGAAAACTAATGGTCAGCTGGTGCTGGTGGGCATTCCCGACCAGCCGCATCCCGCGCCAAACGTCACGCCGATGGTATTTCGCCGCCTGAGCATTAGCGGTACCTCAATCGGCAGCATCCGGGAAACGCAGGAAATGCTCGATTTCTGTGGCCAGCACAATATCACTGCCGATGTCGAAATGATTGCGGGCGACGAGATTGAAACGGCTTTTGCCCGGATGTTAAAAGGCGATGTGAAGTATCGCTTTGTCATCGACATGGAAAAAACGCACTGGTAACAGCAAAAAGGGCCTTAATGATAAGCCCCTTGATTTTCAAGCATTTCAGCCTGAAATCGCCAGTTAAGCCTGGCGCTAATCTTCTTCTCACCACTTCTCTCCGTCCCTGCACTGATACGTTCTGGCTGATTACAGTGAATGTTTCACCCCTGGCTGATTTGATCATATTTCATGCGGAAAATGCTCGCCGCATAAACAGTCAGGCTTCCAGGGCGCATGTAACCAAGGCGAGAGTGGAGATTGACTGTAATCAGCAAGGCTGTACGCCGTCGGAAAAGAATAAACCTGCAAACATTCACTGTAATCAGCAGTGCCCACTGTACACAGGGCCGTTCACTGTAGTGAGTAGAGCAGCCAGAACGCGCCTCAGGTTTTATCTCCGCTTTGCCCCGTAACAGTCTGGAGACGTCGCAGAGCCTCCATCAGGTAACGCAGGCGCGCATGGACAGCGGCAGAGAATGACATCGCATAACGGCATCGGTAAAGTCAGACTGTCGTTTTTAAAAGGGAGGAGTAAATGGAAAAGCTGTTTGTCTATGGCACCTTATGTCCGGGGCGTTCGAACGCCCATATGCTCGAAAGTATTGGCGGCGAGTGGCTGGCGGGAACGGTAAAGGGCATCCTGCATGAATCGGGCTGGGGCGCGGCTCAGGGCTTTCCGGCGATTCAGCTGGACAGGCAGGGATCGCCCGTACGTGGTTATCTTTTTCAGTCTGCTGATCTGTCGCAGCACTGGCCCATGCTGGATGAATTTGAAGCAGGTTACGACCGTGTGCCTGTTACAGTGAACACTGACAATGGCGAGCGGGTCACTGCCTGGATTTACCAGATCCAGCCCGCCTGAGAAAAAGGTGCCAGTGAGGATTGCTGGCACAACAGCAGCTTATCTGCCGCTTCGTCTAAAGCCCCGCCTGACAAAATATTTACGAAATAGTGGCAAGAGCTTCTTTCTCTGACTAATTTTTTAATCGTCCTGTTAACACTTTATTTACGTTCGCATCACTGGTGCGGCGCTTTTTACCTGCGCGCCTCTTAGTGAGCGCATCTGTCGTTAAATACTGCGGCCAGGCGAGCAGCGCCTGGCGATTTCCGGAGTCGATGATGAAAATCCCTAAAGACGCGCGTTCTCTCGCTGCCATCACTGCCCTTGGTGCTTTACTGGCGCCGCTGCCGGCGCTGGCGTGGGACAGTCTTACCGTGTTTGGCGACAGCCTTAGCGACAGTGGCAATATTGGCCGTTTTACCTGGGATGGCGGGCAGCATCAGCTCTACGACGAGATTCTTGCTTCGCAACTGGGCCTGGATTTACAGCGTTCGACGCTGGGCGGCAGCAATTATGCACAGGGCGGCGCGACATCACGGCACCGTCTCGATCCTACCCTTAACACTGAAGATCAGCTCACGGGCTATCTGAATTCGACCGGCGGACGCGCCGACAGCAATGGGCTTTATATTCACTGGGTAGGCGCAAACGATGTCGCCGTCGCCGTTACCAACCCGTTCACCGCAGCCGATACGCTGGCTACCAGCGCAGCGGCGTCGACGGCGCAGGTCAAAACGCTGCTGGATGCGGGCGCAGGCGCGGTAATCGTGCCAACCACGCCGCAGCTGGGCGAAACACCCTATATGATTTTAACGGTGCTGAGAGTGCTCGGGTCGGCCTCAAGTGCGGCAACGGCTGCCGCCTTTCAGTCGCTGGACAGCGCCGCGACGCCCGATGCCGCGTCACGCCAGCAGGCGGTGCGAAACGCTTTCACGCAGGCAGCGGCGCAGGTTTCATCTGTACCCGCCGTACGCGATGCGTTGGCGGAACAGCTCTATCGCGCCTGGCAGGCGTTGAGCACGGAGGTTTCTTCGCTGACGGCTGGCTACAATCAGCAGGAAGAGCAGGGACTGGCGGCGCTCAGCGGCAATATCGTGCGCGTCGATATCGCCGGTTTATTCAATGAGGTGATTGCCGATCCGACCCGTTACGGGCTGACCAACACTATCGGCATGGCCTGTCCGGTTGGCACAGCAGCGGATGACTGCGTTTCTACTGCAGCTGGCTTCTCCAGCGAGCAGGCGTATTTGTTTGCCGATCGACTCCATCCCAGCCCCGCTGTACACGCCATGATAGCGGACTACATCCAGTCGATTCTGGATGCGCCCCTGCAGGTTGCCGCCCTGTCGCAGGCGCAGCAAATGATGGCGCGCGATATGCAAAACACGCTGGACGGCCATCTACAACAGCAGCGGCACCAGGACAGCAGCGCAGGCCAGCTCTCGGTATTCGGCGGCTATGCCGGTCAGCATGTGGATTATAAAGGCGATGCTTTCTACAACGGCGATGCCACTACCGCCAGCTTTACGCTGGGTCTGGGTTATCAGCTAACGGACAACTGGCAGACCGGCGTGCTTTTCTCCAATACCAACCAGCGGCAGGAGCCGTCCTCACGCTACGATTACCGGCTGCGCGGCAATCTGGTGGCGCTCTACAGCCAGCTTGAGCTGGGCGATCAGGCATGGATCAATGCGGATCTTCACTATGCCGATCTCGATTTTGATGATATTCAGCGCGACGTGAAGATTGGCCCGGCAACCCGCACCGAGCAGGGCAACACCGGCGGTAAGCTGCTCGGCATGCGCGTACAAACCGGATGGGATCTGCCGCTCAGCGCGCATATCACTACCGGCCCGGTTGCCAGCTATGCGCTCGATTATGGCCGCATCGGCGGCTACCGCGAACAGGGCAACACCAGTACCTCGATGCGTTACAGCGACCAGACCAGCCACTCGCAAATCGGCGCTATCGGCTGGCGTATTGATACGCAACAGTGGCCGGTCAATCCCTGGGCGCAGGTGAGTTACAACCATCAGTTTGGCGACACCGACTCGACGGTCACCGCAGGTCTGAAATCGACCCGCACCGCTTTCAGCCGCACCACTGGCGCGCGCGACAGTAACTGGCTGGACGCCGCCGTTGGTGCCAACGTGCCGCTGGGCGAAACGGTAAATGCTTTCGCTGGCGTGTCAGCCATTGGCGGCAACCGCGACGCGCATCAGATCAGCTGGAATATCGGCGTGAACGCGACCTTTTAATTCGCGCAGGGCCAGCCATAGCGTGCTGGCCCTGATATAAACCGGCAACAGCAATACCATTTGCTGATTTAACTGGCGGAGACTGTCAGAGGGGGTTAATTATTTAAATTGTGATGTGGCCAGAAAAGTTTTTTATAGCGGAAAGGTAGTTGACTGAAGCGCGTAACCTTTATTGCGTGCGTAGATATAACCGATAATGTAGAGGCAAAAAATATGCGCCAGGCTGTATAACCCGGCGCAGTCGATAGCGCTTTTATTAACGCTATGCAGTGCTCATCTCTCCTGGGAAACCTGTGTTCAGATAAGAGAGTTATGAGCCTCGGCGGCTGTTCTGCCCGCCTTTTTTACCCGCTTCGGATGCTTTCTCACGGTCGTTTTTGAAGTTACCACCGCTGTGCTGTCCGCCTTTGCGGCCAGCTTCTGACGCTCTTTCACGATCTTCAGCAAAGTTACCTGATCCGCCTCGATGTTGAGCCATAATGGGTCCTCTTCATGAGTTGAAAATAACACAGCCGGTCTGAAGGCTGCGTGCGTCTTACACTTAAAGATTAGAACCCTTGTTATATTCTGCAAGCGGTGCGGTAAAAGGGCTGGCTGCGAAATTTAACAAGGCAGCAATAATTCAGGCGAGCAGAAGCGGCTGGAAATAAAAGGGAATATTGCAAAAATTGTATCGCAATAATAACCTTGTACAGGTTGTAGCAGGGAAATAAAAAGAGGGTTTATTGCCGCGGCGGGGGATTCAGACTATTCCTGGCAATAAAACAGCCGCGCCGAAGCGCGGTCTGACAGAACGTTTATTCAGCAGGCAACCAGCGCGGCTGGGTCGCTTCGCCATCATACTGCAGCGGCGAGGGCAGGGTGATAAGCTCAATCAGCACGCCAAACGGCGTCAGACAAAACCATGTCTGATTCCCTGGGCCTTCTTCCTGGGCGAAACAGTCATTCGGGCCGTCATAAAAGCGTGCGCCATGCGCCTTCAGCTTTTCCGCCGTCTCGTTGATATCATCAACATAGATGGAGAAGTGGTTAACGCCGGGCTGGCCGATATTTGCCAGATCGTCGGCAATGCCAGGCTCCAGCTGGAACAGCTCTACGTTACAGCCATTCCCCAGGCGCAGCATTGACAGCCCCACCACGCTCAACTGGGGCGGAAAGCCGTTAACCGGACGCATTTGATCGCCGCCGATGCGCTGTTCGCTCTTCTGCCAGGGAACGACGCGGTAGAGTATCGACGCATCGAGCGCCTTGATAAAAAAGTTTTCCGCCTGCTCAATATTGCTGACGGTGATGCCGATATGCTCAATGCCTCTTGTCGCCATCATAGTTCTCCTTGAGTTTTTTGATTATGTTGATGACAGGTCAATGCCTGCGCGGCGCAAATCAAAGCAAGGTGACTGAGACCCTGCGGCAGATTCCCGCGCCATTCGTTGCTGCGAACGTCAAACATTTCATTGAAAATCTCTACATTGCCGCTGTCGCACAGCGTTTCCAGGATCTCATCCATGCAGGCGCGCGCCTTTGTAATCTCGCCCAGGGAGGCCCAGGCTTCCGCCAGCCAGAACGAGCAGGCGATAAAGGTGCTCTCCTCCTTCTCCACGCCGCTGTAGCGATAGAGCATGGCGCGACCCTGGCCCAGCTCGCGCTGAATCGCCGCATAGGTCGAACGCATACGCGCCGGGTTCACCGCGTTGCCGTAGTGATGTACCAGCGCCAGCGAGGCATCCAGCCGCTCTTCGCTGCCGACGTAGAACAGATAAGCCTGTTTGCTCTCCGACCAGCAGTGCTCTTCCACCCAGTCGCGGATGCGGTCGCGCTCGCGCTCCCAGCGCTCCATCCAGGTCGGTTCGATATGGCGCGCTTTCGCCATGGCGACCGCGCGATCCAGCGCCAGCCAGCACGCCATTTTCGAATGGGTATAGTGCTGCTCTTCCGGCAGTTCCCAGATACCGGAATCTTTTAGCCGCCAGCGATCGGCGCAGTGGTTCGCCAGCTGGCCCAGCAGCCGCGACGTGCCTAAGTCCAGTACGTGGCCCGCTTCGATAAACAGCTGCGCCGTGGCGAGCATATCGCCATACATGCTCAGCTGACGCTGGTCGCGCGCGTTATTACCGACGCGCACCGGCAGCGAATCTTTATAGCCGCGCAGCGCCGGATAGCGCTCTGGTGGCACGATATCGCCTTCAAGCGTATAGCAGGTACGTAGCTCGATGCCGTGACGCATAATGGTCTGCGACAGCCAGGAGAAGGCCGCTTTACAATCTTCCAGCGCGCCGAGATAGACGAAAGATTTAATAATCAGGCAGGCGTCCCGCACCCAGGCGTAACGGTAGTCGTAATTTTTCTCGCCGCCGATGCCTTCCGGCAGCGAAGTGGTGGCCGCCGCGGCCAGCGCCCCGGTAGGGGAGTACCAGAGAAATTTCAGCGACAGGGCCGAGCGTTTGACATGGACTTTATATTCGCCCTCATAGCTCAGGCTTTTACACCAGTCCTGCCAGGCGGTATGACTGGTTTCGATACGGGTATCAATAGCCTCGAGGTCCGGCACGGCCAGCGGCTCGCGCTGGGTAATCAGCAGCGCCACCAGCGAACGTGAATCCTGCTGCGTGGTCAGCTCGGCGATCACCTGCTCGTCATCCATATGGGTAATCTTTACGTCGTCGCTGGTGCGCAGCATCGCCATGATATCGCCGATATGAAATACATTTCCCTGAGTGGTGTTGCCCATCCACGGTGAACGCGTCTCCGCAACGGTGCCAAAGCGCAGGTGTAGCCTGAGCGTCATGCTGCCGCGCACGCCTTCTACGCGGCGCGCAAGTTCGCTCCAGGGCAAACGGCCCGCCAGGGTGCTGTTCAGGGATTCTGTCAGGCGGACTTCGCCTTCATCGGTGGTAAAACAGGTTTCCAGCACATTACTTTCATCGCGGTAGCGTCGCTGCATGCGATAGGGCTGAACAGGCGTAATCGCAAAAAAACCGCCAATGCCGGGATCGAGCAGGCGATCGAACAGCGGCGGCGAATCGAGATTCGGCGCGCACCACCAGTCGATAGCGCCGTCGGGGGCAATCAGCGCGACAGAACGTCCTTCGCCAATCGCTGCGTAGTCACCGAGGCCCGCAAATCCATCCTCGCGTACGGGCGAGGCGTAATCACCGTTTTTCATCAGAAGCATCCTTGTCTGAAACGCGTTATCTACAGACGAAAAAACTGGCCGCACAGGGCGACCAGTTGGGAGGAACAGCGGGTATTACAGCGTGCCAGTACCGCCGTCGGAGCACCAGACCTGACCAGAGGTGTAGCTGCTTTCGGCCGAGGCGAGCGTGACGTAAAGCGGCGCGATTTCAACCGGCTGGCCCGGACGGCCCAGCGGCGCGCTGGCACCGAACTCTTTAACTTTTTCCTGCGGCTGGCCGCCGCATACCTGCAGCGGAGTCCAGTAAGGACCCGGCGCGACCGCGTTTACGCGGATGCCTTCCTCGCCCAGCTGCTGCGCCAGCGCTTTGGTAAAGGCGACGATGGCCGCTTTAGTCTGCGCGTAGTCCAGCAAGATATCGCTTGGTTTATAGGCCTGTACCGATGAGGTATTGATAATGGACGCGCCGCGCGGCAGGTGGTCAACCGCGGCTTTGGTGATCCAGAACATGGCATAAACGTTGGTTTTAAAGGTCGCGTCAAAGTCTTCGGTAGAGAGAGTACGAATCGATTCGTTGAACTGCTGACGTCCGGCGTTGTTCACCAGAATATCGAGTCCGCCCAGCTGATCGACAGCCTGTTTCACCAGCGACTGGCAAAAGGCTTCATCACGGATATCGCCAGGAATAGCCACGGCTTTACGGCCTTCAGCTTTAATCAGCTCGATAACTTCAGCCGCGTCCGACTCTTCTTCGGGCAGATAGTTGATCGCTACGTCGGCGCCTTCACGGGCATAGGCGATAGCGACAGCGCGGCCAATACCGGAATCGCCGCCGGTGATCAGCGCTTTGCGTCCAGTCAGACGGCCAGTGCCGCGATAGGTGGTTTCCCCGTGATCCGGAACCGGATCCATTTTGCTGGCGAGACCGGGCACAGGTTGTTTCTGTTCCGGAAATGACGGTTTCGGAAATTCAACCGGGACGAGTGTTTTGTCGTTTTGGGTAGTCATGCTTCGCTCCTTGCACATCGTTTTCGGATGATAATAAGCCTGGCACATATGTGAAGTTTGTCACATTCAAATTAACCAGACGGTTATTAAACCCACCATTTGCGGGATCGTTATTAATAATAAGGTGGCTTTTGAGGTTTAACTTCGAGCGGAAAAATTTTTTCGCTGCGCCTATTTAACAGGCGGTTTGGTAAAAGGTTTATATAACCTTTTGTTACTTGAGAGTGTCGTCAGCCCCAGGAGGTTATCGCGATTAAATTTCTATTTAAACAAAGAGTTATATATTCATCGGCGTTTTCTGCTGTGTCTTAATAAAGGTAAGGGTTGACCTGTTTTTAGCGCTGAACCCGCTTAAGATCTGGCGAGTCAGGTAGAGCATAAGGCGTGGAGAATAAATTTTTCGGCGTTAAGAAAAAAAGTAAATAAACTTTCAGCTCATTCTCACTCGAGGCAGGGAGAGAGTGGTTGCGTAATTATGCTGTACGCCTGGCCCATAAAGGCAGAATACGCTGTATTTGCTGTGGTTTCCCGCGGCCTGCGCAGCGCGTCTGCGTTAACCTGAGCGCTCACTTTCTGATACGGCGGAATAAGGAGCGCGGCGTGAGCGCGTCGACGGGTATTTCACTTAAAATCATAGCGACGCTCAGCTCCACGCTGATGCTTGCCTGCGTAAAAGGTCTGGAGGGCGCGTTGCCGGTCGGCGAGGTGATTTTTTTCCGTTCGCTGGTGGGCATAATGCCGTTGCTGGTCTGGCTGCAATATCAGGGCGGTATTGTAGCGGGCATTAAAACCCGCAACGTTAAGGGGCATCTTGGCCGGGGCCTGGCGGGTACCTGCAGCATGTACTTCAGCTATCTGTCGCTGATGTATATTACGCTGACGGATGCCACTGCCATTAACTATGCCGCGCCGCTGTTTACCGTACTGCTCGCTGCCGTGGTGCTGCGCGAAAAAGTGCGTCTTAATCGCTGGCTGTCGGTGCTGGCCGGTTTTGTCGGCATTGTGATCATGCTTTCTGGTCACCTCTCGCTAAGCGGCCCGTCACGTCTCACTGTAGCCAGCCTGGCCTCATCCGTCGGCGTATTGCTGGCGCTGCTCTCCGCTATCTGCACGGCTGGCGCGCTGATTCAGATCCGCTACCTGAGCGGCAAAGAGAAGCCGGGCGCGATCGCCTTCTGGTTTACCGCGATGACGGGCGCGACCTCACTGCTGACGCTGCCGTTCGGCTGGCGTTTACCACAGGGCGAGCAGCTCCTTCTGCTGCTGGGCTGCGGCTTTTTCGGCGGGCTGACGCAAATTTTGCTGACGCTGAGCATGCGCTACGCCGACGCTTCGCTGCTGGCGCCTTTCGATTACAGTTCGCTGCTCTGGTCGGTAATTATCGGCGTGATTTTTCTTAATGTCTTGCCCGAAAACACCACGCTGGTCGGCGCGAGCCTGGTGGCGCTCGCCGGTATCTACTCTGTCCTGAGTGAGCGACGTCAGCGGCGTCGGGCTGCTTCGGTGGCTTTATCCACCCGCAGCGAAACCGCCGATTTAACAGCTGACTGACACGTCGCACTTGACGCCGGACAGTCAGTTGCCCTACAACTAATGGCCGTCGGGGGAGTCTCGCCAGAGAGACTGAGAGGCTAATAGCGCAGCGCGCGGTTTAGCGACCCTTTGAACCTGACCCAGTTGATACTGGCGTAGGAAGACTCGTATCTCACTGATGCTTTCCCCTTTGAGATGCCTGCCGCGCGAGCTTACCTCCTTTGCTCACGCTTTTTCCCTTCACGTATCACGGGTCGTCAACATCGAGGCCTGCGTGAATCGTTATCTTTTTCAAAAAGCTTACTTTGTCAGGTGCGCGCCATGAGCCGCTGGTCTGTGATCGGCAGCGGCGTCGCCGGATTATGCGTCGCCACGCTGCTGGCTGAACAGGGCGAAACGGTTGAGGTGATCGTCAGCGACCAGACGCCCGCGTCGCACTGGGCGGGCGGGATGCTGGCGCCTTTCTGCGAAGGGGAGAGCGCGCCTGAACAGGTCGTCGAACTGGGACAGCGCGCCGCGGAGTGGTGGTCGCAACGGGTTGACGACGTCGCGCATCAGGGCACGCTGGTGGTGGCGTCGCCGCGCGACGCGGCGGAGCTGACGCGCTTCGCCCGCATGACGCGCCAGCACCAGTGGGCCGATCCCGCGCAGCTTGAGCCTGAACTGGCGGGACGCTTTGCGCGCGGCCTGTTTTTCCCCGATGAAGCGCATCTCAATCCGCGCGACGCGCTGCGGCAACTGCGTGCCAGCCTTGAGGCGCGCGGCGTCGCCTTTCACGCCGGCAAACCCGCCGGGACCCTTATCGACTGTCGCGGGATTCACGCCGTCGATCGCCAGCCGGAACTGCGCGCGGTACGCGGCGAGATGCTGATCCTGCAGTGTAAAGAACTCCGTTTTTACCGGCCGATCCGGCTGCTGCATCCGCGCTTTCCCTGCTATCTGGTGCCGCGTGCCGACGGGCATTTTATGCTCGGCGCGACCATGGTTGAGAGCGACGACGCCAGCCCGATCAGCGCCCGCGCCATGATGGAGCTGCTCGGCGCCGCCTGGGCGATTCACCCGGCGCTGGCGGAAGCGCGCATTGTCGAGAGCGGTACGGGTCGGCGTCCCGCCTACCGTCATAACGTGCCGGAAGTGCGCTACCGTGACGGCGTCTTCTCGCTTAACGGCATGTACCGCCACGGTTTTTTACTTGCGCCCGCCATGGCGCAGCAGCTAATGCAACTGCTTAGTCAGGAGTCGAACCATGCAAATTGAACTCAACGGTCAGCCAGTGGAAACCGAAGCGGCGAATGTCGCGGCGCTGCTGCAGGAGCGAAAAATCGACGCCGCCTGCGTCGCCAGCGCCTTTAACGGCCAGTTTTTGCCGCGCTCGCAGTATGAGAGCCAGCGGCTGGAAGCGGGATGTCGGCTGGAAGTGCTGTCGCCGATGCAGGGAGGCTGAACCATGTTTTACGGCTTTGTTCCCCGCTCGCGCTTTCTGCTCGGCACCGCCGGCTATCCGTCGCCCGATATTCTGCAGCAGGCGATCTGCGCCGCCGATGCCGAAATCATTACCGTCAGCCTGCGGCGGGAAGGGAGTCAGGGCGGCGCGTTTCGCGATCTGCTCAGCCAGCTCAACCGCCGCGTGCTGCCCAACACCGCTGGCTGCCACAGCGTCAAAGAGGCGGTGACCACCGCTTATATGGCGCGTGAACTCTTCGACACGCCGTGGATAAAGCTGGAGGTGATCGGCAACGCCGACACGCTGCAACCCGATCCCTTTGCGCTGGTCGAGGCGGCGCGCATTCTCTGTGCGGACGGCTTTCAGGTCTTTCCCTATACCACTGAGGATCTGATCGTCGGTGAAAAACTGCTGGAAGCGGGATGCGAGGTGCTGATGCCCTGGGGTGCGCCTATTGGATCCGGTCAGGGCTTGCGCAATATCGAAGGGTTACGCAGCTTCCGCGCCTGGTTTAAAGACGTGCCGCTGGTGATCGACGCGGGTATTGGCGCACCGAGCCAGGCGGCGCAGGCGATGGAACTGGGATTCGACGCCATCCTGCTCAATACCGCCGTCGCGAAAGCACAGGATCCGGTGGCGATGGCGGGTGCCTTTGCGGGCGCAATCCGCGCGGGACAGGCGGCGCACCAGGCGGGACTGATGGAGCGGCGCGAAATGGCCGCTGCCTCGACGCCGGTGTTTGGCCTGGCGCAGTTTAGCTAACGGGACAAGAGAATGAATCGTTATCAGCGGCAGCAGATGCTGCCAGAGATCGGCGAAGCGGGGCAGCAGCGGCTCCGCACCGCGCGCGTGCTGGTGGTGGGCGCAGGCGGGCTGGGATCGACGCTGCTGCCGCTGCTGGCGGGTGCGGGCGTCGGCTATCTGCGCATCTGGGACGACGACGCAGTAGAGCTGCACAATTTACATCGTCAGACGCTTTTTACCACCGCCGATGTCGGCCAGCCAAAAGCGCTGTGCGCCGCGCGCGCGCTGAACGAGCGCAACCGCGATTGCGTAACCGAGGCGCGACAGCAGGCGCTGCGTGCCAGTACGGTCGCCAGAGCGCTCGAGGGGATCGACCTGGCGATCGACGCGGCGGACAGCTTCGCCGTGACCTACACCTTGTCCGACGCCTGTCAGCCGCGCCATATTCCGCTGATCAGCGCCTCGGTGCTGGGTCGGCAGGGCTATGTCGGCGGTTTTTGCGGCAGCGCGCCTGGCTATCGCGCTCTGTTTCCACAGCTCCCCACCTCTGCCGCTAACTGCAACACCGCTGGCGTAATGGGACCGGCGGTGGCGACACTGGGCGCGATGCAGGCGCAGATGGCGCTCAGCGTGCTGCTGGGATTAACGCCGTCGCCGCTCGGCAGCCTGGTGAACTGCGACTTTACCCAGTGGCATTTCCGCGCCTTTCGCTTTGACGACGCGCAGGAGCCGACGCAGCCCCTCATTCCTTTTATCGACCGCGACCTGCTGCAGGCGGACGATTGTATCGTCGAGCTGCGCAGCCGCGAGGAAGCGCCGCACAGCGTGGCGGCGCAGGTTGAGCGCATCCTGCCGGAGGCGATAGACGCGTGGCAACCCCCCGCCGGTCGGCGCGTAGTGCTGGTGTGCGCCAGCGGCATTCGCGCGGCGAAAGCGGCGTCGGTGCTGGCGCAGCGCGGCGTCATGCCGCTGGCGATCATCGCGGCGAACCAGGGATGAGCATGATGCCGCACGGCCCCGACATCGCTTTTGAAGCGGTAACGTTTGGCTGGAACAGCAAGCCGATCTGCGAGCGTTTTAGCCTGGCGCTGCGCGGTGGAAAAACCAGCGCGCTGCTGGGGCGCAGCGGCGCAGGTAAAAGCACGCTGCTGCGGCTGGCGGCGGGGCTTTTAACGCCCCAGCAGGGACGGATAAGCAGCTCGCTGGCGGGCGATCTGTCGCAGCACATCGCCTGGATGGGGCAGCGCGACGAGCTCTATCCCTGGCTGTCGGTACGCGACAACGTAACACTCTCCGCGCGGCTCAATGGTCAGCGTCCCGACCATAAGCGCGCTGAGGCGCTGCTGGCGCAGGTCGAGCTGGCCGGGCTGGGCGACGCGCGCCCCGACTCGCTCTCCGGCGGGATGCGGCAGCGCGTCGCGCTGGCGCGCACGCTCTATCAGGATCGTCCGGTGGTGCTGATGGACGAGCCGTTCGCCACGCTCGACGTCATGACCAAGCTGCGGCTGCAAAGCCTGACCGCCCGCGTGTTACGCGACAAAACGTTGCTGTTAGTCACACACGATCCGCTTGAGGCGTGTCGCCTTGCGCATGATATCTACCTGCTGGATGACGCGCCGCTGCGCTGTCGCGCCTTTTCCGCACCCGACGGCGATGTGCCGCGCGCTGCGCAGGATGGCGCGGTATTGCAGGCGCAGAGCCAGCTTTTTCAACAGCTCAGTCATGATTAAACATCGTATTTTAAGCCTGGCCTACCTGCTGGCGGTGATCGGCGGCGTATGGCAACTGGCACGCCACAGCGGCGTACCCGCTTTTCTGCTGCCTTCGCCTCAGTCGGTGGGGCAGGCGCTGCTTCAGCAGCATGGGCTGCTGATGCATCACGCGCTCTATACGCTCGGAGAGATCGCGCTGGCGCTGCTGCTGGGCGGCGGCGCTGGCGTGGCGCTGGCGATTGTGATGTCCGCCAGTCCGCTGCTGCGCCGTCTGCTGTTTCCGCTGGTCGCCGCCAGCCAGACCATTCCCGTCTTTGCGCTGGCGCCGCTGCTGGTGCTGTGGCTCGGTTTCGGCGTCGCGTCGAAAGTGGTGGTCGCCGCGCTGATTATCTTTTTCCCACTCTGCCTGTCGCTGTTTGACGGACTTTGCCGCACGCCGCCCGGCTGGCTGGAGCTGGCGCAGACGATGAACCGCTCGCGGCTGCGACAGTTCCTGCATGTGCGCTGGCCCGCGGCGCTGCCGCACTTTTTTTCCGGTCTGCAAATGGCAGCCATTCTCGCGCCGGTCGGCGTGGTGATTGGCGAATGGGTCGGCGCGAGCGAAGGGCTCGGCTACCTGATGATGCATGCCAGCGCGCGGCTGGAGACGCCGCTCAGTTTTGCCGCACTGGCGCTGTTAATGCTGCTGGCGCTGCTGTTATCGGGCGGCGTCGCACTGCTGCGCCGTCGTTTTCTCTACTCTGCATAAGGAATCATTGTGAAAAAAGTAATGCTGATGCTGGTTGCGCTGCTGATGGCTGCGGCCGCGCCCGCTCAGGCGGCGCAGAAGGTGCGCCTGCTGCTCGACTGGTTCGTTAACCCTAATCATGCGGCGATCTTCGCCGCCAAAGAGAGTGGTGCCTTTGCGCGTCAGGGACTGGATGTGGAGATGATCGCGCCAGCGGATTCCGCCTCAGTGCCGCTGCTGCTGGCGGCAGGCAAGGCCGATCTCGCCGTAAGCTACCAGCCGCAGCTCTATACGCTGGTGGATAAAGGAGTACCGGTGATCCGCGTCGGTACGCTAATCGGCCAGCCGCTTAATACGCTTACCACGCTTAAAAGCAGCCATATCCATACGCTCAGGGATTTCGAGGGGAAAACGCTTGGTTACGCCATTCCGGGATTTGAAGATGTCGCTATTCAGACCATGCTCAAATCGGCAGGCGTAGATGTAGACAAGGTTAAGCTGATCAATCTGAATATGGATGCCGCCTCGGCGCTGCTCAGCCATAAAATCGACGGCGCGATGACCATCTATCGCAATTATGAGCTGCTGGAACTCAGGCAGCAGGGCGCAGAGACCCTGACGTTTAAACCGGAAGAGCATGGCGTTCCCGCCTATGACGAACTGATCGTACTGGCGAACGCTGGTACGGCGGCGACCGACCCGCGTATCGGCAAGTTTCTGCATGGGCTGAACGAGGGCGTAGCTTATTTGCGCGCGCATCCTGAAGCGGTCTGGCAGGCTTTTATTAAGGCTTATCCGGAGCTGAATACGCCGCTTAATCACCAGGCCTGGCAGGCGACGCTGCCGCTTTTCGCCAGCGACGCCGGCAGGTTGGATGAGGCACGCTATCAGGCTTTTGCCCACTATATGCTGGACAACAAACTTATCGGTCAAATCGCGCCCCTGTCGCGCTACTCGTTGCCGACACAGTAACGCTGGCGTTTGTTCACATCTTCTTTTATCTGACGCGACTAGACTTAAGGAAAAGGACAAGGAGCGAAAGATGCAAGAGAAGATCACGCTGGTGGCTGGCGATATCACCAAAATCAACGCGGACGCCATCGTTAACGCAGCGAACAGTTCGCTGCTCGGCGGCGGCGGTGTGGACGGCGCGATTCATCGCGCCGGCGGGCCGGAAATAGTGGAGGAGTGTAAAATCATCCGTAACCGCCAGGGCGGCTGCCATACCGGCGACGCGGTGATCACCACCGCAGGAAAACTGCCTGCGCGCTACGTCATTCACACTGTCGGTCCGGTATGGAACGGAGGCAGTCAGAACGAGGCTGAACTGCTGAAGCGCGCCTATCAGAGCTGTTTCAGGCTGGCGCAGCAGCACGATATCAAGACGATTGCTTTTCCCAGCATCAGTACTGGCATCTACCGTTTTCCGAAGAAAAGAGCGGCCGAAATCGCCCTGGAGGCGATTCGCGACGCGCTGGCGGATAACCCGGCGCTGGAGGAGGTTAAAATTGTCTGCTTCGATGAAGAGAATTTCGAGATTTATGCCAACCTGCTTAACTAGCCCATCGCCACGCCATAAATAAGCACCGCCACTGCCACAACGGCATAGACACCCGCGCGCGTCAGCAGATTTTTCTGCTGGCGCTTAACGCCCACGATTAAGAAACCCAGCGCGACGCAAAGCGCCATCAGTGAAACCAGTAAGTATGCTGTCATGCCTGACTCCCGATAAAAAAAGCCTTATTTAACATGCCAGCATCAGCGGCGATAGCCGATTTACACTTCTGTTAAAAACTCACCTCAGCCCATTCTCCGGACGCGCCAGCCCCAGGGTGTCGCGCAGCGTGCCTTCTGGATAGGTCGTGCGGAAGACCCCGGCGCGCTGTAAACGCGGCACCACTTCCTCAAGAAACAGATTGCCGCTCGCTTCCAGATAGGTCGGCAGTACGACGAAGCCGTCGCACGCGCCGCTGTGATACCACGCGATCATCATTGCCGCCACATCATCCGGCGTGCCGACCGGTGAAGGAAAGGAGAGGCTTTCTGCATAGCGAACCGCCATCTCGCCCAGCGTCAGCTTCTCTTCAAGCGCCTGCGCAATCACATACTGGAAGCGCCCTTTGCTGCCGGTGATAATATCGCGCAGATCCGGCGCTGGCTTATCCAGGGGATACTGCGCCAGGTCATGATTCATGCTGGCGGACATAAAGCTCAGCGCCGATTCAACGGTGATCAGCGACTTAAGATAGCGATCTTTCTCCTGTGCCGCGGCGCGCGTTTCCGCCAGCACCGGCACGATGCCAGGCAGAACGCGCAGCCGATCCGGCGTACGGCCGTACTGCTGCGCTTTGCTTTTCAGCGTCTGGTAAAAACGCCGCGCGCGCTGCTGATCCGGCTGCACCACGAACAGGACCTCGGCGTGCTGCGCCGCCAGATCGATAAACGCTTCGGATACGCCCGCCTGGATCACGACCGGATAGCCCTGAGGCGGACGCGGGATATTGAGCGGCCCGCGCACATCAAAGAAGGTTTCATGGTGGTTGAGATAGCGAAAGCCATCGGGCCGGGCGAATAGCGCGTTGGCTTTGTCGATCACGATGGCGTCATCGTCAAAGCTGTCCCACAGCTTTTTCATCAGCGTAATAAACTCAGCGGCGCGCGCGTAGCGCTCGGCGTGGGAATAGTGACTGTCACGGCCAAAATTGCGCGCTTCGGCGTCGCTGACCGAGGTGACCAGGTTCCACGCCGCGCGTCCGCCGCTGAGGTGGTCGATATTCGCCAGCTGCCGCGCGGTAGTGTAGGGCAGCGAATAGGAAGAAGAAACGGTGCCGCCCAGGCCGATGCGGTCAGTCACCGCCGCGAGCGCGGCAAGCAGCGTCAGCGGTTCCGACCAGCCCTGCGGGCGGCTGCGCACCGTGGCGCTGAGGTCGCCGCCGTAGATATCGTCAATCGCCAGCTTGTCTGCGACAAAAATCATATCAAGCTTTGCGGCTTCAGCCTGTTGGGCGATGCGGCGAAACAGCGGCCAGTTCGTGCCGCCGCTGGAGACGGCCTCAGGGTGACGCCAGCCGCCCTGGTGGATGCCTGCATCAAGATAGAGCGCGATATTCATCATTATTTTCTCTCCTTAAGGCTGGCGAAAAAAGCTGGCGTCGATCATCGCGTCGGCTCTTAGCCCGAGTTTGATCAGGCCACTTTGGGCAAAGGTGTCGATAGCGGCCTGCTGGCGCTGCTGCACCGTCGCCACATCGCTTAGCGGCGCGTTGTTCTCGCGCTTCACCTTGTTCAGCGCCACCGCATCCGGCAGGCGCAGCAGCTTCGCGATGCCCTCTGCATACGCCTGCGGATGGGCTATGCCCCATTCGCGCGCGCGAATCAGCCGCTGCCGAAAATCCTGTAGCGCTGTACGTTTATCCGCAATGGCGCGATCGGTCGCTACCAGGTAACTGGATACCGGGAAGGCATCGCCATCTACCGCAATGACCGCCCCGGACTGGGCGACAGCAAAAGAGACATAAGGCTCCCATGTAGCGACTGCGTCTACCGCGCCGCTATCCAGCGCCAGCGTCGCTTCGGCAGGCGTGGTAAAGACAAACTGCACGCTGTCGGCAGGCAAGTGCGCGTTGTTCAGGGCATTAAAAACCAGGTTTTGTCCGGAGGAGCCTTTCACCGTGGCAATCTTTTTACCTTTCAGATCGGCGGCGCTTTTAATGCTGCTGCCTTTTTTTACAATGATGGCATTGCCCAGATATTGCGATGCCTGTATGGCTTTAAGGGGGGCGCCCGACGCGACGGCAAACGACAGCGGGCCGTCGCCCACCAGACCGGCATCCAGATGGCTGGCGTTAAGCGATTCCAGCAGCGGCGCGGCGTTAGGAAACTCATACCATTTCACTTCATAGGACAGATGGCTGAGTTCTCCCGCTGCTTCCATGACGGCGCGCGCATTGCCCTTTTGATCGCCAACTATCAGTTCGGTATCCGCCGCCTGGCTGGCAAAAGCGGTCAGGCACAGCGTTAAAGCTAGCATTTTCATCTTTGATTTCCCGGGGAAAAAGAAATCAGACTAAGTTTTCTCAGCTGAAAGAGGTAATAACGAATGCGGGAAAGGTTTTCTGCGCTGAGAATAACGACGAGGATGTTCAGGCAAAAAGATTATTAATTGCGAAAGTAATTTTTAGGCGAAAATAAAGATGCAAGACGAAAATTCCTAAAAAAATTCACCGCTTTAAATCAATTACCGATAAACTGCGCTATCCATCCCGCCGCTTCTTACTGATTTAATGAATTATTACTCTCCTGATGACAGGCATTTGAAGTTACGCTCGACCCGGTTCGTCAGGCGTATGTTTGCTATGCGACAGTTGGGCACCATTCTCTGCTTTTATCCCATCCTCTCGGTGTTAATGGAGTCGGGGAAGGGCCTTAGCGTCTGCGCGCTGCTTTTCGTCAACGCTTTTTTCTGGCCCTGGATGGCCTGGCGGCTGGCGCTTGCTTCTGACGACCCGACCGGGCGCGAGCGCATTAACCTGACGCTGGACGCTGCCTTTGGCGGCGTCTGGGTGGCGATGATGGCGCTTAGCCCATTGCCATCGTTCGTGATCATGGCGATTCTGGTGGCGGATCGCTACGCGGCGGGCGGCTGGGCGCAGCTTATCGCCGCGCTGCAGGCTTTTCTGGTCGCCTTTGTGCTGGTGTGGGCGCTGCAAGGGGCGCCGATCAATATGAACTTCAGTACGCGAACGGTCTGGCTGACGTTGCCGCTTGCCACTTTCTATCTGCTGGCACTGAGCGTGGTTTCTTATAACCTGACGCTGAATCTGCGCCTGAAGAATCGCGAGCTGGAGCGCATCGCGCTGATGGATCCTGGGCTAAAGATCCCTAACCGACGGCTGTTTGAGCGTCGTCTGGAGAGCGAGTTTCTACGTACCCGTCGTGGAGAAAGCGCCGCCTGGCTGATGCTTATCGATGTGGACCATTTCAAGGCGGTAAATGACAACTTTGGCCATGAGGCGGGAGATTTTTTACTGGCAGAGATCTCCGCGCTGCTGCGCGACGGTGTAGGCATTGAGGATATTCCGGCGCGCTTCGGCGGTGATGAGCTGTGCGTTATCGTGCGCGATGCTCAGGAGGCGGCAATCCTGGCGCTGGCGAAAACCCTGCAGACCCGCATCTCGCAGCTTCGCCTTCCCGCCTCGGCTGATTTCTCCTGCACCGTCAGTATCGGCATCGCGCCCGCCAGCAAAGTGGATTCGATCCACAGCTGGCTGCGTCACGCCGATGAGGCGCTTTACCAGGTCAAGCGCGGCGGGCGTAACGGCGTGCATCTCTGGCAGCCGTCTGAGGGTGTAACGCACTAAAGTGACTGGTGTTTTGACCGGTGGCAAAACGCCAGGCGGAACGGGTTTTTACAACGGCTAGTAAGCTGCTCAAATACCAGGCCCACTTATCCTTTATTTCTGAATAAACTGTCCGGCAGACAGCTTGCCGGGCTCTGTTTCCTCGTTTGGGCTTATGTGTAAGCTGTTAAACGACGCGCGTTATATGCGCGCTTCTCTCTGCCACCCTGCGTAAACGCCCGTTTAAAGCGTGCGATAGCGGCCAGGCGTACAACCATACTCTTTCTGAAAATTCCGTATAAAATGCGCGCAATCACTGAACCCGGTTCTTAGTGCAATTTCAGTAATAGTTTCAGTCGAGTTCTTCAACAACCAGCTGGCATATTTGAGACGCGTGGCGCGAATAAACTCTTGCGGCGATTTACCAAATTCTTCATGAAACAGGCGAGTCAGATGACGAGGGCTGATATGAACTTCCGCGGCCAGCCAGGCCGTCGATATCTGTTTTACCAGCGATTTTTCAATTAAAAAAACCGCGCTGCGCAGGCGAGGGTCACTGACCCTGGTGAAACCGATCGCTCTGGCTACGGATATCGCAGTGTCATCAATTTTGTTTGGTATAGATATCTGATGAATAGCTTTTGTCGCGCGATCCGGGCCGCAATGTCGACGGATAAGTTCAGTAGCGAGACTGATCGTTGAAATCCCGCCGGAGCAGGTCAGGATATCGCCTTCATCAATGAAATCATGACCTGTTTCAGCATAAACCGCCGGATACAATCTACGGAAATCCGCTATATGGTAGGGGTGAATGGCGGCCCTGCGAGAGTCCAGCCACCCCTCTTCGGCAAGAATAAAGCTGCCGGTACAGATGCCAATAAGCGGGATGCCCTTCTGTCTGGCATGATGCAAATAGTCCCGACCGGCAGAATGGCCATTTTTAAGGCTCCGCAGCAGACCGCCAATAACGGCAATATAAGTAAACTCAGCAGGAGACCGAAAAGGGCCATCAGGCTGAACAGAGGTCCCTGAGCTTGCCAGAACCGGTTCGGCTGGATAATGACTCATCACATACCATGAGCATCGCGTTTTCTGGCTATTATCGCCAAAATCCGCCGCATGGCGCAGTGCATCGATAAGGCCTGCCAGCGCTAATAGTGGAAATTCCGGCCAGAGGATAATCCCTACGCTTATTTCAGGCTTAGCAGCAGCCTGCTTACCGGCAATATTGTCTATATCTGAAATAAAATCACAGGAAACAGCCGGTTGTTCCTCACTCCGTACAGAGCGCTGGTGGTTATTCTTTGCCGGGATGTTGCTCATGCTCATTTGCCTGTGTATGACGTAGGGCTCTCTCTGAGGCGGTGATTCTCTCGCCCAAGGCGCGTTAGCATCAGACCGGAAAGAATAAGTACCGAGCCGGTTAGAAAACTGGATTGCAGCGTCTCTCCGAGGGATACCGCCCCGGCTGCAATGCCCATGACCGGCGTCAGAAGGATCAGCGTGCCCAGCGATGAGACGTGATAATAGCGTAATAAGGTGAACCAGCACAGATAGCTGATTACAGACACGATAATCGTCTGGTACGCCAGGCTGAGCAGCACTGCCGCGTTCAGAATAAAGCGTGTTTCATGCGTGAAACACGCAGCCAGGGCCAGCATAAGGCTGGTGATGGTCAGCTGATAAAAAAGTGTGCAGGCAGGCGGCAGGGTAGACAGCTGAGAGGTGCGAATAATAATGCTGGATATGCCCCAGGAGAGACCGGCAGCCAGAGCGAAGAGATCGCCTGCTGTCGCAGAGCGATCGGCAAAAGAAAACTGCACGGCTACGGCAATACCTGCGAACGCAACGATTATTCCTGACCATTGCAGCCGCGTCATTCTCTCATCGCGAACCAAAAAATGCAGGCCGACCGCGGTGAACAGCGGGGCGGTGTAGAGAAACAGCGTAATATGCCCGGTAGAGGTTTTAGGTATTCCCAGCGCAACCATAAAAAATTCCAGAGCAAACAGCAGTCCAGCGCATAATCCTGAGAAAGCGACGCCAGGCGCTTTCAGGTGAAGGGTGATCCCATCCCGACGATTAAACAGAATAAAAACGATCAGTGCAGAGAGTCCTGATCGAAGGGATAGCTGCAGCATGGGCGAAACATATTGCTCAACCATCTTTATTGCGACCTGTTGAGAACCCCAGATGGCGCAAATAAAAAACATAATAAAAAATACAGAAGCATCCAGACTTTTGCGCATAGACCTTTTCTTCAGTTACAGGGACAAACTGGCCCTCTGATGGGTAATCGGGGCTATTCTCGGATACCAAAGGGCCGTCGGATTGTACGGTAAGGACGAAGGCTATAACGCAAGAGACAATTTCTATAAAGACGGTAAATAAAACCTCAACCGCCTGATCGGGTATGCCAGGCGTTGCTGGTAAGCAGAAGCTAAATTTAAACGCTTTATTTAAACTGACTACACAAGAGCCTCTCGTGTCGGAAACAGGATTAAACGACCTTTTTATTATAAGGTTAAGCGTATTTCATCAGGCCTGGGGGAATAAGGAGGCGCCTTATGTAAGCCATATTTAATTAATCCGTTATCATTTTCTATTTTTGTGTAAAAGAACAGAAAATGCCTCTTTTGTCATTGAATCTTAGTAGGTAAAACCTGTCTGTTAGCGTGAGTAATCGGGGCCGCGTCAGCGATTAGTAAATATAATTTATTACTTATCGCCTGAGAAAACTTTTACGTTATTTGAAAATAAAACAGGCTTTAAGATATTAATGAAAAAAACCATTGTTGCCTTAATTATGCTGAACAGCTCAGTTGCCTGGTGCGCAGACGATTTTGTGGTAAAGGATATTCATTTCGAAGGGCTGCAGCGAGTCGCCGTCGGCGCAGCTCTGCTGAGCATGCCGGTACGCGTTGGCGATACGGTTAATGACGAAGATGTCAAAAATACCATTCGTTCACTCTTTGCTACCGGCAACTTTGAGGATGT
>NZ_RYDU01000021.1:0-56080 GCF_003970755.1 Pantoea sp. YU22 | reverse complement strand
GGCTACGTAGCTCAGCTGGTTAGAGCACATCACTCATAATGATGGGGTCACAGGTTCAAATCCCGTCGTAGCCACCAAATTATTGGGGTATCGCCAAGCGGTAAGGCACCGGATTCTGATTCCGGCATTCCGAGGTTCGAATCCTCGTACCCCAGCCATACAAAGACAATTTGAACAGACACTATTGGGGTGTCGCCAAGCGGTAAGGCACCGGATTCTGATTCCGGCATTCCGGGGTTCGAATCCCTGCACCCCAGCCAAATTGCACAACAGGCCCGCTTTCGCGGGCTTTGTTGTTTTTGTCGTCTGCTATTTCTTTTCAAACAGCAACGTTGCTGCACACCGGCTAAAAAGTCTCTTCCCAAAAAGCAAAGTGTCCCGCGACAGGGCCGTTGCGGGCCGAGCGGCCATGGATGACGAACAGCGGCTTTGCGACCGGGAAGAGACTCTGGCCTAAAGCCACGTACAATCACGGCAGAGGTCTACTATCATCCGCTGCCGCTTACACCTTTAAAACCCGCCGCTACAACCCCAGCGCGTACCGCAGCACCTTGCGCTTCAGCGCCCCCGACCGCTCCGCCGCGATCAACCCCAGGTTGCGCGCAAACGTCAGCGGCGGTAGTCGGTTGCTGAAGGCGAAATAGAAGAGATCCATTCCGCCCTGCATCAGCAAATTATCCCGTCGGCGCTGTGACTGATAACGACGCAGCACGTTCTCCGAGGCCCACTCTTGCGCATTGCTGCGCGCCTCTACCAGCACCTCCACCAGCGCGTCCACGTCGCGATAGCCAAGGTTGACGCCCTGCCCCGCCAGCGGGTTGATGGTGTGCGCCGCGTCGCCGATCAACGCCAGTCCGGGCAGCACATAACGCTGCGCATGGCGTCGCACCAGCGGAAAGCCACCCGCCGCATGCGCTTTAAAGCGTCCCAGCCGCGCCGGAAACGTCGCGGCGATCTCTTTTTCCAGCTGCGGCATCGGCATCGCCTGTAGCTGGCGAATGCGCGCCGGCGCGTCATACCACACCAGCGAGGCGCGATTGTCATACAGCGGCAGAAACGCGCGCGGACCTTGCGGCGTAAACTGCTGCCAGGTGGAGTCACCTGCCGGATGTTCGCAGGTGACGCTGATAAGCAAACAGGATTGCGCATAGCTCCAGCCCTGAATCCCAATGCCCGCCATCTGCCGCACCTGCGAGTTCGCGCCGTCGGCGCCGACCACCAGCCGCGTATGCAGCGCTTCGCCGTCGCTGAGATCGAGCCGCCAGCCGCCATTCTCCTGTTGCAGGCTGGAGAGCGTCGCGGGACAGCGCAGCTGAATATCGAGCTGCTCCATCCTTTCCCACAGCGCGCGCTGCAGAACGTTATTCTCGACCATAAAGCCCAGCTCCGGCAGACCCAGCGACGCGGCGTCGAAACTGACGTGGGCCGTTTGCCACTCCCAGGTTTCCAGCTTGCGATAGGGCGCGCAGCGCATCGCCTGGACGCGCGGCCAGACGTCGAGCTGCTTCAGTAGCCCTACCGAGGCGCTGCCAATCGCGGAGATACGCACGTCGGGATCGCTGTCGGGGTCAAAAGGCGCAGGCTCCGCGCGCTCCACGACCGCGACGCGAAACTGCTGAAGCGCCAGGCCGCACGCCAGCGCCGCGCCGACCATGCCGCCGCCTACCACCACCACATCAAAGCGGTTATCCTGCATTGCTTATCTCCTTCTGCTCTTTACCCGCCGCGTAAGACGGGATAACTGGCGCAAAGTGTACCGGAAAAACGCCCGGCCGGCAGAAATGCCCGGCAAGGGCGGAGAGAATGGTCAGCGTTCGCGTCTCTTCAGGGTCGCTGTATGCGAAGTATGACGGCGATGCGCTGGTCACAACAGCGTCAAAGCATTACAATACGCGCCCTGCACTTCACTGCACTGAATCAATGGCTAGTTCGACAATGAAAAAACTGCATATCAAAACCTGGGGCTGTCAGATGAATGAGTACGATTCATCCAAGATGGCTGACCTGCTGAACAGTACCCACGGCTACACGCTGACCGAGGATGCTGACGAGGCGGACGTTCTGCTGCTCAACACCTGCTCTATTCGCGAAAAGGCGCAGGAGAAAGTTTTCCATCAGTTAGGCCGCTGGAAAACCTTAAAAGAGCGCAACCCTGATTTGATTATCGGTGTCGGCGGCTGCGTGGCGTCGCAGGAAGGGGAACATATTCGCCAGCGCGCCAGCTACGTGGATATCGTATTCGGCCCGCAAACCCTGCATCGCCTGCCGGAAATGATCAACAGCGTGCGCGGCAGCAAAAGCCCGATCGTGGATATCAGCTTCCCGGAAATCGAAAAATTTGACCGTCTGCCGGAACCCCGTGCGGAAGGCCCGACCGCGTTCGTCTCCATCATGGAAGGCTGCAACAAATACTGCACCTTCTGCGTGGTGCCCTATACGCGCGGCGAAGAAGTGAGTCGTCCATGCGACGATATTCTGCTGGAGATCGCCCAGCTGGCGGCGCAGGGCGTGCGTGAAGTCAACCTGCTGGGCCAGAACGTGAACGCCTATCGCGGCGCGACCTTTGACGGCGAAATCTGCACCTTCGCCGAGCTGCTGCGCCTGGTGGCCGCCATTGACGGCATCGATCGCATTCGCTTTACCACCAGCCACCCGATCGAGTTCACCGACGACATTATCGAAGTGTACCGCGATACGCCGGAGCTGGTGAGCTTCCTGCACCTGCCGGTACAGAGCGGCGCGGACCGCATTCTGACGCTGATGAAACGTGCACATACCGCGCTGGAGTATAAAGCGATTATCCGCAAGCTGCGCGCTGCGCGTCCGGATATCCAGATCAGCTCCGACTTTATCATCGGTTTCCCTGGCGAAACTCAGCAGGACTTCGAACAGACCATGAAGCTGATCGCCGACGTCAACTTCGACATGAGCTTCAGCTTTATCTACTCTGCGCGTCCCGGTACGCCAGCGGCGGACCTGCCGGATGACGTCTCGGAAGAAGAGAAAAAGCAGCGTCTCTATATTCTGCAGGACCGCATCAATCAGCAGGCGATGGCCTGGAGCCGCCGTATGCTTGGCACCGTGCAGCGTATTCTGGTGGAAGGCACCTCGCGTAAAAATGTGATGGAGCTGTCAGGCCGTACCGAGACCAACCGCGTAGTGAACTTCGAAGGTTCGCCGGAGATGATCGGTAAATTTGTCGATGTAGAGATCGTTGACGTCTACACTAACTCGCTGCGCGGCAAAGTGGTGCGCACCGAGGATGAGATGGGGCTGCGCATTGTAGAAAGCCCGGCATCGGTTATCGCGCGCACGCGCAAAGAGAACGAAATCGGCGTCGGCACCTTCCAGCCTTGATACGCTTTTCAGTCAGCGGCGGCGCCCACCGCGTCGCCGCTCTTTTCTTCTTTCCGCCCTTGGTTTCTGGACGCGCGACCCAAATATCATTAGCTACGCTTGCGCCCCGGCGACATGCCATAAATAATTTCTTAAAGTGCCGTCGTTAATCAACCCGGCATCAGCACCCATTCTAACTGGCCCTGAGTGACCCAAAGGATTCGTTTGAATATCGAAACTCGTGAAATCACCCTTGAACCGGCTGATAACCGCCGACTGATGAGCCTGTGCGGTCCGTTTGACGACAACGTGAAGCAGCTTGAGCGTCGTCTGGGCATTGAGATCAACCGTCGCGACAATAACTTTAAGCTGGTTGGCCGCGCGCTCTGCGTTAACGCCGCTGAAGATATTCTGCGCACGCTCTATGTCGATACCGCGCCGGTACGCGGCACCATCCCGGATATCGAGCCAGAACAAATTCATCTGGCGATCAAAGAGAGCCGCGTGCTGGAGCAGACCGCCGATAGCGTGCCGGACTACGGCAAAGCCGTACATATCCAGACCAAGCGCGGCGTAATCAAGCCGCGCACGCCGAACCAGGCGCAGTACATTGCCAATATCCTCGACCACGACATCACCTTTGGCGTCGGGCCGGCCGGTACGGGTAAAACCTATCTCGCCGTCGCCGCGGCGGTGGATGCGCTGGAGCGTCAGGAGATTCGCCGTATTCTGCTGACGCGTCCGGCGGTAGAAGCGGGTGAAAAGCTCGGCTTCCTGCCAGGCGATCTGAGCCAGAAGGTCGACCCTTACCTGCGTCCGCTCTATGACGCGCTGTTCGAAATGCTGGGCTTCGAGCGCGTTGAGAAGCTGATGGAGCGCAACGTGATTGAAGTGGCGCCGCTTGCCTATATGCGCGGCCGCACGCTGAACGACGCCTTTATCATTCTTGATGAAAGCCAGAACACCACCATCGAACAGATGAAGATGTTCCTGACGCGTATCGGCTTCAACTCCAAAGCGGTCATCACCGGCGACGTCACGCAGATCGACCTGCCGCGCAGCACCAAATCGGGCCTGCGCCACGCCATTGAAGTGCTCTCCGAAGTCGAAGAGCTGAGCTTCAACTTCTTCCAGAGCGAAGACGTGGTGCGTCACCCGGTGGTAGCGCGCATCGTAACCGCCTATGAAGCCTGGGAAGAAGCGGACCAGAAACGCCGCGACAGACTGGCGGAAGAACGGAAACGCGAAGCGCTGGCGGCGCAGAGCGAGGCGCAGGAGAGTAAATGAGCGCGGTAATTCTTGACCTGCAGCTGGCCTGCGAACAGACCGGCGGCCTGCCTGACGAGGCCGCTTTCCAGCGCTGGCTGGAAGCGGCGGTTACCCCTTTTCAGCCAGAAAGCGAAGTCACTATTCGTCTGGTGGACGAGGCGGAGAGCCATGAGCTTAATCTGACTTATCGCGGCAAAGACAAGCCGACCAACGTCCTCTCCTTTCCCTTTGAAGCGCCGCCGGGCATTGAGCTGCCGCTGCTGGGCGACCTGATCATTTGTCGTCAGGTGGTAGAGCAAGAGGCGGAAGAGCAAGGGAAAAGCGTCGAGGCTCACTGGGCCCATATGGTGGTGCACGGCACGCTGCATCTGCTCGGTTACGATCATATCGAAGATGACGAAGCCGAAGAGATGGAAGCGCTGGAGACAGAGATAATGCTTGCTCTTGGTTATCCCGATCCGTACATTTCGGAAAAAGAAGACGCCTGAGCCGCTGGCTCAGATTACCCGGCTGTCGGCGAGGGCGCCGACAGCGACCCACCTCACCAGAGAGATCTGTAAAAAAACGCCATGAGCGACGACCATTCTCAAAACAGCGATGCACCCAGTAGTAAAAAGGGATTTTTTTCCCTGCTTATCAACCAACTTTTTCACGGCGAACCACAAAACCGTGATGAACTACTGGAGCTGATCCGCGACTCCGAGCAAAAAGAGCTGATTGACGAAGATACCCGCGACATGCTCGAAGGGGTGCTGGATATTGCAGAGCAGCGCGTGCGCGACATCATGATCCCGCGTTCGCAAATGATTACCCTGAAGCGCAACCAGTCGCTGGATGAGTGCCTTGACGTGATTATCGAGTCAGCGCATTCGCGTTTCCCGGTTATCAGCGAAGACAAAGACCATGTTGAAGGCATTTTGATGGCGAAAGATCTGCTGCCGTTTATGAGCAGCGAATCAGAGCCGTTCAGCATGGAAAAAGTGCTGCGCCCGGCGGTTGTGGTGCCGGAGAGCAAACGCGTCGATCGCATGCTGAAAGAGTTTCGTTCTCAGCGCTATCATATGGCGATCGTTATCGACGAATTCGGCGGTGTTTCCGGCCTGGTCACTATCGAGGATATCCTTGAGCTGATCGTCGGTGAGATCGAAGATGAGTATGATGACGAAGAAGATCGCGATATCCGTCAGCTGAACCGCCAGACCTATACGGTACGCGCCCTGACCCCGATTGAAGATTTCAACGAGGTGTTCGGCACGCAGTTCAGCGATGAAGAAGTGGACACGATTGGCGGACTGGTCATGCAGGGATTTGGCCATCTTCCCGGACGGGGAGAGAGCATTGACATCGACGGCTATCATTTCAAGGTCGCCATGTCCGACAGCCGTCGCATCATCCAGGTGCATGTAAAAATTCCGGAAAACTCGCCGCTACCCCAACTGGATGACGAATAACTCTATGTCTCTGGCCTCACTTTACCCGCGCCAGCGGGTACGTTTGTTGCTGGCATTGTTGACGGGTGCCCTCGGCACCCTTGCCTTCTCTCCTTATGACTTCTGGCCCGCCGCGCTGCTGTCGCTGGGCGGCCTGCAGCTGCTGACGCTGGATCGTCGCAACGGTCAGGCCACCGCCATCGGCTTTGCCTGGGGCTTCGGCCTGTTCGGCAGCGGCGTAAACTGGGTCTACGTCAGCATCGCCACCTTTGGCGGCATGCCTGGCCCGGTCAACGTATTCCTGGTGATTCTGCTGGCGGCTTATCTGTCGCTCTATCCGGCGCTGTTCGCCAGCGTGCTTAACCGTTTCTGGCCGCGCGCCACGCTGTGGCGTCTGGCGCTGGCGGCGCCCGCTCTGTGGCAACTCAGCGAGTTCCTGCGCGGCTGGGTGCTGACCGGCTTTCCCTGGCTGCAGTTCGGCTACAGCCAGATCGACGGCCCGCTGAAAGGCTTAGCGCCGCTGGCGGGGGTGGAAACGCTGACCTTCCTGCTGATGGCGATCTCCGGCCTGCTGGTTTACGCCATTCGCCAGCGCAATGCAAAGAGCGCCATCGCCGCGCTGCTGCTGCTGGCGCTGCCCTGGCCGCTGCGTTATATCCACTGGACTCAGCCACAACCGGCGCGCAGCGTCGAGGTCGCGCTGGTACAGGGCAATATTCCGCAGTCGATGAAGTGGGATCCGCAGCAGCTGCTCACCACGCTGCGCGCCTATAACGGCCTGAGCCAGCCGCTGATGGGTAAAGCGCCGTTGATTATCTGGCCAGAGTCGGCGATTACCGATCTGGAAAGCAACCAGCAGCCATTTTTACGCTCGCTGGATGAGGAGCTTCGCGAGCGCGGCAGCTCGCTGATCACCGGCATTGTCGATTCCCGTCTGGAGCAGAATCGCTATCACGACTACAACTCGGTTATCGTGCTGGGCGGCGAAACGCCTTACAGCTATCAGAGCAAGAACCGCTACCAGAAAAACCACCTGGTGCCTTTCGGCGAGTTTGTGCCGCTGGAGAGCCTGCTGCGTCCGCTGGCGCCCTTCTTCGATCTGCCGATGTCGTCATTCAGCCGCGGCGATTATCTGCAGCGGCAGCTGAGGGCGGCGGGTTATAACCTCACCAGCGCGATCTGTTATGAAATCGTGCTGGGCGAGCAGGTGCGCGCTAACTTCCATCCTGATACCGATTTCCTGCTGACCGTCTCCAATGACGCCTGGTTCGGTCATTCTATCGGTCCCTGGCAGCACTTTCAGATGGCGCGGATGCGCGCGCTCGAACTGGGTCGCCCGCTGCTGCGCAGCACCAATAACGGCGTCACCGCCGTGGTGAACGCGCAGGGTGAGGTAGAAAAGATCCTGCCGCAGTTTATTCGCGGCGTCCTGCTGGATAAGGTGACGCCGATCACTGGCGAAACTCCTTACGCCCATGCTGGTCTCTGGCCGGTCTGGTTGCTGACGCTGTGCGCTGCGCTGCTGGCGCTGTGGCGCCGCAAGGCCTGACCTGCCGTAGTGGCGGTGAGCGCAGTGCTCGCCGCCCTCCTCTCCTCCGTTTTCCGCTTGTTTTACGCCCTCGTCCCCGATTTTCTGCTGCGCCTGTTAACTGGCACGATGCTTGCTATCAGTAACACAGGTTTCCTGTAAGCCAGGCTGACAGACGGGTTAAACGGGCTGTCCTGCACCATTAAAAGGCAATGCGACGCACCTTTAACGCGCAACGCCAGAAATACGCCTCAATTTGGTGCGGAACACTTCGCAAAAAAAGAAACTTTTTCGTTTCATAACGTTAACAATCCGCTATGTTAGTGAATATTCTTAGCGCGCTGAAGCGGTGAGATAACAAAAAAAGCAGCAGGAAATACACACAACATCACACATCTGCGCAGTTTATATTCTGCGCAACATCTCTTGAAGGAGTTGGACCATGCAGATACGCAAAGTGGCATTATCACTTTTGCTGGCAGGCGTAGCAGCAGCGGGAGCGGCCCAGGCGGAAGATCTCAGCGGCACCCTGAAGAAAATCAGCGACAGTGGCGTCATCGTCGTGGGGCATCGCGAGTCATCTGTTCCTTTTTCTTATTATGACAACCAGCAAAAAGTTGTGGGCTATTCGCAGGCTTACTCCAACGCCATCGTGGACGCCATTAAAGCGAAGCTGAATAAACCGGATCTGCAGGTGAAGATGATCCCCGTCACGTCGCAGAACCGTATTCCGCTGCTGCAGAACGGCACCTACGACTTTGAGTGCGGCTCCACCACCAACAACCTTGAGCGCCAGAAACAGGCGGCGTTCTCCGACACCATTTTCGTTATCGGTACGCGTCTGCTGGTGAAAAAAGGCGGCGACATTAAAGATTTCGACGATCTGAAAGGCAAAACCGTGGTCGTCACCTCCGGCACCACTTCAGAAGTGCTGCTGCATAAGCTGAACGACGAGAAAAAGATGGATATGCGCATCATCAGCGCTAAAGACCATGGCGATTCGTTCCGCACGCTGGAAACCGGTCGCGCCGTCGCCTTTATGATGGATGACGCGCTGCTGGCAGGCGAACGCGCCAAAGCGAAGAAACCAGACAACTGGGAGATCGTCGGCACACCGCAGTCGAAAGAGGCCTATGGCTGTATGCTGCGTAAAGATGACCCTCAGTTTAAAACGCTGGTAGATGACACTATCGCCAAAGCGCAGACCTCAGGCGAAGCCGCGAAGTGGTTCGATACCTGGTTCAAGCAGCCGATCCCGCCGAAGAATCTGAACCTGAATTTCGATCTCTCTGCGGATATGCAGACGCTGTTTAAGACGCCGAACGACAAAGCACTTAACTAACAACGACAACAAGGGCGGCCTCGCTGCCCTCTCGATTGCTGAAAACCCGGCGCGGACAGACAAGCTGCTCAGGTCGTTCCCCTGAAGCAGGCCATACAGACGCCGTTCATCAATCTTCAGGGTAGCTTAGCTACCCTTTTTTACCGGAGCTCGTTATGGGTATCGACTGGAACTGGGGCATCTTTCTCGAACAGGCCCCGTTCGGCAACACGACCTACCTTGGCTGGCTGTGGTCCGGATTTCAGGTGACCGTTGCGGTCTCCTGCTGCGCCTGGATTATCGCCTTTCTTGTAGGATCCTTATTCGGCATTTTGCGTACCGTGCCTAACCGTCTGCTTTCGACGATCGGCACCTGTTACGTGGAGCTGTTCCGCAACATTCCGCTGATTGTGCAGTTCTTCTTCTGGTATCTGGTGGCGCCAGAGCTGGTTGGGGAAAAGCTCGGCATGTGGTTTAAATCGGAGCTGGATCCCAATATCCAGTTCTTCACCGCGTCCGTAATTTGTCTCGGGCTGTTTACCGCCGCGCGCGTCTGCGAGCAGGTGCGCGCCGCAATCAACTCGCTGCCGAGCGGGCAAAAAAATGCTGGCCTGGCGATGGGCCTGACTCTGCCGCAAACCTATCGCTACGTGCTGCTGCCCAACGCCTACCGCGTGATTGTGCCGCCGATGACCTCGGAAATGCTCAACCTGGTGAAAAACTCCGCTATCGCCTCGACGATCGGGCTGGTGGATATGGCGGCGCAGGCGGGCAAGCTGCTCGATTACTCCGCGCACGCCTACGAGTCCTTTACCGCGATTACGCTGGCCTATATCGCCATTAACCTGGTGATCATGATGATTATGAGCCTGGTGGAGCGCAAGGTGCGCCTGCCGGGTAATATGGGAGGGAAATAATGTACGCGTTTGACTGGAGTTCTATTCCTCCCAGCCTGCCCTATCTGCTTAACGGCATGGTGATTACGCTAAAGATCACCGTCACTGCGGTGGTGTTCGGCATTATCTGGGGCACGCTGCTGGCGGTGATGCGTCTGTCGCCCTTCAAGCCGATCAGCTGGTTCGCCCGGATCTATGTGAACCTGTTCCGCTCTGTCCCGCTGGTGATGGTGCTGCTGTGGTTCTATCTGGTGGTGCCGAGCTTCCTGCAGCAGGTGCTGGGGCTGTCGCCCAAGACGGATATCCGCCTGATTTCGGCGATGATCGCCTTTTCGCTATTCGAAGCGGCCTACTACTCGGAAATTATTCGCGCCGGTATCCAGAGTATTGCGCGCGGGCAATCCAACGCCGCGCTGGCGCTGGGTATGACGCACTGGCAGTCGATGCAGCTGATTATTCTGCCGCAGGCGTTCCGCGCCATGGTGCCGCTGCTGCTGACGCAGGGCATCGTGCTGTTTCAGGATACCTCGCTGGTTTACGTGCTGAGCCTGGCTGACTTCTTCCGCACCGCGTCGACTATCGGCGAGCGTGACGGCACCCAGGTAGAAATGGTTCTCTTTGCCGGTCTGGTCTATTTCGCGATCAGCCTGAGCGCTTCGCTGTTGGTCAGCTATCTAAAAAGAAAAAGGACGGTTTAAATGATTAACCTGAAAAACGTTTCTAAGTGGTATGGTCACTTTCAGGTGCTGACCGACTGCACGACCGAAGTCCAGAAAGGAGAAGTGGTCGTGGTGTGCGGGCCGTCAGGCTCGGGCAAATCGACCCTGATTAAAACCGTTAACGGACTGGAGCCGGTTCAGCAGGGCACTATTCTGGTGAACGGCACCGAAGTGAATAATAAAAAAACCAACCTTGCGCAGCTGCGCAGCAAAGTCGGCATGGTCTTCCAGCATTTCGAACTGTTTCCGCACCTCAGCATTATCGATAATCTGGTGCTGGCGCAGGTAAAAGTGCTGAAGCGCGACAAAGCCGCTGCACGGGAAAAAGGCCTGAAGCTGCTGAATCGCGTGGGGCTTTCCGCCCATGCGCAGAAGTTTCCCGGCCAGCTGTCGGGCGGCCAGCAGCAGCGCGTAGCCATTGCGCGCGCGCTCTGTATGGACCCTATCGCAATGCTGTTCGACGAACCGACCTCGGCGCTCGATCCGGAAATGATCAATGAAGTGCTCGACGTGATGGTGGAGCTGGCGCAGGAAGGGATGACGATGATGGTGGTGACGCACGAGATGGGCTTTGCCCGCAAGGTGGCGAACCGCGTTATCTTTATGGATGAAGGAAAGATTATCGAAGATACGCGTAAAGATGACTTCTTCAATAATCCGCAGTCGGATCGCGCAAAAGAATTCCTGGCGAAAATTTTGCACTAAACGTTAGCTCGGACCTGTGGCTCCGTACTCACGCGGGTGACATGGTCCGATCGCAAAGGCGCAAAAAACGGCCTCCCTGCCCGCTCGTCCCGCGACATTGTTGTCGCGGGACGCTTTGATCTTCAGTCCATGCCACCCGCTGTTCAAGACTCCTCAGCGGTCTGAGAGTGTGCCCAGCCTTAAGGTTCAAATGGCTGACGCTGAAACTGATCGTGACCGCACTCAGGACAGCGCGTTAAGGTTTCCGGCGTATAAATCGCACGCGTAAAGTGACACTTCTCGCACACCAGATTGCCCAGTCCTACCACCTCGCCGCTCTGATAAACGCCGTGATGATGCAGGTCCTGAAAGACCTCACGCCACTCCAGCTGGCTTTTGTCGGTAATGTCTGCCAGCTCTTTCCACAAACTCTCGCGGATAACGCGCATAAACAGCGAATCATTGACCTTCTCTGGCTGATGGACCTCCTGATAGCTGCGTGCAAACTCCTCTAAATCGCGTCGAACCGCCGCCAGGGCCTGATCGATCTCGCCCGTCGTCGCGGACTCGCTGGCCATCAACTGCTGACGTCGCGATGAGACCAGCGCGTCGATATCCCGATCGCCCTGACGCAAACGCTCCGTCAGCGCGGCCAGGGATTCACGGTAAATTTGCGCCACTTTGTTCATTTTATTCTCCTTTCTGCGCGGGTAAGCCAGCTTTAAGTTTAGCCGCTTTGCGCCGGTTGCCGTGTTGTTTAGGAAAGCGGATCGGAATATGACGGGAGGATGCGGCCTTCCGCGAGAAATCGCCGCAACAGGGCGGTGAAGTGTTGTTGACCGGCAGTCATATGGGTATGCTATGCGGATCTTAAAGTAAGCTAAGCGTTATTCATTAAGGACCACAGGCTGCCATGCAAGAGCAATACCGCCCGGAAGAGATAGAATCCCGCGTCCAGCAACACTGGGACGAAAACCAAACGTTCAAAGTGACCGAAGATGAGAGCAAAGAGAAATATTACTGCCTCTCCATGCTGCCCTATCCTTCCGGCCGCCTACATATGGGCCACGTGCGTAACTACACCATCGGTGATGTGATCGCTCGTTACCAGCGTATGCTTGGCAAAAACGTACTGCAGCCAATTGGCTGGGATGCGTTCGGCCTGCCAGCGGAAGGCGCGGCGGTAAAAAACAACACCGCGCCTGCGCCCTGGACTTACGACAATATCGAATATATGAAGAACCAGCTCAAACTGCTGGGCTTCGGCTATGACTGGAGCCGCGAGCTGGCGACCTGTAAGCCGGAATACTACCGCTGGGAACAGTGGTTCTTCACCAAACTGTATGAAAAAGGCCTGGTTTACAAAAAAACCTCGGCGGTGAACTGGTGCCCGAACGATCAGACGGTGCTGGCGAACGAACAGGTCATTGACGGCTGCTGCTGGCGCTGCGACACCAAAGTTGAGCGTAAAGAGATCCCGCAGTGGTTCGTGAAAATCACCGACTATGCCGATGAACTGCTCAACGACCTCGATACGCTGGAAGAGTGGCCGGAGCAGGTCAAAACCATGCAGCGCAACTGGATTGGCCGCTCTGAAGGCGTCGAGATCACCTTCGACGTCGCTGACAGCGAAGAGAAAGTGACCGTCTATACTACGCGTCCGGATACCTTCCTCGGTGCGACTTACGTCGCAGTCGCCGCGGGCCATCCGCTGGCGCTGCAGGCCGCCATGGGCAACCCGGTGCTGGCTGACTTTATCGCCGAATGCCGCAACACCAAAGTGGCCGAAGCCGATATGGCGACGATGGAGAAAAAAGGCATGGCGACCGGTCTGTTCGCCATTCATCCGCTGACCGGCGACAACGTGCCGGTCTGGGTCGCTAACTTCGTCCTGATGGAGTACGGCACCGGCGCCGTTATGGCGGTACCGGCGCACGATCAGCGCGACTGGGAATTTGCCACCAAATACGATCTGCCGATTAAGCCGGTGGTACTGAACCTGGACGGCAGCGAGCCGGACGTCAGCGCAGCTGCCATGACCGAAAAAGGCACCCTGTTCAACTCTGGCGAATTCAGCGGTCTGAGCCATGAAGCGGGCTTCAACGCCATCGCCGATGCGCTGGCCGCTAAAGGCGTCGGCGTACGCAAGGTCAACTATCGTCTGCGCGACTGGGGTGTATCCCGTCAGCGCTACTGGGGCGCGCCGATTCCGATGGTGACCCTGGAAGATGGCACCGTCATGCCGACGCCGGAAGATCAGCTGCCGGTGATCCTGCCGGAAGATGTAGTGATGGACGGCATCACCAGCCCAATCAAAGCTGACCCGGAGTGGGCAAAAACCACGGTGAACGGTCAGCCTGCGCTGCGTGAAACCGACACCTTCGACACCTTTATGGAGTCCTCCTGGTACTACGCGCGTTACACCTGCGCCAACTATGATGAAGGCATGCTGGATCCGGCTGCGGCCAACTACTGGCTGCCGGTGGATCAGTATGTAGGCGGTATTGAACACGCCATCATGCACCTGATGTATTTCCGCTTCTATCACAAGCTGCTGCGCGACGCGGGCCTGGTGACCTCCAGTGAACCGGCGAAGCGCCTGCTGTGTCAGGGCATGGTGCTGGCAGACGCGTTCTACTACCTCGGCGCTAACGGCGAGCGTAACTGGGTTTCTCCGGTTGACGTCACCGTCGAGCGCGACGAGAAAGGCCGCATCGTTAAAGCGACCGACAATCAGGGCCGCGAAGTGATTTACGCCGGCATGAGCAAAATGTCGAAGTCGAAAAACAACGGCATCGACCCGCAGCTGATGGTTGAGCGTTACGGCGCAGATACGGTCCGTCTGTTTATGATGTTCGCGTCGCCGGCAGAAATGACGCTGGAGTGGCAGGAGTCAGGCGTTGAAGGCGCTAACCGCTTCCTGAAGCGCGTGTGGAAGCTGGCGTATGAACACACGGCGAAAGGCGCGACGGTCGCGCTGGATCTCAGCAGCCTGAATGACGAGCAGAAAGCGCTGCGTCGCGATCTGCACAAGACCATCGCCAAAGTCTCCGATGACATTGGCCGTCGTCAGACCTTTAACACCGCTATCGCGGCGATTATGGAACTGATGAATAAGCTGGCGCGCGCGCCGCAGGAGAGCGAGCAGGATCGCGCGCTGATGCAGGAAGCGCTGCTGGCCGTTGTTCGTATGCTCTATCCGTTCACTCCGCACGCCAGCTATGTGCTGTGGCAGGAGCTGGGCGGCGAAGGCAGCGTGGATAACGCCGCCTGGCCTGTAGCAGACGAAGCGGCGATGGTGGAAGAGTCGCTGCTGGTGGTTGTACAGGTAAACGGTAAAGTCCGTGGTAAAATTACCGTGGCCGCCGACGCGACGCAGGAGCAGGTTCAGGCGCGCGCTGCCCAGGAGCACCTGGTCGCGAAGTACCTTGACGGCGTCACCATTCGCAAAGTGATTTATGTACCCGGCAAACTGCTTAACCTGGTCGTAGGTTAAGTTCAGGAGGAACTGTGCGACATCTGATTATCAGGCTGTTTGTCCTGCTGGCGGTGATGATTACCGCCGGCTGTGGTTTTCATCCGCGCGGCACCACCCAGGTGCCGACCGAGCTGAAAACGCTGATCCTGGACAGCGGCGACCCTTACGGTCCGCTGGCTCGTACGGTGCGTCAGCAGTTGCGTATCAACAACGTCACTATTGTTGAGGATACGAAACAGAACCGTACCGACATCCCTACGCTGCGCCTTGGCGCGGAAACGCAGGGCCGCGATACCGCCTCGGTGTTTATCAGCGGTACGACGGCGGAATACTCGCTGATGATGAACGTGTCGGCGCAGGTTCTGCTGCCAGGCAAAGGCATCTATCCAATCAGCACCACGGTTTATCGTTCGTTCTTTGATAACCCGAACGCGGCGCTGGCGAAAGATGCCGAGCAGGACATGATCGTGCAGGAGATGCGTCAGCGCGCCGCTGAGCAGCTGGTACGTAAACTGCTGACCGTGCACGCCGCGCAGATGAACCATAAAGAGACGCTGCCTGCGTCGGCCAGCGAACCTGCGGTGCCCGCGCCAGCCTCCTCCTCTTCCGCTACCAGTACGCAATGATCAGGATCTATCCTGAGCAACTTGGCGCGCAGCTCCGCGAGGGGCTGCGCGCTTGCTATTTGTTAGCCGGAAACGAGCCGCTGCTGGTGCAGGAGAGCGCCGACGCGATACGCGCCGCCGCGATCGCACAGGGATTCGAAGAGCATTTCAGTTTTACGCTTGATGCCCAGACCGACTGGGAAACTCTCTTTGCCAGCTGTCAGGCGCTGAGCCTTTTTGCTCAACGTCAGACGCTGACGCTGCTCTTCCCGGAAAACGGCCCCAACGCCGCCATGGCTGAACAGCTGAATAAGCTGGCGAGCCTGCTGCACAGCGATATCTTGCTGATCTGCCGTCTGGCGAAGCTGACGAAAGCCCAGGAGAATAGCGCCTGGTTTAAGGCACTCTCCGCGCATGGTGTGCTGGTGCCGTGCCAGACGCCGGAGCAGGCGCAGCTGCCGCGCTGGGTGGCGGCGCGCGCCAGAAGCATGAAGCTTTCGGTAGATGACGCGGCGATCCAGCTGCTCTGCTACTGCTATGAAGGCAATCTGCTGGCGCTGGCGCAGGCGCTGGAACGTTTGTCGCTGCTCTGGCCCGACGGCAAGCTTACGCTGCCGCGCGTCGAAGAAGCCGTAAGCGACGCGGCGCATTTTACCCCGTTTCACTGGGTGGATGCGCTGCTGGCGGGCAAAAGCAAGCGCGCGCTGCATATTCTGCATCAGCTGGAAAAAGAGGATAGTGAGCCGGTTATCCTGCTGCGCACGCTGCAGCGCGATATCATGACGTTGCTGCATCTGCAGCGCCATCAGGCGCAGCAGCCGTTGCGCGCGTTAATGGACCAGCAGCGCATCTGGCAGAACCGCCGCGCGCTCTTTACCGAGGCGCTGCAGCGCCTGGACGGCGCACGCCTGCAGCGTGCGATTCGCCTGCTGGCGCAAATTGAATTAACCTTAAAGCAGGATTATGGACAGCGCATCTGGCCGCAGTTGGAGACGCTGTCGCTGCTGCTCTGTCATCGCCACTTCCCTGAGAGCTTCGCCAGTGTCTGAACTACACGCCCTGTTCGGTGGCACCTTCGATCCGGTGCACTTCGGCCATTTGCGGCCGGTAGAAGCGCTGGCGCAGCAAACCGGGCTGGCGCGTGTGCTGCTGCTGCCGAACAACGTGCCGCCGCATCGCCCGCAGCCGGAAGCGAGCGCGTCGCAGCGCGTCGACATGCTGCGCTGCGCCATTCGCGACAGGCCGCTGTTTGATATCGATACCCGCGAACTGATGCGCGAAACGCCCTCCTGGACAGTGGCGACGCTGGAGGCGCTGCGTGCCGAACGCGGGCCGCAGCAGCCGCTGGGATTTATTATTGGTCAGGACTCGCTGCTGAACCTCTCAGGCTGGCACCGCTGGCAGGATTTGCTGTCGCTCTGTCATCTGCTGGTGTGCAAACGTCCGGGCTATCCGGCCGAAATGGCATCGCCGGAAATGCAGCGCTGGCTTGATACGCATCTGGCGAGCGAAACAGCCCAGCTGCATCAGCAGCCCGCCGGTTTTATCTGGCTGGCCGATACGCCGCTGGTCGATATCTCCGCCACGGAAATTCGTCAGCGCCGCCGCCAGGGCTTGTCCTGCGATCAACTGTTGCCCGCATCCGTCATCGACTATATCGATCGCGCAGGCCTCTATCTCAAATAACCGCAAACCGGGCATATATTGCTCGGGCAAAGGCATGCTATACTGCGCGGCTTAATTTTTTGGCTGCCTTATCGGGGCCAGCAGCCGGCCCGCTACTATCCGTATTAAAGGGGAACCTTTTGCAAGGCAAAGCACTCCAAGAGTTCGTTATTGATAAGATTGATGATCTTAAAGGTCAGGACATCGTCGCACTCAACGTTCAGGGTAAATCCAGCATCACCGACTGCATGATCATCTGCACCGGCACCTCGACGCGTCATGTCTCTTCGATCGCCGATCATGTGGTGCAGGAATCGCGCGCCGCAGGCTTGATCCCGCTCGGCGTAGAAGGCAAAAACGCCGCTGACTGGGTGGTGGTCGATCTGGGCGACGTCATTGTGCACGTCATGCAGGAAGAGAGCCGCCAGCTTTATGAGCTGGAAAAACTCTGGAGCTGACGCGTGAAACTGCAGCTTGTGGCCGTTGGCACTAAGATGCCCGACTGGGTGCAAACCGGCTTCACTGAATATCTGCGTCGTTTTCCCAAAGATATGCCGCTGGAGCTGGTAGAAGTCTCTGCGGGAAAACGCGGTAAAAACGCCGATATCAAGCGCATCCTGGAAAAAGAAGGCGAGGCGATGCTGGCCGCAACCGGCAAGGGCAACCGCATCGTCACGCTGGATATCCCAGGTCAGCCGTGGGAAACGCCCCAGCTCGCTCAGCAGCTGGAGCGCTGGAAACAGGACGGTCGCGACGTTAGCCTGTTGATTGGCGGCCCGGAAGGGTTATCGCCCGCCTGCAAAGCCGCAGCTGAGCAGAGCTGGTCGCTTTCTGCGTTGACGCTGCCTCATCCGCTGGTGCGCGTGCTGGTCGCCGAAAGCCTTTATCGCGCCTGGAGCATCACCGCCAATCATCCTTATCATCGTGAATAAACGGTAAGGCAAACCCCGACATTTTAAGTAGCGGATGAAATTACAAAGCAACGCCTTTCGCGATTACAGTGCCGAACAGAAACTCTTTGTCCGTCGGGCATTAATCGCGTTCTTCGGAATTCTGGTGCTTTCCAGCGTGCTGGTGGTCAATCTTTACCACCTGCAGATTCTGCGCTTTGAAGATTACAGTACCCGCTCTAACGAAAACCGCATCAAGCTGGTGCCGGTGGCGCCAAGCCGCGGCATTATCTACGACCGCAACGGCACCGCGCTGGCGCTAAACCGCACCATCTATCAGGCGGAGCTGGTGCCGGAGAAGGTCGATAATCTCAAGCAAACGCTGCAGGATCTGCGCCCGGTGCTTGATATTACCGACGACGATCTCGACGCCTTTGATAAAGAGCGCAAGCGCTCGCGTCGCTTTACCTCTATTCCCGTCAAAGTCGGCCTTAACGATGTGCAGGTAGCGCGCTTCGCCGTCAACCAGTACCGCTTCCCCGGCGTCGAGGTGAAAGGCTATCAGCGTCGCTACTACCCCTACGGCCCTACCCTGACCCACGTCGTCGGCTACGTCTCCAAGATTAACGACCGCGATGTGGCGCGCCTCGATAAAGAGGGCAAATGGCCGAACTACGCCGCAACGCACGATATCGGCAAGCTCGGCATCGAAAGCTACTACGAAGATGTGCTGCACGGCATTACCGGCTATGAAGAGGTCGAGGTGAACAACCGCGGCCGCGTGATCCGCCAGCTGCATGAGCAGTCGCCGCAGGCGGGACGTGACATCTGGCTGACCATCGATCTTAAGCTTCAGCAATATATCGAAACGCTGCTGGCCGGCAGCCGCGCCGCGGTCGTGGTCAGCGATCCGCGTACCGGCGAGATCCTGGCGATGGTCTCCACACCCAGTTACGATCCGAATCTTTTTGTCGACGGCATTTCAGGTAAAGATTATCGCGCGCTGCTTAACGACGAAAACCGTCCGCTCTATAACCGCGCCATTCAGGCCTCTTATCCGCCTGCCTCGACGGTGAAACCCTATGTGGCGGTCTCCGCGCTTAGCGCTGGCGTGATCAACCGCAACACCAGCCTGTTCGATCCAGGCTGGTGGCAGCTGCCTGGCTCGGAAAAGCGCTACCGCGACTGGAAAAAATGGGGCCACGGCCGCCTTAACGTGACCAAATCGCTGGAGGAGTCGGCGGACACCTTCTTCTATCAGGTGGCGTACGACATGGGTATCGATCGCCTGTCGGAGTGGATGAACAAATTCGGCTACGGCCACCGCACCGGTATCGATCTGCCACAGGAGAGCGCTGGCAATATGCCCACGCGCGAATGGAAGATGAAACGCTTTAAAAAGCCGTGGTATCAGGGCGACACCATCCCGGTCGGTATCGGCCAGGGCTACTGGACCGCGACGCCGCTGCAGATGAACAAGGCGCTGATGATCCTGATTAACGACGGCGTGATAAAAGTGCCGCACCTGCTGCGCGCCACGCGCGAGGGACGCACCATGGTGCCATGGCGTCAGCCGCCGGGCGAGCCGATTGGCGATGTTCACTCCGGCTACTGGGAGATCGCCAAAGACGGCATGTATGGCGTGGCGAACCGCGCTAACGGCACGGCGCATAAAAGCTTTGCCGATGCGCCCTATAAAATCGCTGCCAAATCCGGTACCGCGCAGGTCTTTGGTCTGAAAGAGAACGAAACCTATAACGCGCATAAGATTGCCGAGCGTCTGCGCGATCACAAACTGATGACCGCGTTCGCTCCCTATGATAAACCGCGCGTCGCCGTCACGATGATTCTGGAGAACGGCGGCGCAGGCCCGGCAGTCGGTACGGTGATGAGACAGATTCTCGACCACATTATGCTGGGCGACAACAATACGGCTCTGCCGGACGCGGCTCCTACCCCGCCCGGCTATGAAGGTGAATAACGATGTCGATGAACGATAGTCCGCAGAAAAGATCGATCTGGACGCGTATCCACATCGACCCGCTGTTTATGCTGGTGATTCTGGCGCTGCTCGCTTACAGCGCTATTGTGATCTGGAGCGCCAGCGGACAGGATCCGGGCATGATGGAGCGTAAAATCGGCCAGATTGCGATGGGTCTGGTGATGATGCTGGTTCTGGCGCAGGTGCCGCCGCGCGTCTATGAGGGCTGGGCGCCCTATCTCTATATTATCTGTGTGATACTGCTGATTGCGGTAGACGCCTTCGGCCATATCAGTAAAGGGGCGCAGCGCTGGCTCGATCTCGGCGTGGTGCGCTTTCAGCCCTCGGAGATCGCCAAAATCGCCGTGCCGCTGATGGTGGCGCGCTTTATCAACCGCGACGTTTGCCCACCGACGTTAAAAAATACCGGCATCGCGCTGATCCTGATTTTTATGCCGACGCTGCTGGTCGCGGCGCAGCCGGACCTCGGCACCGCCATTCTGATTGCCGCCTCCGGGCTGTTCGTGCTGTTTCTTTCCGGCATGAGCTGGAAGCTGATTGGCGTGGCGGTGCTGCTGGTGGCGGCCTTTATTCCTGTGCTCTGGTTCTTCCTGATGCATGACTATCAGCGCGACCGCGTGATGATGCTGCTCGATCCCGAAAGCGATCCGCTTGGTGCGGGCTACCATATTATTCAGTCCAAAATCGCCATCGGCTCTGGCGGGCTGCGCGGCAAGGGGTGGCTGCACGGCACCCAGTCGCAGCTGGAGTTTTTGCCGGAGCGCCATACCGACTTTATCTTCGCCGTACTCGCCGAGGAGCTGGGCCTGGTGGGCGTGCTGATCCTGCTGGTGCTCTATCTGCTGCTGATCCTGCGCGGCCTGGTAATCGCCGCGCGCGCCCAGACCACCTTTGGCCGCGTGATGGCGGGCGGATTAATGCTGATTTTGTTCGTTTATGTTTTCGTTAATATCGGCATGGTAAGTGGTATCTTACCGGTGGTTGGCGTCCCCCTGCCGCTGGTCAGCTACGGCGGCTCGGCGCTCATCGTGCTTATGGCGGGATTTGGCATTGTGATGTCGATCCATACTCACAGAAAAATGTTATCTAAAAGCGTTTAAGAGGCTGCACATGCGTAAGGAATGGCCTGCCGTTGCTCTGGCACTACTGGTTTTGACCGCCTGTACTACCACACCGGAATCGCAAAACACCGCGCCGCCACAACCGGCCTATAATGGCCCGGTAGTGGAAATTCCGGGCGTTGAACCGAAATATGAGCCCATTAATCCCGGCACCAGCCAGGATTACAGCGCGAACGGCAAGTCTTACCGTATCGTCAAAGATCCCTCTAACTTCAGCGAAGTGGGATTAGCCACGTGGTATGGCGACGAGGCGCAGGGCAAGCGCACCGCAACAGGTGAAAGCTACGATCCCGACGCGCTGAGCGCGGCGCATCCTACGCTGCCGTTGCCCAGCTATGTGCGTGTGACCAATCTCGCCAACGGTCGCCAGATCGTGGTGCGCGTCAACGATCGCGGCCCTTATATGCCGGGACGCATTATCGACCTGTCGCGCGCGGCGGGCGATCGTCTTAATATCACCAACAATACCCGCGTGCGCGTGGATTACATTAAGGTCGCGCCGGACGGCACGCTCTCCGGTCCCGGCACGATCGGCACCACCGTGGCGAAGCAGAGCTATGCCCTGCCCGCCCGGCCCGATCTCGGCGGCAATGGCGTGATGAACGGCGCCAGCGAACCTGCCGCCGCGCCGGTGCCTGCGCAGGATATTCGCGCCGTCGACAACAGCACGCTGCAGGGCGACGGCACTATGGGTGCGCCCGTCCGCAGCAGCGGCTTCCTCGGTGCGCCTCAGCCGCTGCCGAACGGCGTGCTGGAGAGTAGCGAGCCTGCGCCGCAGCCTGTCGCCGCGCCCGCCGCCGCCGTAGCCGTGGCGCCTGCCGCCAGCAGCGCGACCGCACAGCCGGCTGGCAGCTTCGTGGTGCAGGTTGGCGCGATCAACGACGCTGCGCGCGCGCAGCAGATGGCGCAAAGCCTGGGACAGAAGTATGGCGTGCGCGGCACCGTCGAGGATGCCGGTAACAACGTTTATCGCATTCAGCTCGGCAGTTTTAAAAACCGCGCCGACGCCGCTGCGCTGCAGCAGCGCCTGAACGCTAATGGCCAGGCTTCATTTATCACCAGCGCGCGTCGCTGAGCCGCCGCCGCGCTGGACATCTCTGTTAACAACAGAATGCCGAAGCAAGATGCCTGTAAAACAGGCATTTGCTATGATGAGCCACTTTTTTTAACCTTAACTCACGGATGTTGTAGTCCATAACATGAACACGCTGAAACCCTCTCGTTTCCTGAAACGCCTGACAGTGGGATCACTGGTCGCTTTCTCGCTCAGCCACGTAGCCTTTGCTGATGACGTCAACCTCAAAACGATGATCCCGGGCGTGCCGGATATCGATGCCGAAGCCTATGTGCTGATCGACTACAACTCGGGTAAAGTGCTGGCCGAGAAGAACGCTGACGCCCGTCGCGATCCCGCCAGCCTGACCAAAATGATGACCAGCTATGTGATTGGTCAGGCAGTCAAAGCGGGCAAGATCCATCAGGACGATGTCGTTACCGTCGGCAAAGATGCCTGGGCGACCGGTAACCCGGTATTCAAAGGCTCGTCGCTGATGTTCCTGAAGCCTGGCGATCGGGTGCCGGTTTCGCAGCTGACGCGCGGCATCGTGCTGCAGTCCGGCAACGACGCCTGCGTGGCGATGGCGGACTATGTCGCCGGCAGCCAGGACGCCTTTGTCGGCCTGATGAACAACTACGTCAAGGCGCTGGGCCTGCAGAACACCCATTTCCAGACGGTGCATGGCCTGGATGCGGACGGACAGTACAGCTCGGCGCGCGATATGGCGCTGATCGGTCAGGCGCTGATCCGCGACGTGCCGGACGAATATTCGGTTTATAAAGAGAAAGAGTTTACCTTTAACAATATCCGCCAGACCAACCGTAACGGTCTGCTGTGGGATACCAGCCTTAACGTAGACGGCATCAAAACCGGCCATACGGAAGCGGCAGGCTATAACATCGTCTCTTCCGCGACCGAAGGCCAGATGCGTCTGATCTCAGCCGTGCTGGGCGGCCGTACCTTTAAAGGACGCGAAGTAGAGAGCAAAAAACTGCTCACCTGGGGTTTCCGCTTCTTTGAAACCGTGGCGCCGCTGAAGGCGGGCAAAGAGTTCGCCTCTGAGCCGGTCTGGTTCGGCAACAGCGATCGCGTACAGCTGGGCGTAGAGAAAGACGCCTACCTGACGATTCCGCGCGGCCGTATGAAAGATCTGAAAGCGAGCTATGTGCTGAACAACACTGAACTGCACGCCCCGCTGCAGAAAAACCAGGTTGTGGGCAGCATCAACTTCCAGCTCGACGGCAAAACCGTGGAACAGCGTCCGCTGGTGGTGCTGAACGAAGTGCAGGAAGGCGGTTTCTTCAGCCGTATCATCGATTACATCAAGCTGATGTTCCACCACTGGTTCGGCTAACCGGCCTGGCGGTTGAAAAATCGCCACGTCGTCGCCATAACTACGTTATGATAATGCTCCCGCTTCGGCGGGAGCCTGTTTTTTATGCACCGGAGTCAATATGAAAACCAAACTGAATGAACTGCTCGAATTCCCTACCCCTTTTACCTATAAAGTGATGGGTCTGGCGCAACCGGAGCTGGTTGATCAAGTGGTTGAAGTGGTGCAACGCCATGCGCCCGGCGACTACTCGCCCGACGTAAAGCCAAGCAGCAAAGGCAACTACCACTCGGTGTCGATCACCATTAACGCCACACATATCGAACAGGTGGAAACCCTGTATGAAGAGCTGGGCAATATCGATATCGTGCGCATGGTGCTGTAAGTGCCGGCGTCGGCAAAGGGTCTTGGTCTTGCCCTTTGCCGACGTTATACTCAGCCTTTCTTCCTTAACCGGACCGCCGTTTTGTCAGCAGATACGCTTCTTATCCGCCAGCTGGGCCAGCGCGACTGGCAACCCGTCTCCGATGCCATGCATCAGTTCACCGATCGCCGTAACAGCGACAGCCGCGACGAAGTCTGGCTGGTAGAGCATCACGCCGTATTTACTCAGGGCCAGGCCGGCAAGGCCGAGCATCTGCTGATGCCGGGCGATATCCCGGTGGTGCAGAGCGATCGCGGCGGCCAGGTGACCTATCACGGCCCGGGGCAGCAGGTGATGTACGTGCTGATTGACGTAAAGCGCCGCAAGATCGGCGTGCGTCAGCTGGTTACCGCGCTGGAAGAGACGGTCATCAGTACGCTGGCGCACTTCGGCGTTGAGGCGCGCGCGCGTCCCGACGCGCCAGGCGTCTATGTCGGTGAAGAGAAAATTTGCTCGCTCGGCCTGCGTATTCGTAAAGGCTGCTCGTTTCACGGCCTGGCGCTCAACGTGGCGATGGATTTAACGCCCTTTCTGCGCATCAATCCCTGCGGCTATGCCGGAATGCGGATGACGCAGCTCAGCGCTTTTCAGCCTGGCGTCACGCCTGAAGACGTACAGCCGCTGCTGGTCGCGGCCTTCGCGCGCCTGCTGGGCTTTACGGAAGTCGAGTGGCTGGCGGCAGAAAACGCGCCGCTGCCTTAACCGCGCATGCGAATTTACAAAATTGTAACTTTTCCCGCCGCACTACGGCTGCTTATGCCAGGCGGAACTGATATAATTTTTGAAATTTTATCAAATAAAGTTGAAAGCTTTACCGCTGGCCTGAAGCCGAAAGCTCTCATTACGCAATCCGACCGGAACCTGCAGACTTATGAGTAAACCAATTCAGATGGAACGCGGCGTCAAATATCGTGACGCAGATAAAATGGCGCTGATCCCGGTGAAAACCGTCGTGACTGAACGCCAGGAGCTGTTACGCAAGCCCGAATGGATGAAAATCAAGCTGCCTGCGGATTCCAGCCGAATCCAGGGCATCAAAGCGGCGATGCGTAAAAACGGCCTGCACTCCGTATGTGAAGAGGCCTCCTGCCCTAACCTGGCCGAATGCTTCAACCACGGCACCGCGACTTTTATGATCCTCGGCGCTATCTGTACCCGCCGCTGCCCGTTCTGCGATGTGGCGCACGGTCGTCCTAACGCGCCGGACGCTGGCGAGCCGCTGAAGCTGGCCCAGACCATCGCCGATATGGCGCTGCGCTATGTGGTTATCACCTCAGTAGACCGCGACGATCTGCGAGATGGCGGCGCACAGCACTTCGCCGACTGCATTACGGCTATCCGCGAAAAGAGCCCGTCGATTAAAATCGAAACGCTGGTGCCCGATTTCCGTGGTCGTATGGATCGCGCGCTGGAGATCCTCAACGCCACGCCGCCAGACGTCTTCAACCACAACCTGGAGAACGTGCCGCGCGTCTACCGTCAGGTACGTCCGGGCGCGAACTATGAGTGGTCGCTGAAGCTGCTGGAGCGTTTTAAAGAAGCGCACCCGGAAATCCCGACCAAATCGGGTCTGATGGTAGGTCTGGGCGAAACCAATGCAGAAATTATCGAAGTCATGCGCGATCTGCGCCGTCACGGCGTCACCATGCTGACGCTGGGCCAGTATCTGCAGCCGAGCCGCCACCATTTGCCGGTTCAGCGTTACGTCAGCCCTGCTGAGTTCGATGAAATGAAAGAAGAAGCGCTGGCGATGGGCTTTACCCATGCCGCATGCGGTCCCTTTGTACGCTCTTCCTACCATGCGGATATGCAGGCGAAAGGCCTGGAAGTGAAATAAACCGGGCGGCTTTATCCCGCGCAATAAAAAACCAGACGTTAAAAGGTCTGGTTTTTTTATGTCCGTGAGAAATAAATAGTTACATCTATTCTCTGGCAGTCAGCTTTTACTCTTTATGAGTAACGCGCTCTGCCGGAACATCTTCAGCCGTTGTTTTGGTTGCGGTGGGTTCTTCATCTTTCATGGCTTTTTTGAAGCCTTTGATTGCGGAGCCCAGATCGCCACCCAGTGAACGTAACTTGTTGGTGCCAAAAAGCAGTACGATGAGCGCACCGATGATCAGCAGTTTGGCAATACTGATACCTTCCATACTTTACCTTTCAACCTAAGCGAAAAATGAACAGTGCTATTTACGCGCAGAACGGCGCCAACCTCAACTAGATTCTGTAACAGAGTAAGATCGTATACGCCTCGTTAAAGGAAACGGCTCAGAAACGCCTGCGTGCGCGGATGCTGTGGCCGGGCGATTACCTGTTCGGGCGGGCCCTGCTCCACGACTAGCCGCCATCCATAAACACCACCCGATCGGCCGCTTCGCGGGCGAAACCGATCTCATGGGTCACCACGATCATGGTCAGTCCCTGATCCGCCAGCGTACGCATGGTGGCCAGCACTTCGCCCACCAGCTCCGGGTCGAGCGCTGAAGTCGGCTCGTCGCTCAGGCCAGGCGCCAGCAGGCTGGTGGTTGCACTCTTTTCACGATGGTTTCTCTCAGGCGTTGTTATTCTGTTTTAAGTTCCGGGCGGGCAAAGCGGCGATTCTCCAGAACCGGCAGTACGCTGCGCGCATAGGCGATGCGTTGCGGATCGAGGTCAGCAAAGACCAGCGCGGCCGATTCCGGCGCTTTGGCGATGGCGACGCCAAGCGGATCGATTGTCAGGCTGTTGCCGATGTTGCGCGGGCCGCACTCGCCCACCGCCACCATATAGCAGGTGTTTTCCAGCGCGCGCGCCGTGGTGAGCAGCTCCCAGTGCATCTCTTTCAGCGGGCCTTTCACCCAGGCGGCAGGAAGCACCAGTACCTCGGCGCCGTCCAGCGCCAGACGTCGCGCCAGTTCCGGGAAGCGCACGTCATAGCAGGTCATCAGCCCCACCTTCATGCCTGCCACCTCAATCAGCGGAGGAATAACATGGCCGGGATTAACGCGCTGTGACTCCTGCATGGCGAAGGCGTCGTACAAATGCAGCTTTTCATAGGCGGCGATAATTTCGCCATTGCGCAGCGCAACCAGCACGTTCAGCGCCTTACCGCCCTCGGTCGGGACATGAATGCTCAGTATGGTGGTGAGTGCGCTACCCTGGCTTTTCGCCAGCAGCTGCGTCAGAAAGGGGCCATCCAGCGGCTGGGCGGCCTTCAGCACCAAATCCGGATCGGCAATATCGCTCGCTAACACCGCTTCCGGCAGCACCAGCAGATCGGCGCCGCCCGCTTCGGCGCGCGCCATCAGATCGAGGCAAACAGCCGCATTTTCCTGCCATTCACGGCTGACCGCAAACTGTCCCATCGCTACTTTCATCATGCTTCCCCCTTACTGGCCGCCAGGAAGATCGCTTCCGGCGTCAGGCGCGTTTTCGTCAGACCCTGCTAATAAAGTTCACCGGCAAAGTCGGCTATCATCTTCTTGTTAATCTCAAATCCGTTCTGATTCCAGCTGGCGGGCAATTCCTGCGCGGTGCGTTGCAAATCAGTCAGCAGCCCTGGGGCAGAAAAAAGCAGAAGGTGCTGGCGGCACGCGGACTGGATCTGCCGATGCGCGACGGGCTAAGCATTTGCATACCGGTGGCGTCGGAGCAGTATGCCATGATCACCCTGGCGGCGCGGGGCATTGCCGTGTTGCCAGGAGAACGCTGCCGGCTGGGGCCGTTGCAGTTCATCCGCGTCAGCATCGCCTGCCTGCAGGAGACGCAGGTAGAGATGCTGGCCAGCGCGCTGGCTATTGCTGCCGGACGTGAGCTGAGGCTCAGTTCAGACCTTTAATATGGTAGCGCGGCGACTCTACGTAGCCTTCGCGCATGTAAAACTGATTCGCCTTTAAGCGCGATGCGTGACAGTGCACTTCCATACGGTCGCATCCGCGCTGCGCCGCCATCGCTTCGGCGTGCTGTAACAGCTGCTGGCCAACACCCTTGCTGCGCTCCCCTTCAGCGATACAAAAATAGCTGATGCGGGCGAAGTCACCTGCCAGCGCCAGCTGCGGAATAAAATGCATCGACAGGAATCCCAGCACCTGCGTCCCATGCTCCGCCACCAGCAGCATTTCGTCGGGGTCGCTGCTGAGCTGGGCAAGGCGTTTATCGATAAAGCTCTCGGTACCGCCGTAGCCTAATTCCGCCAGCAGCGCGCTGAGCGCAAAGCTGTCTTTCGCCTGTGCCTGACGTATGTTCATCCTGTCTCCTCAAGTAGATAGAACTGCCGCTCTTTTATATAGCGTTGGCGGAAAAAAAGCTGCAAGTAAGGGTTGTTATAATTATGTTACAAGGCTTTTATGTGACTGACGCCGCAGATTTGTTAAGGAGAATAATCTGTCACAGAAGGTTAAGGCTGCGTTAATCTTTCCCTGCGAAGCTGAGCCCCTGAGCCTGATCGAGAGAAAACGTCATGAGAATGATGATACCGCGAAGCCTGGAGGAAGCGATGGCGCTGATACTGGCGCTGGGTAGCATGGCAGGCGGCTTGTACCGCTTTTTTCAGCCATAAAAAAACCCGCCATGCGGCGGGTTTTTGAAATTCTGACTGTTAACTTACAGGCTGATAACGTTAGCAGCAGATGGGCCTTTGGCGCCTTCGGTGATTTCAAACTCTACGCGCTGACCTTCAGCCAGAGTTTTAAAACCGTTGCTCTGGATAGCAGAGAAGTGTACGAACACGTCTTTGCTGCCATCTTCTGGAGTAATGAAACCGAATCCTTTGGATTCATTAAACCACTTAACGTTACCTTTAATCTTGGACATCTATATTACCTTTACATGAAAAATGGACACTAAACTGTGTCGGCGTCTAGTACAGCAATTGCAGTGACATTTGTCCAGTGAGAATTGATGAAAAAGTGATAAATATCGCCTTTTTTCTCTTCCTCCCGCTTTCCTGCCACCATCAAAAAATCAAAACTGAAACCTCAGCCAGGCGAAGAAGACGTTGCCGTTATTGTAAGTCCCTGGAATATAGGTCATCTGGAAATTCAGCGGGCCATATCCCACCGAAGCCAGCGGCAGCAGCGCGGGGACAGGGATATAATTCCAGTTATGACGCGCCGTCACGCCTGCGGTATAGCCTGCCCCCAGGTGGAAGCGCTGATCGCTCAGCGGACGCCAGGTCGCTTCCCAGCCATAGCCGCTAAAGGGCTCCCACTTATTAAACGAATCTTTAAACGCCATCAGATAAAGGCCGTGCCAGTTGCCCTTCTCGTCATAACGGGAGATGCCGCCGCCCGCGCCCCAGGGCCGCTCATTGTAGCGATTGATATGCTCGTCGTCGTAGGTCCAGCGGTTATGCCAGGTGATGGCAGGCAGATAGAAATCTTTATTCTGCGGCTGTTCCCAGGTCTGCTGCACATTATTGCTAAAGGTATTCCAGCCGCTTTCAACGCTCTGCGTCAGGTTCGCGGCATGGAGTGAAAAAGGGAGAGTAAGCGCAGCGCACGTTCCAGCAAAGGCGCTCAAAAAAGACCGGTTCAAAACTGTTTTCCTGTACAAATCGACGGCGGTTTGACCGGCTTGCTCCTTTCAGGTCGCGCGCATCGTGGTTTAATAAAATCCTGTGTCAGGGGCGTAATTATGCTCAACCGAAACCAAACACTGGCAAAACAGCGAGAGAAAACGCTTGTTTGCTGGCACGTCGGCAAAGGCGGTTACCGATACTTCAACGCTGCTTCAGGCGTTTTCTGGCATCTCGCAGCATGAAAAAGTAACTTTCATTAACAATCACACCATATAACAATTAAAAAGTTAACTAGAAACCCTAAAAGATAACGCGCATTAATTGTTTAGGATTTTTGATAAATAAAAGATAGGGATTTGTTAGAATAACGCCTGTTCGTTTCAGGCAATGAGAGCATTGATATGGTGATGAAGATTCGCTGCACCGCCTGCGGCAGCGCAAAGTTTACTTTTACCGATGATCCTTCCGCAGAACCGGCGCTTCATGGCGCACGCTGCGCCAGCTGCAACAAGCGCCTGACCGCGCAAGATTTGTTGCCGAATACGCCGATTGATCCCATTACGCGCTGTCTGGTTTCGCAGATGAAAAAGAAGGATACGAGCAAGGGCACCTGAGCGGTGCCCGTGTTGATTCAGAAGATTAACTTAAATACGCCAGTCAGCGTCAGTAACCCTACAATGAAGATAATGGCGATAATCCACAAAATTATTTTCATATCCATGTTCCTTTGCCAGTAAAAAACCTTTCAAGATAAGAGTATAGCTTATCGCTGCGTTTTTGCCGGTCGGCTCGCCGCTGCGTCTGGCCCTCGCGCTTTCCAGAAAAGCCCGATCTATTTCTGCGACGTCGGTCGCAGCAGTTGTTTTTTTAACCACTTTACGCTTCGTTTTGATCTTTGCGACCCGCTAAACTTTTAGCGGCAAAGGCAGGCCTCTGCGAGTACCAACGTAAGTCGAGCAAAAGGAGACATTATGAGCATGATTAATACCAGTATGGGACGATATAGCCTTAAAGCGAAAAACGCGGGCGATCATATTAAAGGATCTTTCGCTATCAATGATGAAGGCGGCACGCAGCTCACCATGCAAGAGTTTGATGAGCACTACCTGGATGATGTCGTCAACAACGTGATCTACCCCGTTACCGGCGGTAATCGCGAAATTACGCGCGCGCTGCGTGAGCAAATGGTCAAAGCCGGTTTTGAACAGCCGCATTGATGCTCGCCCTGGGCCACACTCTGTGGCCCTTCCCTTCTGCTGAACGCTCCCCACTTGCCGTTGCCGTTTTTTGGTCGCAGGATGCGGTTGTACCCATAAAAAGGAGAAACGAAAGTGAGTGAACTCTATCGTATCAATGCCGCGCGGCTGCATCAGTTTGTGCAGGCGATATGGCTGCATGCCGGCAGCGAAGCTGATGAGGCGCGCCTGGTGGCGGATCATCTGGTGGCGGCCAATCTGGCCGGGCACGATTCCCACGGCGTCGGCATGATCCCCAGCTATATGGCCTCGTTCAGTCAGGGGCATCTGCAGCTTAATCAGCATCCGGTGCTGGAAAAAGACGCCGGCGCGGTGCTGACCTTTCACGCCCGTTCCGGCTTCGGTCAGGTCGCTGCTTTCGAGGCGATGCAGCAAGGCATTGCGCGGGCGCGTCAGTCGGGCATCGCCGCGGTCGGCCTGCACCATTCTCATCATATTGGCCGAATTGGCCACTGGGCGGAACAGTGCGCGGCGGCAGGCTTTATCTCTTTTCATTTCGTCAATGTGATGGGCGATCCGATGGTGGCGCCCTTCGGCGGCAGCGATCGCCGTTTCGGCACGAACCCGTTCTGCGCCATCTTTCCGCGCCGTAACGCCAGCCCGCTTTTGCTCGATTTCGCTACCAGCGGCATCGCCTTTGGCAAAACGCGTGTCGCCTACAACAAAGGGGTCGACGTCGCGCCTGGCTATCTGATCGATCATCAGGGCAAGCCGACCGAACACCCTGCCGTCATGCATGAAGCGCCCTACGGTTCGCTGCTGCCTTTTGGCCTGCATAAAGGCTATGCGCTGGCGACCCTGTGCGAAATTCTCGGCGGTGCGCTCTCCGGCGGGCGCACGACTCATGACGAAACGGTGCTCGCCAGCCATGATGCGATCTATAACTGCATGACCACCATTATCCTTAACCCGGACGCGTTCAACGCGCCGGCGATGCAGGAAGAGGCGGAAGCCTTTCTTGAGTGGGTGAAGCGATCGCCGCAGAGCGGCAGCGAGCCGATACAGGTGCCAGGCGAATGGGAAGAGGCGAATCGCGCGCTGCGCGAGCGTGACGGGATCCCGCTGGACGCCAACAGCTGGCAGCAAATTTGCGCGGCGGCGAAACAGGCAGGCATGCCTGAAGAGGAGCTGGCCGCGTTTCGCGCGCTGGCCAGCTAAGGCTATCCGCCGGGCAGCGCGCCCGGCGGTTGGTTTTAAATCACATACGACAGCAGCATACAGCCCACCAGACCGCACACAGAAATAATGGTTTCCAGCGCGGACCAGGAGCGGATGGTTTCGCCAATCGTCAGGTTAAAATACTCTTTAAACAGCCAGAAGCCGGGATCGTTGACGTGAGAGAAAATAACGCTGCCTGAGCCGACCGCAATAACCATCAGTTCCGGGCTGGCACCGCTGCTGGCAATCAGCGGCGCGACAATGCCGCCCGCGGTGATCGCCGCCACGGTGGCGGATCCCAGCGCAATGCGCAACACGGCGGCAATTGACCAGGCCATAAAGATCGGCGAGACGTTGCTCTCCTGCATCATTGCGGCAATATATTTATCAACGCCGCTGTCCACCAGCACCTGCTTGAACGCCCCGCCGCCGCCGATAATCAGCAGCATCATAGCGATGATTTTTATCGAGTCGGTAATGGTGCCCATTACCTCATCCATGCTGCGCCCGCGGTTCAGGCCGAAGGTGAAGATCGCGATCAGCACCGCAATCAGCGTCGCCATCACCGGATCGCCAAAAAACTCTGCATAAGGCAGAAGCGCATGTCCTTTCGGCAACGCCATTTCCGCCAGCGCACGCAGCGCCATCAGCACCACCGGCACCAGCGCGGTCCAGACGCTGACGCCAAAGCCCGGCATCTCCTCTTCGCTGAAGGTTTTCGGGTTATAAAGCCCTTCCGGAATGGGTTTATCGATGCTTTTCAGAAAGCGGGCGTAAACCGGTCCGGCAAGGATCACTGTTGGGATGCCGAGCAGCGTGCCCCACAGCAGCGTTTTGCCCATATCGGCATTGAACAAGGTGGCAATCGCCGTCGGGCCGGGGTGCGGCGGCAGGAAGCCGTGCGTCACTGACAGCGCGGCCGCCATCGGCACGCCGACGAAGAGCAGCGGCACGCGCGCAGACGCGGCGATGCTGAAGACCAGCGGCAGCATCAGCACGAATCCGACTTCATAGAAGAGCGCGAAGCCAACGGTAAAACCGGTCAGCACCAGCGCCCACTGAATATGCTGTTTGCCGAATTTCTCGATCAGCGTCGTAGCGATGCGCTGCGCGCCGCCGCAGTCAGCCAGCAGCTTGCCAAGCATGGCGCCGAATCCCATGATGAGCGCCAGGCTGCCAAGCGTGCCGCCGACGCCGTTTTTGATTGAAAGAATGACTTTATTGACCGGCATGCCCTGCATCATGCCAACCACCAGCGCCACCAGAATCAGCGCGATGAATCCATTGAGTTTGAAGCGAATCATCAGCAGCAGCAGTAACGCCACCCCGATCGCCACAATAAGTAATGGCATAGCTTTTCTCCACCTTACTGACCGGCCAGCGCCAGCAGCGTATTGTTATCATGGGTCCGAATCGGACGTTGGGTACGGCATCGAAAAAACGATTAACAACCTGACATAACTGTTACCAGTAACATGTTAAGGGTAACATCCTGTTGAAAGCACCTCCCGCTGAGGTTGAATTTCTGTTTTGCGAAGGTGATCAACTTTTCGTCGCAGCGTTATCAGAAAGTTTGCCGCTGCCGGACTCTGGCTTTTAGATACACTCTGACTTTCCCCTTTTGACTTAAGGATGTTGCGGTGAGTGAGAACCTGAGCGAGCTGTACAGCAATCAACGAACCCTCTCTGGACGCGGAAGCATCAATAAGCTGGTGCCGCTGCTGAGCGCCGATCCACAGCCTACGCTGCTGTTCTGCGGCCGCTCTTTTCTTAACGGGCCGATCTATGCGCGACTGAAAAGCGATTTAAACGATCTTATTATTGGTTATGAAATCGTGGCGCATGAAGCGTCACCGGCTGAGATTGATGCCTGGGTCACACGCTGGCGCGGCCATGTGGACCGCGTGGTGGCAATAGGCGGCGGCAGCGTCATCGATGGCGCCAAAGCCTTCAGCGCCATGATGCAGCATCCGTTGCCCACCGCGCGCTATCTGGAAAAGGTCGGTGATACGCCAGTACAGGCGGCTACGCTGCCGCTGATCGCCGTGCCAACAACGGCTGGCACCGGCAGCGAGGCGACGCAGAACGCGGTAGTGACCGATCAACACGACATCAAGGTTAAGGCTTCGCTGCGCCATCCGGTATTTGTGCCGCAGGTAGCGATTCTCGATGCGGATCTGCTTAAAGGCGCGCCCGATAAGGTACTGGCGACCTGCGGCATCGACGCCTTCACCCATCTGTTTGAAGCCTGGCTCTCAGGCAAGGGCAATCTCTTTACCCGACAGCTGGCGCTGACCGGGCTGAGGCTCTTCGTTCAGGCCTGGCCGGCGCTGAACCGTGATGATGCGCAAGGCGATACGGCGCGCGAAGCGATGATGATGGCCTCCTGGCTCGGCGGCGTCAGCCTCAGCAGCGCGGGTCTGGGCGTTATCCACGGCATCGCGGGCGAGCTGGGCGCGATCAAGCCCTACCACCATGGCGAAGTTTGCGGTCGCCTGCTTTTTCCGTTCCTTGATTTACTGGCAGAAAGCCGCGAGCCGCAACAGCAGCAGCTGATGCAGACGCTCCAGCAGGCACTCTTCGCCGAACCGGAAGCCCAGCCGGCGCGTTTCCTGAAAAACTGGCTGCAGCAGCAGGCCATTACCCCTTTCTGGCAGGAATCTCAGACGCTGAGCAATGAGGATGTCGAATGGATTCTGGCGCGCGCCAACAGCAAAAACTCGCTGGTGAATTACAGCCAGCAGGCGATGCGCGCGATGCTTATGCAGGGATGGGACGTGACCTCAGCATAGCGCTGACGGGCAGCTAAGCTGCCCGTCAGGGTGCCCTTTACGCGAATGGCGGTTCGCCCGCCAGCATCTTCTCGATGACCTGCAATACGCCCGCGTCGCTGTTGGCGGGCGCGGCATAGCGCGCCGCCTCTTTTACCCGCTGCGGCGCGTTCGCCATGGCGAAACTAAAACCGGACTGTCTGAGCATTTCCAGATCGTTGCCCCCGTCGCCGAACGCCAGCACCTGCTGATGATCAATGCCCCAGCGTTGCGCCAGAATATTCAGGCCGTTGGCTTTGTGATGGCCGGGCACAATCAAATCCACCGAGCCGTGTCCGCTTGAGGTTGCCGCCGCCGCGCCCTCATGCAGCCGCTGAATATCTGCCATCAGCGGCTCGACATAATCATCGGACAGGTTAAGCGCGAACTTAAACAGCCGATCGTGGCTGGTCTCATCCAGCGATTGTATTGCCTTCAGGCGATGGCAGTAGTGACGCATCTTCGCCAGCCACTGCTCATCAGCGCCTTCAAAGTAATAGGCGCTTTCGCGGCCGCACAGAATATAGCGCAGCCCTGGATAGTCGCCATTTTGCAGCGTATCGAGCAGCGCATAAACGTCCGGACGGGAAAACTCACCGCAAAACAGTTCCTCTTCGCCATCCAGAATCCAGGCGCCGTTCTCCGCCACAAAGGCGATTTCGCTGGCGATAGTCGGGAAGAAAGATTTCAGCTGGTAGTACTGATTGCCGCTGGCGACGACAAATTTAATGCCGCGCGCTTTCATCTCTTCGTAGCAGCGCATAAAGCGCTGGCGGTCGTACTGCTTTTGGTTATCAAGAAAGGTGCCGTCCATATCAACCGCCACCATTTTTACCGCTGTCATCTCGACTCCTTATCAGGCGAAAGGGAACAGTGTGGAAGCAAAGCATAGCCTGGGGAGCGTGAAAAAAAGAGGAACAGGCGCGCGCGCAGGCAGCCGGTTTTTATGAGGGAGAGGTGGAGAGAAACAAGAACGGGCGGCTTGCGCCGCCCTTGTTACAGGCTTAGTTGAATGCGTTGCCGATAATCAGCGAGGTGATAATGCCCGTTGCGGCGGCAATCAGCACATAGTTGCCGTCGACATAGGACCAGTACTCACCACGCGGCGGCTCCGGCAGGCGGCGCTCGCGCCAGTCATCAACCCGGTAGTGAGGACCGCGATATTCGTGCGGCATCGGATGGCCGCGACGGAAATCATGGCCGTTCCAGGCAAAGTGATCGCGGTCGCGATCTTCATGGCGATCGCCGCGTGGTCCGCCGGCAAAGCGATCGTGCTGCGGGCCGCGATCCGGGCCATGACCTTGCGGGCCACGTCCACGATCGTCGTGACGGTCACCGTCGCGGCGGTCGCCGTCGTGCTGCTGCCATGGCTGTCCATGATGATCGCCCGGGCCGTCAGCCCAGGAAACCGTAGAAATCAGTGAGCTGCATGCAATAAAAGTCGCGCTAACGCGTAATGTTGTTTTTTTCATCATAAACCTCCAGTAGCAACAGCGAGAATCGCGCCGTTGAGATGTACTATCGGCGATATGGAGCCAAATCTGCATCTCCAAAAGTCTTAAAAAACGGTAACTTACAGACTATTACCCCGTTTATCGCTTTCTTAACACTCGGCAGAAATAATGGAGACGAGTGGATCTGGAGACGAGGCATGTCACGCAAATAGCGCAGAGGCAAAATTCGCAGTGTGTTAACGCGTAAAATATACCTGAAAGCAGCGGGTTAAACAGAATGAAAAAGAAATGAAAAACCCGATCGAAACCGATCGGGGGAACAGACATTCCTGACTACCGAATACCGGCTAATCCTTGCCAAATCAAGGAAAAAACTAGAGCTCACAACACCACATCACTAGCGTTGAATGCTAATCTTATCACCCTTTATATTTCTGTCACGGATAATTAACTGAATTAGGATATTTCCTTTTGATTTAACAATCTTTGCGTAGTTATTTTTCAGCGAGAATTAGTGGAACAGCTAAATAATATCACCCTGCTTTGCGTCAATAGTGAAACAGGTCTGGGGTCTGACCAGGCAGGGAAATTAATTAATCTCTCCATTAATTTGCCTGCTAAATGTTACGCCACTAAAACAGCAGGCCACACTGACGTCCTTCCGCGCGCCGCCTGGCTGTAGGTGCCTAAACCGCAGGGCGAAGAAAACCGCGCTCGCAACGTCTTTTTCGCTTTCTTAACGTTTTATCCGGCTTAATCCGCAAAAAATGACGACGCCGGTAATAATAAATTGCGCAACGGTTATTAAGCAGGCGCTACACAGACTCACTTTGCATCACTATATAAATCGCGTCAGCCTAAATATTGCGGCAGTTCGTCAATCTCCAGCGCGCTAAAATAGTATCCCTGTAGACCGTAAAGCGGTATATGTTCCAGCGCTGCTAAATCCGCTTTATTCTCTACGCCCTCCACAATTATCTGCGGACAATAGCGCTGAATAATGGTCATTAATACCGGGAAAATGGATTTATCCTTTTGCTCCCAGAAAAAGCGCTTGTCAATTTTCACCGCGTCAAACAGGCCGGTATAGAGCGCTTCCAGGTTGGAAAAACCGGTGCCGAGATCGTCAAGAAAGAAACAGAGGCCGCGTGCCTTAAGCTGCTGCAGCGTTGCGCGCACGTCATGCTCTTGCAGAAAGTCGATATTCTCGGACACTTCCAGCCGAAGCACGCTGGCGATGCTGAGCAGCCATCCCAGCCGCGCCTCCTCCTCCAGCATGCCCACCATATCGCTGTCGATGTTAATACTGATAAATAAGCCGCGCTGCTCAAGCAGCGCCACGATCGGCGACAGCGCAGCCAGCTGCTCATACAGCAGTTTGCGCTTCTCGCTGTGCGGCATATTTTCAATCACCATAAAGGGATTACGTGGTTTACCCGCCTCCGAGGTATAGCGCGTCAGGAGTTCAAAACCGATACAGACGCCGCTCTGCGACATCACCGGTTCAAGGATAAATTTTTTACTCAGCGTGGAGGCCAGGGAGTGTGTAGTCATAAACACCTCGGGCAAAGCCCAAACGGCAGCGATCGATTACCTGAAACCTGTCAGAGCTTCCTGCGGCAACCAGCGCTACCCAATTGATCATCTGTTTTTGCACTCCCTGTTGCAGGGTTTATTGCGTCCTCGCGAAATAAACGCGCGCATTTCACCATGTTTTCGGGTTTTGGCAATCTTTTTCGACTGGTGGCGCTGAAGGCGCAAGGAAAATAGCGGAACTAAAAACAGAAAGCGATTTGTATTAAGAGTAGCGAAAGATAGCGCAGTGGGAAGGTAAATTAACCGCGCGTTTTGTCAACGCGCGGCCAGCTGCTCAGGGATAGCTTAAGGTAACGGGCGCGTCCGGCAGTCGGGTAAAGTGGGTCACGATATAGTGAAAATCAGCCGTGGGATCGAGCTGCGTAAAACGCTGCGGATAGAGATCTTTAGCCAGAATTTCCATGCCAATAATGTTGTAAGGATGGTTATAGAAGTGGTGATAAACGCCATAAACCCGACCGTTCTGCACCGGCGCGATCTGCTTCAGCCCGGTGCGGTTCAGCAGGCCACTGAAGGTCGCCGAGACCTGCTGCGCTGTGGTGTGATAACCAAACGGCAGCACCCCTGGATTAGGGCGCTTTGAGCCGGTCATAATATAGACGTCCGGCTTCATTGCGATAATCTTCTCCAGCGAGACGAAGCCTGCGTTGCCCGGCAGCAGCGCAGAGCCGATATTTTTACCGCCCACCGCCTCCACCAGCCCGCCCCAGCCGTTGTGGCCGTGAGTGAAGCAGCAGTTATCGCTGTTGCCGGCGATCGGTTCGATAAAGACCGTCGGCTTCTGCGGTACCGGTTTGATAGCGGCATCAAGCTGCTGCAAACGCTGCTGATAGAAGGCGGTATAGTCCCCCGCTTCTTTCTCGCGGTTCAGCACCTGGCCCAGCAGCGCCACGCTGCGCATGGTGTTCTCTTTCGGATGCAGTTCATAATCGATAAACAGCACCGGAATATTGAGTCCCTTCAGCGTATCCAGCACGCCTGACTGCTGCAGCGCCGATTTCGCGCGCAGCTGGGCGATCATCAGATCCGGCTTCTGCGCCAGCACGCTTTCGAGATTAACCTGCCCCTGATCGTTGAACCCCATATCGACGATGTGGGTCGCCTGCGGCCAGCGCTGCTTCAGCAGATCCCAGGTCTGGGTATCCTGCTTTTTCGGCAGGTTATTCCACGCTACGACGCGCTTAAAGGGATCGTCGCGGTCCAGCAGCGCCAGCGCCAGCACGTCGCGGCCATCCTGCAGGATGACATGCTGCGGCTCATGGTCGAGCCGGATGGCGTTGCCGTCCAGATCGGTTATCTGCAACGGATAAGTGGTTGCGCCGCATGCCGCCGACGTCAGCAGCCCGGCCAGCAGAAGTCCCTTGTTCATCGCTTACTACCTCAGTAACTAATAATTATTCTCAATAAAGTTAGCATGTTGCCGGACGGGAAAGCTATAGCAGCCGCGAAACGGCCCGCGTGTCGCGGGCGCGGCCTTCTTAGCTGAACAGGGAGTAGAAGATAGCGGAGATCGCTACCAGCCCTATTAGCACGACGAAAAGATTGCTGAGATGTCCGCTGTATTTGCGCATCGCGGGAACCGTGCGAATGGCGTACATCGGCATCAGAAACAGAATGATTGCGATAACCGGACCGCCCAGGGTCTCAATCATATCAAGAATGCTCGGGTTCCAGCTCGCCACCAGCCAGGTGCTGAGCAGCATAAACAGCGCCGTCGCACGGTTCAGTTTCGCAGGGGCCAGGGTCTTGCCGCGGCTGTGCAGCATTTTATTGACCAGCCCGTTAAAACCTTCACGCGCGCCAAGGTAGTGGCCGAGGAAAGATTTCGTAATGGCGACGATGGCGATCACGGGTCCGAGCCAGGCGATAACCGGTACGTTAAAGTGATTGGCGAGATAGGAGAGAATAGAGATGTTCTGCGCCTTCGCCGCGGCGAGATCTTCAGGCGACAGGCTGAGCACGCAGCTAAAGACAAAAAACATCACCGTCGCCACCATCAGCAGGTGTGAGCAGGCAAGAATGCGTGAGCACTTGCGTTCCGCGCCTTCGCCATACTCCGCGCGTTTCGCCACGGCGAAAGAGGAGATAATCGGCGAGTGGTTAAAGGAGAACACCATCACCGGGATCGCCAGCCACAGCGTCATCCCTGTGCCTTTGCCGCCGCCATCATGGTGCAGTGACAGCGTCTGCAGCGCTGCGCTGTGCCAGTGCGGGATCAGGTAAACCGCCAGCAGCATCAGCACCGCGACAAAAGGAAAAACCAGAATACTCATCGCCTTGACGATCATCTGCTCGCCGAAGCGCACGACCGTCATCAGGCCGATGATCAAGATCAGCGACAGCAGCACGCGCGGCGGCGAGACCAGCCCCAGCTGGTGTTCGATAAAGCTCTCGACCGTATTGGTGATCGCCACGCTGTACATCAGCAGAATAGGGAAAATGGCGAAGAAGTAGAGCAGCGTAATGATCTTGCCCGCGCCAGCGCCGAAGTGCTCTTCCACTACGTCGGTAATGTCTTCCCCCGCGTTTTTGCCGGAAAGCACGAAACGGGTGAGCGCGCGGTGGGAATAGAAGGTCAGAGGAAACGCAAGAATCGCCATAATGATCAGCGGCAGCAGTCCGCCGACGCCCGCATTGATCGGCAAAAAGAGTACGCCTGCGCCGATAGCGGTGCCGTAGAGCCCCAGCATCCAGGTGGTATCGGATTTGCGCCAGCCGCGTTCTGCTGGCGTCTCTGCGGCGGCCGTAAGGGTGCCGGTTTGCGTGGTTTTCATCTGCCTGTCCTGTCTTTATAACGTCAACGCCATCGACGGTGAGTTTGCATCAATGGCCACATTGTTACGCCGCCCTGCTCCGCTGCTCCGCGGCAGCGCAGTCAGAAGACGCAACAAAAAAATTCGTTTATCCACAGCGGGAGTAAACGATTGCGCAGGATTTTTACACACCTTAACGACAGGCTTCAACAGCCGTGCGTTGATCGTGCATATTCCAGGCAAATAGCCGTTATCACGACGGCGCTGTGCCTTCGTCCAGGCCAGGCTGGCGGGGAGATTGATATTTTTAAACGAAACCACAGATTGGCATTACAAAGCACGTCGGGCGTTCTATAGTTCATCCGCAACACTTAACCTGAGGTTTATGCATGCGTGTTAAAGGATTAAATATCGGTTTCTTCATCGTGATTCTGGCAATGGTCACCATTGCGTTTTTCGATGTGCTGGCACCCTACTTTTCGCCCATTCTCTGGGCCGCTATTCTGGCAGTGATTTTCGCCCCGCTGAAGGTCTGGCTGCGGCATAAGATGGGCGATCGGAACGGTCTGGCGTCGTTGATTACGCTGCTGATTATCTGTCTGATCGTGTTTACGCCGCTGGCGATTATCGCCTCTTCACTGGTGGTGGAAATCAACGCCGTTTATCTCAAGCTGCAGACCAATTCGGCGCAGTTCCCGGCGGTATTCGCCGATCTGCTGCAGCATCTGCCCGGCTGGCTTCGCAACTTCCTTTCTGAGCATCAGTTGAATAATGCGACGCAGATCCAGCAGAAGCTGTCGACCTTCGCGCTGAAAGGCGGCCAGTATATGGCGGGCAGCGTCTTCCTGATCGGCAAGGGCACGTTTACCTTTACCGTCGGCTTCGGCGTCATGCTCTATTTGCTCTTTTTCCTGTTAAAAGATGGCTCCTATCTGGTGCATTTAATTCTGGAGGCGCTGCCGCTCTCTACTTACGTAAAGCATCACCTCTTTATGAAGTTTGTCGCCGTCTCACGCGCCACGGTAAAAGGCACAGTGGTGGTGGCGCTGGTTCAGGGGGTGCTCGGCGGGCTGGCATTCTGGTTTGTAGATATCGACGGCAGCCTGCTGTGGGGCGCGCTGATGGCGTTCCTGTCGCTGATCCCTGCCGTGGGCTCGGCGATTATCTGGGTGCCAGCCGCGATATTCTTCTTCGCCACTGGCGCGCTGTGGAAAGGCCTGTTTATCGTCGGCTTCTTCGTGGTGATCGTTGGGCTGGTGGACAATATTCTGCGTCCGCTGCTGGTAGGCAAAGATACCAAAATGCCCGATTACCTGATCCTGATTGCTACCCTGGGCGGCATGGAGATTTACGGCATTAACGGCTTTGTGATTGGTCCGCTAATCGCCGCGCTGTTTATCGCCTGCTGGAACCTGCTGTCAGGCAAGGATAACCGCGACAACGCCGAAGAGATTGACGAAGAGTTTATCGAAGAAGGGAAAAAGCAGTCGGACGAGGCGGCCATCAATCAATAAAGCAGGCCGCGAATAGCGCTTACAGACGACGGCCAATGTCTGCAAGCGGGAGAGATGGCCCGGGGAGCAAAGCGTCCCGCGACAAGGATGTCGCGGGCCGAGCAGGCAGGGATGCCGCTTTTGCGTCTTTGCGATCGGGCTATCTCTCCCGCGCTGGCACCTTGCCAGCGCACTTAGTGCCGTTTATCTTACCCTGTTTTTAGTGAACCGCGTCTGTCTTACCATGCCAGTAGTTATAAAGGCGCAGCGCCGCAGGCTGAATCGCGTCGGTGCTCTGCAAATAGGCGATTTCATCCATGCCGTCGAGCTTCTCCACCTCGTCGATATCGCCATGCAGTGCAATCGCCTGCAGCGACGGCTGCAGCTCAGCAGGCAGCTCAGGCCACTCAGCCAGCGCCACCCCTGTCATGTAGCCGAAACACCACTCTTCCACCACCAGCAGTTCGCGACCATCCATTTCACGGTAGCCGAACAGCGGTTCGAACTGTTCCGGGTAGAGGCTCAGACGCTCGGCGATATCATTCATCATTCGCGCTGCCAGGGTGTTGAAACGCAGCTCATCCGCAGGATCGTCCCAGTCCGGCGTAGTTTCGCCCCAGATAACCGGCTTCATTGCATCCAGCGCCAGCGGCGACGGGCTGGAGAGCGCGGCGGTGAAAAGGCCGTCCAGCTCGCTGATGTCAATCAAGCCATCTTCGCTGTCATGCTCCATCAACACGTCTTCCATCCACTCGATCTCGTCTGCATTCAGTGGGCCTGTAGCCATGGTAATTCCTCTTGTGGTGTATCGAAGATGTGGGTGGTTCGCGATGTCAGTCTGACCCACGGTAAAGTTGGATGAGAGACCTGAGTCTCAGCAGGGAATAAGTCTAGCTGCGGGTAGTGTGCCTGAGAGGAGACGCGAAGCCAACTGAAGAGTCCAGCGGTAAGGCGCTCGGCTAGCGATAAAAGCGCCGTCTGTTTTCTCAGGCGCGCCTCGGTATGAAGCTGGTCACCAATTTGATCGCAGAAAAAGCCCGCTTCAGGCACCTTTAGCCACCGCTTTTCGCGGTTACAGCCGGTTGTTGTCGGGAATGGAGGCATTTGCGCCAGCCATTAATGCGCCGCACACATTAATGTCCTGAAGCCCTTACTCTACTGTCATGCATCGCCGTTGCGGGTATTTTTACGGCTCTTTCCCGTTTCCATTGCGTGCGCATTAGACCAGGCCTCGCTTAGCGATGCTGAGTGCGGCTATCCCGTGACTTTGATACCCTCCGCGGGCTCCCAGAGATTCCACATCTGCCAGAAAACATCGGCAACGGCTTCTTTAAGATTTTCCGGACGAAACTGAACGCCGCTGCAGGCGGAGCCGAGCTTTGCCTCGATCCGCGCATCACTCTCGTGGGTGCCGAGGCTCATCGCGAAAAAATCACAGTTCATGCTTAGCCAGATAATTCTGCCGCAGGTACAAGAAGAGGGATTATGAAGCGTAACGCTTGCTGTTGAGGTGTCGGTGCTGTTCATCGTATGACCTTTAAAAAATGGCGCGGCGCAGGCCGGTGATTAACCGGCCTGGCAGCAGGAGGCAACTAAGCCTGGTGCGACCTTCAGGAAGCAAAGCGTCGTTAAGCGGCGCCAGCCAGCTTAATCTCCTTTAGCATGCTAAACGCCATTTGCATGTGATCCTCACTGACGACAAACGCCCGCAGCTCGCCGCTCTCGTCATAGCCTTTAGCGATAATGCCGGTCGGTGAAAAAGTCATTTGCCACTGGTAGGTGGGATTGGCCGGATCGCCCGCCAGATGGAGCGGCATAGCGGGCGTTTTAACCTTGATTAGCATGGCGGGCAGCGTCAGTTTCGCGGAGCGGCCGGTCAGGTTCTTGCCCAGCGTCATCGCCGCCAGCATGGCGGGCTGAAGGTAGGGCATCAGCCTTCCCTGGATTTCCGCACAGTCGCCCAGCGCGTAGATATCAGGCGCCGAGGTGGCGAGCGTGTCGTCAACCACAATGCCGCGGCGCACCTCGATGCCCGCCTCCTGCGCCAGAGCGAGATCGGGACGCAGGCCGATAGCGCACACAGCGGCATCGAAGCGCCCGCTCTCGCCGTTGCTGAAGCGGACCTCCAGCCCGTCTCGATCGCGAACCAGCCCGCTGATTTCCGTCTGGAAACGAAACTGAACGCCGCTGCGCACTAAACGACTCTGCAAACGACCGCCGATCTCAGGCGGCAGCAGCGCGGAAAGCAGCGTTGCGCTGCGGTCGACGACCGTGACCTGTTTACCGGCGCGATTAAGGTCCATTGCAAGCTCTGTTCCGATCAGGCCGCCGCCGATCATCAGCACCCGCTTCGCGTTGATCAAACTGGCTTCACATTTCCGGTAAGCCTGCTGGCTGTTCAGGGTATAAACCAGATCGCTGCCCTGCACGGGGGGAACGATGGCGCTGGCCCCGGTGGCGAGAACAAGCTTGCCATAAGAGAGATCGCCCGCGCTGGTCTGAACGCAATGCGCCGCTCGATCGATCCCCCTGACAAAAGTAAAAGGATGCAGCATGATGTTCTGGCTTTCCGCCCATTCCGCCGCCGTCTGACGGGTTAAGTCGTCCGCGCGATGCCCCATGCTGAACACATGACTGAGCTCAGGCTTATTATATTCATTGCAGCTGTCAGCGGCGATAATACGAACCGGCACCGCTTTATCCTGCTGACGGATAAATTTAACCAGCTGCCGGGCAGCGAAGCCTGAACCGATAATGACAATATCTGCTGGCACTGGCTTAACCCTCATATGGCTCGAACACGGATTTACCCAGCGCACAGCCGGGACACAGGAAATCCTCCGGCACCGCTTCCCACGCGGTGCCAGGTGCAACCGCCTGAGCGGGTTCACCCTCAGACGGGTCGTAAACCCACTGGCATACCGTACAAATCATTTTCTGACCGCCCGCTTTGTCCGCTTGCGTCATACCGTATCCATCGCTGCTTTCAGGCGTCGCGGCGGCAATAACTGCCGCGGCGCTGTCAACGGAAGGCGCTGCCGAAGGGATGGGAGAAAGCGCCCATTCGCGGGCGATGTTGCGACCATGTTCACGACACGCTTCCAGCGCGGAGAGATCGGGACGCCATTTGGTTTTCAGGGCGATAGTCATATCGAAACCGGCATCCTGCAGGCGGGTCGCCACGCGATCGACAGCGCCGCCCGTCCAGCCATAGGAGCCAAACGCGGAGGCGCGTTTATTACGGAATTTCAGGCCGGTGATCTCCTCCAGCATGCCCGCCACCTTTGGCATCATCACATTGTTCATGGTAGAGGAGCCGACCAGAATGCCTTTTGAGCGGAAGCAGGAGGTGATGATCTCGTTTTTGTCGTGGGCGGAGACGTTGTAAACCTTAACGGCAACGCGCGGATCCGTTTCCCGGATCCCCTGAGCGATGGCATCCGCCATCATGCGCGTATTATTCGACATGGCGTCATAAAAGAGCGTGATGCGATCTTCCTGGTAATCGGCGGACCACTTCAGATAAAGCTCAACAATCTGCGCCGGGTTGTCGCGCCATACCACACCGTGGGAGGTGGCGATCATACTTAGCGGCAGATTGAAGCTCAGGATCTCGTTGATCTTCGCCGTCACCAGGCGTGCAAAGGGCGTAAGGATATTTGAGAAGTAGCGCTGACACTGGTCGAACAGTTCGTGCTGGTCGACTTCATCGTTAAACAGGTGCTCATCGCAGTAGTGCTGGCCGAAAGCGTCATTACTGAACAGCACGGCGTCCTGCGTCATATAGGTCATCATGCTGTCCGGCCAGTGCAGCATCGGCGTTTCAACAAAGATCAGTTTTTTGCCGTTGCCGATATCGAGCGAGTCGCCTGTTTTTACTACGTTGAAATTCCATTCGGGATGGTGATGATGGCCGTTAATCGAGTCTACGCCGTTGGCAGTGCAGTAAATCGGCGTGCCTGGGATCAACGCCAGCAGTTCGGCCAGTGCGCCTGCGTGGTCTTCCTCCGCATGGTTGATAATGATGGCGTCGATCGTTTTTAAATCGATCTCTTCGCTAAGATTTTTAACGAAATCGGTGCGGAAACGGAGATCGACGGTATCGATCAAGACATTCTTCTCTTCGCGGATAAGGTAGCTGTTATAGCTGGTGCCGCGCTGCATCTTGTACTCTTTGCCGTGAAAATGCTCAACTTCCCAGTCCCGTTTGCCGACCCAAAAAATATTGTTTTTTACATGAATGTTCATCAGATGCCCTTTTAGCTGAGGTGAATTTCCTTAACCCAGTGCATCTGTCATGCCAGTTTTTAAGTGTTTGATTTTAAAATTAATAATTTATAAGCATTGTTCAAAAAACCCTATCAAATATTGTCTCAGTCACAATTAATTGTCTTAAAGACACTACTCAGCACATAAAAAAGCCCGCCGTAGCGGGCTTATCTCGATCAGGGCAGGTTGTGATCCTTCTTTAACTGATAATGCCGCCGCGAGTCAGCCAGTTACGGCGCTGTTCGGCCAGCTCTTTTTTCTCTGTACTGTGCCGGAAAACCGCAGCGCGCAGGCGCTGCTGCTGGGTAAAGCGCTCCTCGCGCGTGAGCCTGCTATCCTCGCTGAGTTCGCACAGCAGCACGTTCATCTCGCGAATAATATTATTCGCGATGGCGGTATCGACCGCTGTCATTACTTCATCCAGATGCGTCATGGTTTCACCCAATCCAGGTATTAAGCTGCTGTAACAGAAGCGAACCGGCAATCAGCAGCGACAAGGGAGTACAGGGAAGATCTAAGTCTACCCAGGCTTTGCGTCCGCCATATTCCGTTTCGAAATGAAGCCGATCTGGAGCGCGCTGGTAACAGGTTAAGTCTGGCCCTCGGCTGCCGCCGAACGCGGCCCAGCGCAGCGCATTCGCGGCGGTATTGATCTGTTGTGCGCTGAGCGCTTTTATCTTTACATGGTTGGACATTTCTGTGCTCCTTAACTTAATTCATTAAGCTAATCAGGCATATGTCGTGCCACTTCTTAACTAATTGATTTGCATCAAGGGAGAAGGCCCATACTGTATTTATAACAATAGTTAATATTGTTATTAAGACATCTATTGTACAGGTGACACTATGGCTCTCTCAGTTGAAACCCTGGCGGCGCTGGCTGTCGATATTCAGAACGGCGTACGTGAGCGTGACCGCTTTATGCGGATGATAAAAAGCATCCACCAGGCGTTAAGCTGTGACGCTACCGCCCTGTTACGCTATGAAAATCAGCAGTTCAGACCTCTGGCTACGGCCGGGCTTGCCCCTGACGTTATGGGCCGCCGGTTTAGCCTTGATGCGCATCCACGGCTGGAAGCGATCGCGCGCGCAGGCGATGTTGTGCGCTTTCCTGCGGATAACGATCTGCCCGATCCCTACGACGGTCTGATCCCCGAACAGGGCGAATTACATGTTCATGCGTGCGTCGGCATGCCGCTCTTTTCGGGGCAGACGCTGATCGGTGCCCTGACCCTGGACGGCATGGACGCGCATCAGTTTGATACTTACAGCGATGAGGAATTGCGCGTCCTTGCCAGCCTGACCGCTGGTGCCCTGAACAACGCCCTGCTGGTTGAGCAGTTAGAAAAGCCGCCCTCCTCCTTTATCCCGCAGCATATGCGGCCAGAAGGGAATGAGGAGATGCAGATTATTGGTGAGTCCGCGCCGCTCGCCCATCTGAAGAAAGAGATCGCCGTTGTCGCCCCCTCTGACCTGAGCGTATTGATCATGGGTGAGACAGGGACCGGCAAGGAACTTATTGCTCAGGCCATCCATCGCCTCTCCCATCGCGCCGCGCAGCCCCTGATTTACCTTAATTGCGCCGCGCTGCCGGAAAGCGTCGCAGAGAGCGAGCTGTTTGGCCACGTCAAAGGCGCTTTCACCGGCGCTATTCACGATCGGCCAGGTAAATTTGAACTGGCGGATAAAGGAACGTTGTTTCTGGATGAGATTGGAGAACTGCCGCTCTCGCTACAGGCTAAACTGCTGCGCGTACTTCAGTATGGCGATCTACAGCGCGTGGGAGAGGATAAAGCTCTGACCGTCAATGTCCGCATCATCGCGGCGACCAACATGGATATGCGCAAAGCAGTTACGGAGGGCAAATTCCGGGCTGACCTTTATCACCGCTTAAGCGTTTTTCCCCTGTTCGTGCCCTCGCTGCAGGAGCGGCGCGACGATATCGTGCTGCTTGCCGGCTATTTCTGTGAAAAGTGCCGGATAAAGTTTGGTTTGACCAGCATCGCCCTTAGCCCGACCACCAGCGCCATGCTTGAAGCAGCAAGCTGGCCCGGAAACGTGCGCGAGCTGGAGCATGCCATCTATCGTGCGGTCATCATCGCGCAGGCGGAGTCACGCAGCGGCGAAATCATTTTGCTGCCTCAGCACTTCAACCTGAAAGGCGAAACAGCTCTTCGCTCAGCGCCGACCGAAACCGCGCCGTCGCTGCCCTTAGCGAGCCTTAGCGAGGCAACCCGTCAGTTTCAATATAAGTACATTAAACAGGTCTATGAAAGCACCGGGAAAGTCTGGGCCAGAACCGCGCGTCAGCTGGAACTCGATCCGGGAAACCTACATCGTCTGGCCCGCAAACTCGGACTGAAGTAAAGACGCCGTTCGCCGTCAGAGCGAAGGATGGTCTCCTTTAACCGGGCTGGCAGCTTCAGGCAGCGAAGCGATGTGCAAGATGCGTTATGCGCAGACCGGGCTTTTGCCTGAGTAAAGCCGACCGCTATTCAGCGGTGCAAGTGCATCCCCACCAGCCGTCATGTATAAAGGTGATGAGCGTATTCCTGAATACAGAAGGCGGTGGAGGATATGGCTGTTGAACAGACATTCATTACGAGTGATGCGGAGCTGGAACGGATTTATGGCGCAGTCGCAAAACCCTCTTTAACCAAGGAGACTGACCATATTCATCCGGCCTACCGCCCTTTTATCGAAGCCTCGCCCTTTGTGGCGCTGGCAACCTCAGGGCCGGGTGGACTCGATGTGTCTCCAAGAGGCGATCCGGCGGGCTTTGTCGTCATTGAAGATGCGAAGACGCTGTTATTGCCCGACAGGCGAGGCAATAACCGCATAGACAGCCTGCGCAATATTCTTCACGATAACCGCGTTGCGCTTCTTTTTCTTATCCCAGGCATTGGCGAAACGCTGCGCGTGAACGGCACGGCGAAGATCACGACGGATCCAGAATTACTCCACAGGTTCGCCGTAAACCATCAACTGCCTAAAACGGTCTTGCGTATTGCGGTCGAAAGCGTTTTTTTTCAATGTAGCCGCGCCATCATTCGCTCAAAGCTCTGGGATCCCGCCGTACAAATCAAGCGTGACCAGCTCCCCAGCCCAGGCTCTATTCTTCATCAGCTTTCCCAGTCTGAAATTAATGGCGATGCCTATGATCAGGCGCTGCCGGAACGATTAAAAAACACGCTTTACTGATATTACCTGTACCTCGACTACGGCCATAGCCAGGCTCATCAAAAGGCTACAGCGCCTGCAGCCGGTGAGCGACTGGCCTGAGCTGATTACCTGTAATGTCAGGAACAGCCATACTTAAGCCAGTGGCGCGCTGTTCTCTCTCTTTGCGTCATAAATGTCTTTATTCAGAAGGAAGCAAAATGGCTTCACCCGAAAGCGCGTTGCAGGATTTACTTCTTCAGAAAACGCGGACCCGCTTTCCTGCTGTATCTCTGGCCATCGGCAAGGGCAGCCAGATAATATGGCATGAAGCCGCTGGTTATGCTGACGTAGAAAACGGCACCAGAAACACGCCAGAAACGCTTTTCGGCATTGGCAGCATAACGAAAGTCTTTATTGCGGTATTAGCTCTTCAGCTAAATGAAGAGGGTTTGCTGCCTCTCGACGCGCCCGTCTCGCGCTGGCTCGACGAAAAGCTTTATCCCGAATTGCCCATGCCGATACCGCCACCCCCAGACAACTTTTGTCCCATTACGCTGCTATCCCAAGCTGGGAAGATGATCCCGGCTGGATTTCCGATGCGCGCGGAAAGCATCTGAATCCAGAAAGACGCTGGATGCCGCATGAACCCCTTGACTATATCCGGGGCAAAAAAGCGTTAAGCCTGCCAGCCGAGAACTTCCACTATTCAAATACCCACTTCACCTTGCTGGGATTGTTAATTGAGAAAATAACGCAGAACAGCCTGGAAGCAGAGTTGAGCAAAAGAATTCTGGCGCCGCTGTCCCTGAAAAATACCTGTATGGCAGGCGCTTCCCCGGCGAAGAACGGAAACCTTGCCGGCAAGTATTACCGGCTGGATGCTGCTTTTATACAAAACGCCGGTTTTTCCCCGCATTTTCACCCGGCGCCTTATGACCTGATAAATGTATCTGCCTCCAGCCTCGCTGTTGAATGGGCCGCTGGCGGCATCGTTTCCACTGCGCAAGACATCATGACCTTTATTCTTGCCCTTAAAAACGCGCAGTTGCTTAACCTGCAAAGCATGAAGGCGATGCAGCGCTGGCTCCCGGCTGAAAGTGGCGAAATGGGGTTAAGCCTGTTCAGGATCGAAACAGACTACGGCCCGGCATTAGGGCACGGCGGCAATGTTCTGGGTTTTAGCGCATGCGTATGGTGGTATCAGCACAGCGACTGTGCCGTGGCTATATTGACCAATGCAGGCTCCATGCATGCGGATCCTCAGGCTGACTGCGCAAGTCGCTTTTTCAGAGAGTCTGAGGCAGGAAAACTGGCACAGGAAATAGCCTCGCGCTATGCCGGTGATAGTGACCCTGTCTCAATACATCGAGGAGAAAACCATGAACCCTATAGTTGAACACGGTGAGTCGCCTTTCATTCCAGGTTTCAGACTACAGGATATTACCCTTGCTAACGGCATCAGGCTGCGCGTCGCCACGGGCGGCTCGGGCAAGCCGCTGCTGTTGCTTCATGGCCATCCTCAGAACCATATTACCTGGCGTAAGATTGCCCCGCAGCTGGCAGAAAAGTACCGCGTGATACTGCCCGATCTGAGAGGTTATGGCGACAGCGACAAGCCCACCAGCGACGAGCAGCACCGCCCCTACTCTAAGCGCGTCATGGCGGAAGATATCAGCCTGCTGATCGAGGCGCTGGACTATAAGCAGGTGGCTTTCGTCGGCCACGATCGCGGAGGTCGGGTTGGCCACCGGCTGGCGCTGGATCACCCCGACAAGGTGAGCTGCTGCGTATTCGTGGATATCGCGCCTACGGCGACCATGTATGCGCTGACCAATAAAGCGTTCGCTACCCGCTATTTCTGGTGGTTTTTTCTGATTCAGCCCTGGCCGCTGCCTGAAACCATGATTGCGAACGATCCCGGTTTTTTCCTGAAAAAACATATCGAAGGCCAGCTAAAAACCGCTGGTGCCACTTCAGAAGCGGTCTTCAACGACTATCTGCGCTGCTATCAGCAGCCAGAGATGATACACGCGGTGTGTGAAGATTACCGCGCCGCCGCCACCCTAGATCTGGAAGACGACGCGGCAGACAGTGAGAAAAGAATCGCTTGCCCGCTACTGCTGCTGTGGGGCGAAAAAGGAACGGTCGGCGAACTCTATGATGTGGTGGCGACGTGGCGTGATAAAGCGCAGCAGGTAACCGGCGAGGCGCTACCTTGCGGGCATTCGCCCCATGAAGAAGTACCAGACATTTTCCTGGAGAGGCTTTGCGCTTTTCTTGATGCGCAGCTCTGATTTGAGTGATTTAAGGCGGTGAAGCTGGATTGTCAGATTTGCGGTGGCCGCCTGCGTCAGTCAGGACCAGCGTCGAATGATATTCAATAAAGTCAGCCTTAAGCGCGCTGTAGCGGTGAATATCGTTATTCGCTGCCAGCGCTGCTGCATATTTTATGCGGGTATAACATGCCGCCACCATTGTTTTTTATCCGGTCATCCCGAAACGCCGGAGGTGTTACGATGTGGCGGTTCGTAAGCTGATATTGCTAATTTTATTAACAGCTTGAATCTATAAATTATTTGCCGCCTTACATGATGGTTTTCTTTAACCTGGCCGCTATTGATTAACAAACAAAGGCTATCGATATCCGTTTCCGGCAAACACACATCTATGCGTCAAACCGTTCGGTATAAATACGTTAAATAAACGTTTTTCGAACTCTTTTAACGTTTCCTCTAATCATCACCCCTGTGACAGATGACGCTTTTAGGAGGGTTCGCGCACGTAAACCCATACAAAGATAATGTAAATTATTTTTTACAGAACCTGGATGCCGCTATCGATCTGTCGGATGACAGTAACCACTAACTTTAAATAAAATCGCAGCGCTTAACGCTAACTTTCACCATTTTGTTAGCTATTTATATTATTGAAATGGACTCAAGGACACACTTAATGACCAGAAATTCCTCGTGGGCTCTATGTTTGCTGATGTCTGTCGGTTGCCTTTCGGCTAGCGCTTCCGCTCAGCAGCAATCTTTGAAAGCTATCGCGCCTTATCCAGAGCCGGAAAAGGGTATAAGTCGTCAGGTGATAGAGCTGCCTGAGCTTAAGAATGAGTACTTATATAAAGTCGAGCTGATGATTGGTCAAACCTTAGAAGTTGACTGTAATGCTCATCAGCTTCTGGGCCAGCTGAAGAGCGAAACAGTCGATGGCTGGGGGTACCCTTATTATGTGTTTGAAACAGCGAAAACATCAGATTCAGGCGTGATGCACGTCTCTACTATGATGGCCTGTCCAGAACAGAAGAAGGAAAAAAAATTCGTGGGGGCCAGTCTCGGTGCGAATGGCATGTTGAGTTATAACAGTAAGCTACCAGTTGTCGTTTATACTCCCGATAACATTGAGGTTAAATATCGCATCTGGAAAGCAGATGATAAAATTGTTTCCGCAAAAATAAGATAGTTATATTAAAGGCAGTCTGCTTACTACGGTATAGCGTTCCGATAATTAACAGTATCTCCTTTTGCCGGTTATCAGACTTTAAACTGCCTTCCATTAACTAGTTTAAATTTATGCTGCAAACGTCCGCTTTTAGCACAGAGCGGACACTGGCATCAAACACCCCGCCCTCCTCCAACAGAACCGGTCAGGATGACGGGCAGCAGCGTTATCGCGACTGTCCGCCCGATCGCGTTAAGTTGACCTGATTTCATCGACTAATGACCCCGGAGCCTGTCACGGCTTTCTGGCTTCACCTCTTACAGTAAATCCACTCGCAGCCACCTGCTCGCTGACAGGTCGCGGCAGGCTGTGGCTTAAAACCTGACGAATTAATGGAGTAAGAAATGAAGCTAACACAAGTCCGTAATGCCACTCTCGTACTGGAATATGCCGGTAAGACATTCCTTATCGATCCTATGCTGGCAGAGAAAGAGGCCTGGGAAGGTTTTGCGGGAAATGCGCGCCCGCATCTTCGCAACCCCATGGTGGCCCTGCCCGTAGCGGTTGAGAGTTTGCTGGACGTTGATGCTGTGATCCTGACGCACACGCATACTGACCACTGGGACGAGGCAGCACAGCAGGCCGTGCCTAAAGATATGCTTATTTACACGCAGGATGAGAATGATGCGGCACTGATCCGTTCTCAGGGCTTTCTTAATATCCGCGTTTTGAAAGAGGAAAATCATTTCGTGGACGGTCTGACGATTTACAAAACCGACGGCCAGCACGGCAGTAATGAGCTCTACGCCGATGCTGAATGGGGTGCTTTACTGGGGGATGCGTGCGGACTGGTCTTTACGCATTACGGTGAAAAAACGCTTTATATAGCTGGCGATACCGTCTGGGTAAAACCTTATGCAAAAAATCTGCAACGCTTCCAGCCAGACATTGTCGTGCTGAATACCGGCTATGCGGTTAACGATCTCTATGGCCCGATTATCATGGGTAAAGAGGACACGCTGCGCACGCTTAAGTTGCTGCCCTCTGCAACCATCGTTGCCTCACATATGGAATCGATTAACCATTGCCTGCTTACCCGTGCGGAGCTGCGTGAGTTTACGCTTGAGCAGGGTATTGAAAGTCAGGTGCTTATTCCGGCAGATGGCGAGACTCTCGCTTTCTGACCGGCCTTGTTACCTGAGTAAGGAAAACGTTATAACGACCGGCTGACGGCCAACGTGGCCGTTTAAAATCAGCCTGTCAGCCACTGGTGCTCTGGTGGCAATCATTGACGGAAAGGTAAACATTATGTCTGCTCTGACAGTTGCCGTGATCGCCACGGCTGGATTCAGCCCGTTTCACTTTTCAGTGCCCTGTATCCTTTTCGGGTCATCAATGCCGGAACCTGATTTGTTCTGCCTCGAAATCTGCGCGGAAAAAGCGGGTATTGTCCAGTCGGATATCGGCCTGTCTATCAATGTAGAGCACGGTCTGGAACGACTTGACGCTGCAGATATTATCATCGTGCCGTACTGGAATAACCCTGATGAAAAACCCTCTCAGGCCCTGCTTGATAAGCTGATAAGCGCCTGGCAGCGCGGTGCGGAAGTGGTGGGCCTCTGTCTGGGCACCTATGTGCTCGCTTACTCGGGCCTGCTCAATGAGCGCCGCGCCGCCACACACTGGGAGTATGAAAAGGACTTTACTGCACGCTTTCCTGCCGTTCACCTGGACAGTAACTCGCTTTATACCAGCGATGAGCGGCTCATCACCTCTGCCGGAACGGCAGCCGGTATTGACTGCTGTCTGAACATTATCCGCGACCATTACGGTTCGGCCGTTGCCAACCGGGTGGCAAGAAGGATGGTTGTTCCTCCTTATCGTGAAGGCGGGCAGGCCCAGTTTATAGAGCGTCCGGTTCCGGGCTCCACACGGGACAGTAAAATGAATGAATTAATGGATTACCTGCGCCGCAATCTGGACAAGCCACACGACCTCGACTCGCTGGCCGGATTTGTCAGCATGAGCCGACGAACGCTGACCCGTCACTTCCTGAAGGCCACGGGAACCACGCTGGGAGACTGGATTAACGCAGAGCGGCTTCAGCGAAGCCAGGAGCTGCTGGAGACGACGGATCACAGTATCGAAAAAGTGTCCGGGATGACCGGATTTCAGTCGCCAGTCTCATTTCGTTAGAGCTTTAAGGCGAGGTTCAGCATCAGCCCCAGCGAATGGCGCCGGGCATTCCGCGGCCCTGAACCGGTTGACCGGGAAGCAAACCTGTCGTAACAGAGATACCCTGCATTTTTATTGGCTCCGGCGCTCTGCGCTGTCGCGCAGCCACTCTTGCCGGAAATAGCTAGCAGACTCGCTTTTGCTGTGGCGAGCCTGGCAATATTCTGCTGCAGGGCTGCCAGCATCGCTTTACCAACACTTTTCCTGCCGGACCAGAAAGATGTCGTCCACCAGATGATATACATTTTTGGAAAATCCCGATGCTGTTTTGCTCCCTCTCCTCCGGACAGGAGGAAACCTCAGCGGTGCTGATTTCGTTACGCTTTTTTAAGGGATCTGACAGACTTCAGAAGGAATTAATGGAAGAAAAAATGGCACGCCCTACAGGATTCGAACCTGTGACCTACGGCTTAGAAGTTCCTAGAGCCACCTTTTAACACAGTAACTTACCGCATTCTGCCGCGCTCACACGTCCCACGATGCGAAAACATGCAAAGGCTTGGTAAAGGTCACAAACCTTTGCGTGTCCCAAATCTGTCTCACAGGTGCTAACCTCTGATGATTGCCTTTAACAGGAGGATATCGTCATGGATGTCTCGCCACGCGTTGTTGTGATAATCAATATCATCGTTGTAGCGGCTCTTGTTGTCGGTCTAGCCTGGTATAAGCACTGGATCTAACGAAACCCGTAGCCTGCTCAGATCGGCGCGGTATACCTCTGCCCCGTCGCCGGGGCTTTTTTAGGATGTAGCACTTTCATTGTGTTGTTCATTCATCTGTGAAGCCACTTCTTGCTGGCGTTGGTTGTAAGCAGAATCAGCCGGCATTTCCAGACGAACGTCAATCCACGTTTCGTCCGGGATATCAATCAGCGCCCCCTTGCCAACAGTCAAATCTCCATCCTCAGTAAGCGTGTATTTTTGCTTGTAGCAATGTACTACCACACCCTCTGCTGTTTCCTCTGCTTCAGCCAGAGCAATTATTCGACCCTGACCATTACCACAATCCATCACTGACCACAGGTCTTTAGCCAGGCCAACAGCGCCCTTGATCAGGTAGGTGCCAGTACCAGACCTGGACACCGTGCAACCTTTAGATTCTTCATTGCACAGACCTCGAACTGAATCGCCACGGATAATCTAGACACTTCCGAGCCGTTGATAATACTGGTTTTCATATTCTGTCGGTGACATCTGTT
>NZ_RYDU01000020.1:0-58112 GCF_003970755.1 Pantoea sp. YU22 | reverse complement strand
GCGTTCTGCTTCACGGTAGCGGTCAGCTGCTCCATGCTGGCGGCGGTCTGCTCCAGCGACGCCGCCTGCTCTTCGGTGCGGGCAGAGAGATCGTTGTTGCCCGCAGAGATTTCGCTGGCGCCGGTAAAGATGGCATCGGAGCCGTCGCGCACGTTGCTGACGGTACTCACCAGCGCCTGCTGCATCTCATGCAGGCTGGCGGCCAGCTGGCTCATTTCGTTGCGCCCTTCCACCACAATCGACTGGGTCAGGTCGCCCTGCGCAATCTGCTGAATGTGGGCGATATTAGCGTTCAGCGGGTTGATCAGCACGCGACGCAGGCCAATCCAGCACAGCACGATAACCACTACCACCAGCGCCATGATGGTGCCGAGGATCCAGAGCATGCGCGTGTAGGCGCTGGCATTTTTCTCTACGCCCAGCTCGGAGAGGTGCGCCTGGTTGGCGCGCCATTCGGTGTAGACCTTAAGGAATGCGTTCTGGTTAGGCGCGACCGGCACCGTGCCCGCTTCGGCGAGGTTATTAGCTTCCAGCGCCGTCTGCATTTGCGCCAGCGCGCTCGCATAGGCGCCATAGGCGTCCATCAGACGGTTATTGAGCGCCGCATCCTGTCCCGGCGTGTCCGGCGTCGCTTTGAACAGCTCGAAGTTTTTGGCTGCCGTTTGCTGGAAGTTCTGACTGTCGGTAAACAGCGACGCGATATCCGGCGCTTTGCCATCCACCTTACTGCTGGCGATGCGCAGCTGGATACGCGTCAGCACTACGCGGCTCTGGTTGAGGCTCATATAGGCGTCGTTAAGCGCCTGAAGGTTTTTGCTGGCAAGCTGCGATACGTTAAAGCTGGTTTTATCATCGCTTAATGCAGAGAAGAACACTGCTCCTGAAAAAGCCTGGAACAGGCCAAACATCAGTAAAACCAGTAATAAACTGGTGACTACGCGAATTTTGGTTAACATAAGGAGCCCTGGGAAAGTAGAAGATAAAGCAATAAAGGTATCGGCGGGGAGCGGGATATATTTAGCGCGCTAAGGATAAATAAAATATGTTTCTGTTTGATTCCAAAGATAAATAATCACAGGCCGGTTTCACCCCGGCCTGTGAAAAGAGGCTTACGCGCTGCGCAGCGTATCCATCAGCGCCATCTCTTCGCTGCTCAGCAGCTTCTCGATATCCACCAGAATCAGCATACGCTCGCCGAGCGCGCCGAGACCGGTCAGGTATTCGGTAGACATGGTGACGGCGAACTCCGGCGCAGGACGGATCTGATCCTGCGTCAGCGACAGCACGTCAGAGACGCCGTCTACCACAATGCCGACCACGCGCTGTACCAGATTCAGCACGATAACCACGGTGTTATCGTTGTACTCGACGTCCGGCTGGGAAAACTTCACGCGCAGGTCGATAATCGGCACGATAACGCCGCGCAGATTGGTGACGCCTTTAATAAATTCCGGCGTATTGGCGATGCGCGTGACCTGATCGTAGCCACGGATCTCCTGCACCTTAAGAATATCGATTCCGTACTCTTCGTCTCCCAGCGTAAATACCAGGAACTCCTGGCCGACGGTTTCGCCGGCGATTTTGGTCACGGTTGCCATTCCAGTCATTTTTCTACCCTTTTGTTATCAGTCAGGCGGCCGCGCCGGCCACACGTTTTTCACGGTTGAGCGATTGCAGCGCCGACACGTCAACGATCAGCGCGACGCTGCCGTCGCCGAGGATGGTGGCGGCGGAGATGCCAGGCACCTTGCGATAGTTGCTCTCCAGGTTTTTCACGACGACCTGGTGCTGGCCAATGAGCTGATCGACCAGCAGCGCGTAACGCTTGCCCGCGCTCTGCAGAATAACGACGATACCTTGCGTCGCTTCGGTTTTCGCGCCCTGGACGTCAAACACATTCCACAGCTCGACCAGCGGCAGGTATTCGCCGCGCACTTCCAGCACGCACTCGCCGCCCGCCAGCGGCTTCAGCTCTTCGCTGCGCGGCTGCAGAGATTCCATTACCGCGTTGAGCGGCAGGATAAAGACTTCGTCCGCGACGCGTACTGACATACCGTCGAGGATCGCCAGCGTCAGCGGCAGCAGGATACGGATAGTGGTGCCTTTGCCCTGCTTCGAGGCAATTTCCACATGGCCGCCCATCTCCTGAATGTTTCGCTTTACCACATCCATACCAACGCCGCGGCCCGATACGTCGGTAACCTGTTCAGCGGTTGAGAAGCCCGGCGCGAAGATCAGCATACCGACCTCTTCGTCGCTCATGTTTTCGCTGACCGGCAGGCCAGACGAGAGCGCTTTGGCAAGGATGCGCTCGCGGTTCAGGCCAGCGCCGTCGTCAGAGACTTCGATACAGATGTTGCCGCCCTGATGTTCCGCCGACAGCGTCAGATTGCCGGTCGCCACTTTGCCCGCCGCCAGACGTTTTTCCGGCGACTCGATGCCGTGATCCAGACTGTTGCGCACCAGGTGCGTTAAGGGGTCGATAATACGTTCGATCAGGCTCTTATCGAGTTCGGTCGAGCTGCCGAGCAGCGTCAGTTCCACCTCTTTGCCCAGCTTGCTCGCCAGATCGCGCACCAGACGCGGGAAGCGGCTGAATACATACTCCATCGGCATCATACGAATCGACATAACCGATTCCTGCAGATCGCGCGCGTTGCGCTCCAGCTGGCCCATGCTGTTCAGCAGATCGCCGTGAGCGACCGGATCGAGTTCGCCGGAGCGCTGCGCCAGCATTGACTGGGTAATAACCAGTTCGCCGACCAGGTTAATCAGCTGATCAACCTTTTCCACTGCGACGCGGATGCTGCTCGATTCGCTGCTTTTCGCTGGCGCGGCGGCGCGTTTGGCTTCGCGCTTCGCAACCGGCAGTTCGCTGACGCTGGCGCTCTGAACCGGCGCGGCTTCAACGACCGGCGCAGGAGCGACCGGCGCAGGTTCAGCGACCGGCGCGGCTTCAGCGGCGTCCGCTTGCGGGAAGCGGATCTGCCCTTCTTCGATAACGAAGCAGAGTACCGCCACGATGTCGTCTTTACCGACGCCGTCGATAGTCGCTTCGAGAGAGTCGTTGCCCTTCACCACGTTGCTTAAGCTGCCGAGATTGCTCAGCTCTTCCAGCATCAGGTCGACCTCTTTCTCTTTGAGGTTGACCAGCTGCACGCGCAGGCCGCTGCTGGCCGGCGCTTCTGGCGCGGCAGCTGCAGCAGGCGCGGCGGCAGGTGTCGCGACCGGCAGGCCTTTCGCTTCTAACGCCAGCTGGCGCAGCGCTTCGCAGATGTAGTTAAAGCTTTCCGCGTTCGGCTCCTGCGCGGTTTTATAGGCATCGAGCTGTTCCTGCATAATATCTTTAGTTTCCAAAAACAGGTTGATGATGTCGGTGCTGAGCTGCATCTCGCCGCGACGAGCACCATCCAGAATGTTTTCCAGAATGTGGGTGGTTTCCTGTAATACCGTAAAACCGAAGGTTCCGGCTCCGCCCTTTATCGAGTGGGCGGCGCGGAAGATGGCATTAAGCTGCTCGGAGTCTGGCTCCTGGGGATCGAGCCCCAGCAGATGCTGCTCCATATCAGCTAATAGCTCATCGGCCTCATCGAAAAACGTCTGGTAAAAATCGCTGATGTCCATGCTCACGGGATCACCTCGGCTGTGAGGGGGCTGCTGTGTTTACCGGGCTGCTGCTTTGCGGCACAGGCGGCGCGGTAATCTTTTCAATGGCCGCCGGATCGCTCACCTGTACGGCGTCGCTCTCGGCGTTCTCTTTTTCAATTGCTGCTTCAGTGTCGTGGTTCAACACCAGCAGGCTGATGCGGCGGTTAACGGCATCGTTGCCGCCGCGGTTTTTCAGTTTCATGGTGTCGGCCATGCCCACCACGCGCAGCACTTTGCCGCCGTCGAGGCCGCCCAGCACCAGTTCGCGGCGCGAGGCGTTGGCGCGATCGGCTGAAAGCTCCCAGTTGCTGTAGCCGCGGTCGCCATTTGCGTACTGAAAATCGTCGGTATGGCCCGCCAGGCTGATGCGGTTGGGAATATCGTTTAGCAGCGGCGCGATGCCGCGCAGGATATCGCGCATATAGGGTTCGACTTCCGCGCTGCCGGTCTTAAACATCGGCCGGTTCTGGCTGTCGATAATCTGGATGCGCAGCCCCTCGTCCACCATGTTAATAATCAGATGCGGGCGCAGCGCCTTCAGACGCGGGTCCGCCTCAATCAACTGATCCAGCTTTTCACGCAGGCGATTCAGGCGAATGTCATCCAGCTTGCGCTTCTGCTCATCCATATTGACGACCTTTTTTACTTCGCCCTGGATACGGGTGGCGTCATCGCCGCCGCCCGGGATTGGGCTGTCGCTGTCGCTACTGCGCTTGCCGCCGGTCAGCGCGACCTTCAGCGGCGTTTTAAAATATTCGGCAATCTGCACCAGCTCCTGCGGACTGGAGATGGAGATCAGCCACATCACCATAAAGAAGGCCATCATCGCCGTCATAAAGTCGGCGTAGGCGATCTTCCACGAGCCATGGCCGCCTTCGTGGCCTTTATGCTTGCGCTTTTTGATCACCACTATGGGGCGGTTGCCGTGCTTCATGCATTTTCGTCCGAAGTCTGTTTAGCCGGATTTTTTGCGTTGCGTACGTGCTCTTCCAGTTCGCTGAATGACGGGCGCTCGGTGGAATAAAGCGTCTTACGACCAAACTCCACCGCAATCTGCGGCGCATAGCCATTGAGACTGGAGAGCAGCGTGACCTTAATGCACTGCATCATCTTGGTGGTCTCAGCGCACTTCTGGCGCAGTACCGACGCCAGCGGCGAAATAAAGCCGTACGCCAGCAGGATGCCGAGGAATGTCCCGACCATCGCGTGCGCTACCAGCGCGCCCAGCTCAGCGGCCGGACGATCGGCGGAGGCCAGCGCGTGCACCACGCCCATGACCGCCGCCACGATGCCGAAGGCGGGCAGACCGTCGCCAACCGCAGCTAAACTTTGCGCTGGCGCTTCGCATTCGTGTTCGTAGGTCTCGATCTCTTCATCCATCAGCGCCTCAATCTCAAAGGCGTTCATGTTGCCGCTGACCATCAGACGCAAATAATCGGTAATAAAATCCACTAGCTGTTTATCGGCGAGAATACGCGGATAATTAGCAAAGATTTCGCTTTGTGCCGGATCTTCAATATCGCGCTCCAGCGACAGCATGCCTTGCTGGCGCGATTTGGCCATCAGGCGATAAAGCAGCGCCATCAAATCCATATAGAGAGCTTTGTTGTATTTCGAGCCGCGCATCAGCTTCGGCAGCGATTTTAATGTCTTTTTAATCGACTTGCCGTTATTGCCGACTAAAAAAGCGCCAGCAGCAGCACCGCCGATAATTAACAGCTCGGAAGGCTGATAAAGCGCGCCGAGATGGCCGCCCACCAACATATATCCGCCCAACACGGATGCGACAACAACGATATAACCCAATAAGATCAGCACAAAAACATCCTTACGTCCGTAACGTGTTGGTGGAAGTTAAGCCAGAGAGCCGCAGGCGTTATTCAAATCGTGGGCAAAAAAAAAGCAGCGGGGGATACCCGCTGCTGGATGACTTTCCACGATGCGAACAAACTTAAACGGCGTGTTTAACCTGTTCATCCAGCAGTTGTGGAAAGGTATCGGCAGAATCTGCAGAAAGTTTACGTCTTTTTACCGCACGTGATGGCGGCTGGCACAGGCTGCAGACAAAGCTGCCGACCGGCTGATGCGCATGATTGATAAAACTGCCTTTGCAGCTTTTGCAGTCATCCAGTTCCAGCATGCCACTTTCAACGAATCGCACCAGGGTCCAGGCGCGCGTCAGCGCCAACAGCGGGCCCTCGTCCGATTGCGGACACTGCTCAAGATAGAGGCGGTAAGCTTTAATCACCGCATCGACGCCGGTTGCCATGCCGGTTTTCAGCATAAACTGCCAGGCGTTGCAGAACATAGAAGCGTGAATATTTTGCTCCCACGTCATAAACCAGTCGGTAGAGAACGGCAGCATGCCTTTCGGCGGCGGGCTGCCGCGCAGCTCTTTATAAAGTTTAATCAGACGGCCACGGCTTAACTGAGTTTCGCTTTCCAGCATTTGCAAACGTGCGCCCAGCGAAATTAATTCCATGGCGAGCTGAATATCGCGCGCTTCCTGGACAATGCTTTTCTCTGACATTTACATCGCCCTCTTTTTCGCCGGCGCTTCTTCTTTAGAAACATTACGCAGCAAACGGCTGGATAATAAAATTCCGGTGTGGATTTGTTGTAAATCATCCACGCGGGATTCCTGCGTCAGTCGATTAATAATGTTGTGATCGTTAAAGCGAAACTGACAAACCAACTGATTGGTTTCCGCTAACTTTACCATTTCAGGCAGAGTTAATTGCGACAATGCGTTAGCCATCTCTTCATCAATTCCGAGGCGAAACATTGCAGAAGCTTTTTCCTGGTTAATTAATCGCTGTGCAAGCAGTAAATAAGACAGGTTGATATCATAAATATGTTTGAGTAAATCAGATGTACCCATTTTTTCCATCCTGACAGACGCGACGTTAGAGCATCGCAGAAAAAACCCTCTGCGCTTCGGGTTGCTGGTTGTTAAATCTAAAGATGGCAAAAATTTACAGCCAAAAACCAAACGTACTCTGAAGTCTGCTTTATGTCTTTAGCGACATATTTACAGCGTTAGTCAAAACCCCAGGGCCATTCTTTTTTAAATTATTGCGCTCTTCCGTGACGTCTCTTTACATTTCTTTAAGACTATTCCTAAAACAACGCAAATCTATCCCGTCTGATTTGCACATACAACGACAGGAATGTGAAATTTTAGATAAAGTGTGATCTACATCACACTTTTAAGGCAAATTTTTTCCCCAACCCTTCAGTTCCGCTTTTACTTTGTCTGTTTTTTGTTCAATTTTGCTTTATTTCACTTATATTTCGTCCTAGAAATGGGCTTATTCCCCTTATGAACAGAATGTATCCCTTGGGTGGCGGCTCAGACGATCTATTATCTTTAACATTGCGCTTACCACCCTATAAGCAGCCAGATCGAACCTGTACGGCAGCACAAAACTCTAAAAAAGGCGGTCACCAACTATTTGAAAATTAATCACTTAGGGCAAATATTTCCTGTGGTGAGTAAACGAAGCGTAAAGAGAGGCAGCGAAGAACCGGCGCATTTCAGCAACGAATCGTTAACGCTTAACAATGGACGTAAAGCCGGGGACAGTAGATGTAACAAGGGGTTACATTAGAGATATGAATGAATGGCGGATTTGACACTTTTATGACTTCCAACTATCGGCATCTCGCCGCCAGACTTTAGGCCTGCGTGTACAAAAAAAGCGTTTTTTTGCATGAATGATGGATAAAGCAACAAATGCCGCTCTGTGTCGGGGTTTAGCGATAAAGGGATGCTTTAGCGAGGCTGGAGAGAATGAGGCGGTAACGGGATAAAGAACAAACGGCGGCCCGTATCGACAGGCCGCCGTGACAATCAGGCGAGTTTAGGGAAGGTCGCCACTTTATTGACTGTACTGTGATCTTCGCTACGCGGCGGAATAGCCCACAAATCTTTCAGGAAGCTCTCACGCCAGTGCGTAATATCATTCTTACGCAGAACCGTCATCATATCGTTGTAGCGCGAAATACGCTCTGTACGCGGCATGGTCAGCGCCTTGTTCAAGGCCGCTGCCACTTCGTCGCGATCGTATGGGTTGACGATCAGCGCCGAAGTCAGCTCGTTGGCGGCACCGGCAAAACGCGACAGTACCAGCACGCCCGGATCGTCCGGGTCCTGCGCGGCGATATACTCTTTTGCCACCAGATTCATGCCGTCGCGCAACGGCGTTACCAGCCCGACGTCGGTCAGGCGGAAGATCTTCATCAGCAGACGACGGTCAAAGTGCTGATTGAGGTAGTAGAGCGGCGTCCAGCCCAGCGTGCCGAACTTACCGTTGATGCGCCCCGCCTCGGTTTCCAGCTGATGACGAATATCCTGATAGGCCTGCACATCTCCGCGCGAGGTCGGCGCAATCTGCGAATAGCGGATTTTGCCGCGATGTTCCGGGAAGTTTTCCAGCAGCGCTTCATACGCCAGGAAACGCTCCGGCAGCCCTTTCGAATAGTCGAGGCGCTCACAGGCAATGATATTTTTCGCATCGCCCAGTTCGCGTTTCATCGCCGCCATTTTGGGCGGCAGCGGACCTTCGGCCATCTCTTTGATGCTGTCCGGCTCGATACCGATAGGATAGACCTCGGTCATAAAGGTATTGCCGAAGGCGCGGTGCTTCTTCTCGCCTTTATTCTGCAGCTGCGTCAGCTGGCTCAGACAGTCGAGGAAAGCCACACGATCCGATTCCGTCTGGAAACCCAGCAAATCGTATTCGCACAGCATCTCGAGCAGCTCTTTATGCGGAGGCAGCGCGTTGAAAATTTCCGGCGTTGGGAACGGAATGTGCAGGAAGAAGCCAATGCGGTTATTAATGCCCTGCTTACGCAGCGCAGCAGCGAACGGCAGCAGATGATAATCGTGGATCCACAGGGTGTCGTCCGGCTTAATCAGCGGCTTCAGGCGCTGTGCCAGCATCTCATTGACGCGGCAGTAGCCGTCCCAGGCTTCGCGCTGGAACTGCACCAGATCGAGACGGTAGTGGAACGCGGGCCAGATTACGGTATTGGAGAACTGACAGTAGTAGAGATCGTAATCGTTCTGGCTCAGCGGCAGCGCGGCGTAGGAGATGCCGTCATGTTCTGCCTGTACAAGTTCGTCTTCCTCTTCTCCGGAAAATTCGCTGATTTCCCCGTTCCAGCCAAACCACAATCCTCCGGTGGTTTTGAGCGCGTCAAGAATGCCGACGGCGAGGCCGCCTGCGCTGGCTTTTTTCCCATCAGGAATGGCTACTCGGTTAGATACGACCACTAAACGACCCATAACCTTTACTCCTTACCGACGTTGTCTTGTTTTATTTGTAATAGTAATCGCTCCAGCCACGCATAAACCGCCTCGACGTCTGACAGTCGATAGCGCGCCTGACTGGAACCTTGTCCAACCTTTACGGAAATGCCCTGCATGGCGTTTACAGCGATAAATCCTTTCTCATCCGTCAGATCGTCTCCGACAAATACCGGGATTCGACCGGTAAAAGGCGCTTCGCGCATAAAGGCGCGTACGGCTTCGCCTTTATCTACTCCCTGCGGTTTTATCTCCACGACGCATTTTCCCGGCTGAAGCGTCAGTGCCGGGAAGCGCTTCACGACCTGTTCGGCCAGGTCGAGTACATCCTGCTCATGCTGCATCGCCTGACGGTAATGCAGCGCGAAGGCCATACCCTTAGCCTCGAGTAGTGTGCCTGGCCAGCGTGCCATCGCCTCTTGCAACTGCTGCTGCAACGCCTCGGCGACTTCCGGCTCCAGACTGATTTGGTGCAGCTCGCCCTGCGCATCGCGACGCTCAGCGCCGTGTACGCCTGCAGCGGGCGCGATAAGGGGCGCGGCCAGCGCGTCGAGCTGCGCAATCGGTCGGCCCGATACCAGCGCCAGCGCGCCGTGACAAAGGGATGACAGCTGTTGCAGCTGCTGACGTACGTTTTCCGGAATGAAAACCGCGTCAGGCTGCGGCTGAATAGCGGCAAGGGTGCCGTCTACGTCAAAAAAGAAGGCATAAAGACCGCCGCTTAGCGCAGGAAGCGAGGCATGTTCATTCGCCGCTTGGGTCACGTGTCTTCTCCTGTTGTTGATTCGGGCGCGTCCGATTCGCGGCTTGTCAGGTCAGAGGCCTGGCTCGTCAACGCGCCATAGAAAGTAAGATGTTTTAGCGAGGGTGATTGTCTGCGGACCAGACAGCCGGAACGGCTGAGCATGGGTTAACGTGCAGGGCAAAAACTGCGGATACCAGCAAAAAAATTCGGATAGAACGCCACTACGTTTTAAAACCTTCACAGACATATCAACCTGACTGAAAACATCGTCGCGATTAAGTGTAGTCGGCCTTGTCATATTTGCCAGTTGTGCGGCATTTTTTGCGTATCCGCAGCCGATTATCCTGTTTTCGCCGCGGCCCTTCCCCTGTCGCTATCCCCCGTCATACCCGAGCTGTCAGCATTAAGGGAAGCGGCAGAAAAAGCGTGCCTCCCGACGAAACAGGCGCTCGCCGCAACCCGCTGCAAGCGCTGTATACTGGGGCAATGGAGTGCTAACAAGGAGAGCAGTATGTTTCAGGTATCCGACGCCGCGGGCGGCGAAATTATCGATGTTATCTCTGTTCAGTCTCAGGTTGTTTATGGCAGCGTCGGCAACAGCATCGCCGTGCCCGCGCTGCGTCGCCATGGGTTACAGGTGGTGGCGGTGCCTACGGTGCTGCTGAGCAATACGCCCCACTACGCCAGCTGCTACGGCGGCGAGATCCCTCAGCCCTGGTTCGAGGGCTACCTGACCGCGCTGGCGGAGCGCAACCTCGACAGCGCCGCGCGCGCCGTCGTGCTGGGTTATCTGAAATCGACCGATAAGGCGGTGACGCTGGCGCGCTGGCTGCGGCTGATGCGCGAGAAAAATCCCCAGATGCCGGTGATTATCGATCCGGTGCTGGGCGATGACGACAGCGGGTTCTATGTCGATCCGCAGCTGGCGACGCACTATCGTGAACAGCTTGCGCCGCTGGCGACAGGGCTGACGCCCAACCGCTTTGAGCTGGGCTGCCTGTGCGGCGTGCAGCTGGAGAGCGACACGGAGATTATTGACGCCGCGCGCTCGCTGCTCGGCGCGCGCACCGAATGGGTGGTGGTGACCAGCGCCACGCGCGATGAGGCGCGTCGCAGCATGCAGGTGTTCTGCGTGACGGCGAAAGAGACCTTTATCACCGAGCATCCCCATTACGACAACCCGCCCAAAGGCACCGGCGATCTCTTTACCGCTGAACTGACCGCCGGCCTGCTGGACGGGGTGCCGCTCAATAAAGCCGTTGAGCAGGCGAGCCTGTTCGCCCAGCAATCGGTGCTGGCGACCCGCACGCTGGGCATGCGCGAACTGCAGCTGGCGCGCGCAGAGGCATTGTGAAACCCGGGCGATTTCCTTTATGGTACAGAGACCTCTACTCACCTTAACAGGGTCTTCTGAATGTATAACAACACCTGTAAAACAGTCGGCGTGCTGAGCACGGATTTCAGCCATCCGCAGACGGCGGCGCTGCTGCAGGAAGTTAACCGGCAGCTTAACGCGCGCGGCTGCGCGGCGCTGCTGGTCGACGCCGCAGCGGACGATCGCGCGCGGCAGCTGGCACCGCTGCTGAGCGCCGCGATTCACCTTTCCGGTCGCTTCAGCGCTGCGTTTTGCGCCGCCGCCGGGCAGATTCCGCTTATCGCGCTGGACGAGTTGAATCTGGATGGCTTCGCCGCCGGCGCGGAAATGGGTCAGCTTCTGCTGGCGCAGGGCCACCAGCGTTTCGGCTATCTGCAACAGGCGACCTGCGCCGATCCTGCGCGCATTGACGGCTTCAGCAGCGCCCTGGCTGCGGCGGGCAAAACGGTGGATCAGCACTTAACCGCAGCGGGGTCGGGAGATGACCGCGACAGCGGCTATCAGGCGATGATGCACTATCTGAAGCGCGCCCGCGCAGCGGAGCGTATTCAGGCGCTGTTCTGCGATAACGATCTGCTGGCGTTTGGCGCATTGCAGGCGGTGCGCGATTTTGGTCAGGGCGCGCACGTCGCCGTTACCGGATTCGGCGACAGCGACGAGGCGAGCGCATCGACGTGGCATCTGACCACCTGGGCGCAGCCGCGCGCGTTGCTGGTTACGGAAGCGCTTAATCGCCTGCTGCTTAATCGCGCAGAGGAAGATGGTGCCTGGCGTCGCGGTGAACTGCGCGTGCGCCACTCTCATCAGGGCAAAGCGGTACTGGGCGAAATGGGCCAGTGCGGCTGCGCCATTCGTCACTAATTAAAAAGCCCGCCAACAGGCGGGCTTTTTACCACTGAATCGCTCATCGCGACGGCGCGGTTACTGACGTGCCAGCGCTAAGCCGCTGCCCTTATTAAGGGTAATCTGCGCGTTATACTCTTTCGGCAGTCGCCGCGCCTGGTAAAAGACTTTTTGCCAGTAAGGATTGTCGAGCGCGGAACGCACGACCCCCTGACTGACCGAAGCATGGAAGAAGTGCTGGTCAGTGTCATAGAAGCCGACATGCATACCGCCCTTGATGCGGAAAAAAACCAAATCGCCCGGCTGCAGATCGCGCGGGGCGATGCGTTTGCCCATCTTCAACAGTTCCGTGGTGGTAACGCGATCCATCGGCAGGTTGAAGCGGTCTTTCAGGGTTCGCCAGACAAAACCTGAGCAGTCGACGCCGGAAAGTTCGGTACCGCCCCACTGATATTGCGTGCCGTGCCAGGTGTGCATCTGATCGTGCAACGCCGCCACGACTGGAATGAGATCGGGCTGATCGCCCATGCTCCCATCGCTGACCTGCGTATCGTTCTGTGCGGATGTATCGGTAGAATGACGGGAACAGCCGCCAAGCAGAAAAGCAGAGGCTAACACAAGCGTCAGCAGAGGTCGCAGAGTCATCATCGTGTAAGGTGAAACCCTAAGCAGGTTGGCGTGGTAGAGGACTTATAGCCTAATTACGGTTTCCACTAAACCTGCCAGGATGCCGCTTTACGTTAATTTACAAAAAGTGCGTTATTCGCTGATTTTAAGACAAATACTGGCGCTCAGCGCGGCGCGCCCAATGACTCGATAACGCCGGTCAGCTGCTGGATAACCTGCTGAGCGGCGCGTGACAGCTGCCGCGCTGGCGCGCAGCATAACGCCAGCGTCAGGGGCCTGACGTTGCTGTCGCGCAGCGGCACGAAGCTGAGCACGCCCCGCTCTACCTCATCCATCACGTCCAGCAGACTTAGCATGCTGATGCCGCTGCCCTGCCTGATCAGCGATTTGATCAGGCGAATGTCGTTACAGGTGATCACGTTTTCCGGCTGCAGACTATGGCGGCGGTAAAGCATCTCAACTCGCTCATGCACCACCAGCGGCGGGCCGGGAATAATATGCCGCTCGGCACTGAGCTGGCCGGTAGAGAGCGTATCGCGCCCGCTAAGCGCATGCCCGGCGGGCAGCACGACGCCAATCGGCAGCTCTGCAAAGGCCATCACGCTCAACCCCGCCTGCCCCTGCGGATCCAGCACCAGCCCGGCATCCAGCTCCGCCAGCCGCACCTGCTCGCTAATCTGCGCGCTGTCATGCACGCTGAGATCGAGGCGCAGCCAGGGGTGCGTCTGCGCTATTTGCGACAGTGCATCGGCAATCGCCCCTTCGTTCAGCGCCTGAATCAGGCCGAGACTGACGTGCCCGCGCCGCAGTCCCTGTATCTCATCAAAACGCTGGCGGGTACGCTGATATTCCCGCTGCCAGCGACGCAGATCGTCCAGCAGCAGCTCGCCCGCGCTGGTCAGGCGCATACCGTCCGGCAGGCGCTCAAACAGCCGCATACCAAGCTCCTCCTCCGCCTGCAGGATCTGCCGGTTAATCGCTGAAGCGGAGACGTGCAGCTGTTCCGCCGCCTTGCGTAAGCTGCCGCTGCGCGCCAGCTCCAGGAAATAGTGTGAGAAGCGTGAAAAAGGCAGCATGGGGCACCTGTACTGTTTAACGCAACACCTGACTGAAAAAACGATGATGGATCGTTGCACCCTGCTCTGTCCACAATGTTCGCATCACCCCTTACTTTTCAGAAAGGTCATCGCCATGAAACAACCTGCGCCTCCAGCCCATTGCACGTTTGAACCCGACGACTGGTTGCGACTGGCGCGCTGCTGGCATCCGGTGGCGCGTCTCTGCGACGTCGGCCCCTCGCCGATGAAAGCGGTACTGCTTGACGAGCAGCTGGTGCTCTATCGCATTAATGAGCAGATCGTCGCCGCGAAAGATGTTTGTCCGCATCGCGGCGTGCCGCTGACGCTCGGCTTTCACGACGATCACGGCATTATCTGTCCTTATCACGGTCTCCGCTTCGGCGAGGATGGCCGTTGCAATCGCATTCCCTCCAGCCCCAGCCAGCCGGTGCCCGCCAAACTCAATCTCATCAGCTTTCCGGTAGAGGTGCGTTTTGGACTGGTCTGGGTCTGCCTGGCGCCGGACGCCGACAATCCTGCCGCGCTGCCGCAAATGCCGCACTGGCACGACGCTGGCTTCCAGCAGATCAACTGCCCGCCTTTTGACGTCGCCGGGTTTGCCGGACGTCAGGTGGAGGGGTTTCTCGACGTGGCGCATTTCGCCTGGGTGCACAGCGAAACCTTCGCCGACCCAGACAACCAGGAAGTTCCGCCCTACAACCCTGTCGAGACGGAGTATGGCTTTACGGTTGACTACTGGAGCTCCGTATCCAACTTTGCGGCAGGTTCGGATCAGCAGGCGCCGGAAGGCTTTCAGTGGCTGCGTCATTTTGAGATGTATTTGCCCTTTACCGCCACGCTGACGGTGCATTTTCCCGACGCGGCGCGGCTGGTCATTATGAATGCCGCCTCGCCGGTCTCGGCGCGCAAAACGCGTATGTTCGCGCCCATCGCGCGCAACTTCGACCTGCACATACCGGTTGAGGATGTACACGCCTTTAACCACCGCGTGTTCGAAGAAGATCGCCTGATGGTGGAGACGCAGATGCCAGAACGTTTGCCGCTCGATCTGACGCTGGAGGCGCATATCCCGGCCGATCGCAGCTCTATCGCCTACCGTCGCGGCCTGAAGAAGCAGGGCTACGGCGAATTTTTCCTGGTCTAGCGAGGTAAATGAGATGACAACCTTTACGGTGATTGTCGATGGTCTGTCGCGCCAGGGACGTCATGCCGTTGCGCTGAGCCTGGTGCGCGACGACGGCGAACCACTGCCGCGCTGGGAAGCAGGCGCGCATATCGACCTGCAGCTGGGCAACGGCATGGTGCGGCAATATTCGCTGACCGGCTCGCCCATGCGCCAGGATCGCTATCTGATCTGCGTCGGGCTGGCGGCCGATTCGCGCGGCGGCTCGCGCTATATTCATCAGCAGCTGCGCCTGGGCCAGCGGCTCACGATTTCCGCGCCGCGCAATCTTTTTCCGCTGGTGGCGGCGCAGCGGGTGGTGCTTATCGCCGCAGGCATCGGCCTGACGCCGCTGCTGGCGATGGCGGCGCAGCTCGACGCCGACGGCGTCCCTTTTTCGCTGCACTACTACGTGAAGCAACGCCAGGACGCCGCCCTGGCGCGCCATCTGCTTCATCCCTTCCGGCACGGCTATGGTGAAATCCTGTGCAGCGCCGAGGGCAAGAGCCCGCGCCAGCACCTGCCCGAGCCGCTGCGCGCGCCTGTGAGCGGCGCGCATCTCTATCTCTGTGGCCCGCAGGGCTTTATGACGCATCTGCAACAGCAGGCGCAGGGGCTGGGCTGGCGCGCAGAGCAGGTGCATACAGAGGCCTTTAGCGCCGCCCTCCCGCCGTCCGCGCAGGAAAATGGCGAGAGCTTTACCGTCACGCTGGCCTCCACCGGCGCCAGCTGGCCAGTGCCTGCGGATAAGACTATCGCCCGCGTGCTGCTGGAGAATGGCGTTGATGTGCCGCTCTCCTGCGAAATGGGGCTGTGCGGTGCCTGTCTGACGCCGGTGCTGTCAGGCGAGGCGGACCACCGCGACACCGTCCAGTCGGAGGAGGAAAAATCTGCGCCGCGTCAACAAATCGCGCTCTGCTGTTCGCGCAGCCGCAGTAAAGCGCTGGTGATCGACCTGTAGCTTCTACACTTAATGGCATCGCCCCGAAACAAGGAAATGCCATGAGTCCACGTCTGCACAAAACCGCCTTTCCGGTCAGCAAGGCGCGCAAATATCTGGAGCCAGGCCCGGTGCTGCTGCTCAGCTCGCAGTTCGGCACGCACAGCGACATCATGACCCTCGGCTGGCATACGGTGCTGGAGTTTTCGCCGTCGCTGGTCGGCTGCATGATCTCCAGCATGAACCACAGCCATGCGCTGATCCGCGACAGCGGCCAGTGCGTGCTGAACGTACCCTCGGCGGATCTGATTGATAAGGTCGTCGCTATCGGCAACAGCCACGGCGACAAACTGGATAAGTTCGATGCCTTCGATCTCACTCCCGGGCCTGCCAGCGTAGTGAACGCCCCGCTGATTAACGAGTGTTTCGCCAGCTTTGAGTGCCAGCTCTATGACGATTCAATGGTGGATAACTACAACCTGTTTATTTTCGAAATCGTGAAGGCGCATGTCGCTGACGAGCCGGAGTTTCCTCCTACGCTGCACTATACCGGCGAGGGCCGCTTTACCATCATGGGCGACCGCGTGCTTGATCGCAGCGGGCAGTTTAAACCGGAGATGCTGATTTAGCGTCTCGCAAACAAATCTCGCCATGCGCAGGTTGAAAAGGATCGCCGCCGTCCTTACTCTCTCTTACTCGACCTCGACAGGAGTTAAGCATTATGGCAATCGAATACGCAGTGATCGCAGGCGGCTGTTTCTGGTGTACCGAAGCGGTTTTTAAAGATGTGATCGGCGTGGAGTCGGTTGAAAGCGGCTATACCGGCGGTGCGCGCCCAAACCCGACCTATGAGCAGGTATGCAGCGGCGCGACCGGTCATGCAGAAGCGATTCGCATAGGGTTCGACCCCGAAAAAGTGAGCTATGGCGATCTGCTGGATATCAGCTTCGCCACTCACGATCCTACCCAGCTTAACCGCCAGGGCAACGACATCGGCACGCAATATCGTTCTGCCATCTTCCCGGCTACGCCGGAGCAGGAAGCGGAAGCGGTCGCCGCCATTGCGCGCGCGCAGCAGGACCATCAGGATCCGGTTGTCACGACTATTGAACCGCTGAAAGAGTGGTATCCCGCCGAGGCGTACCATCAGGACTACTGGGACGGCGCTGGCCAGCGCAACGGCTACTGTATGGCGGTGATCCCGCCGAAACTGCAGAAGCTGCGTAAAAGCTTCGCTAACCGCGTAAAGAGTTAAGCCAACAGCGGGCCTGAGGCCCGCTGCGCTGTGTTCGACATCAGCCCCGCCTGCGCGGGGCTTTTTTTCAGGCTGCGGAGCGGGCGCGCTTCAGCCCGATCAGCGTTGGGAAGATAAACAGCGACTGCCCCAGACCGCGATTGGTCACCGACCACACCGCTACCGAACAGAGCGAACAGAGGCCGACTATCGCCACCGGATAGAGGCAGGCCCACAGAAAGGAGAACCAGGCCTGTTCAAACAGATGATGGCGCTGGGCGAACAGAATCGCCGACATGCCGAAGAACTCAATGAAAATGCGGTGAATGACGTAGATTTGTAGCGTATTACGCCCTATCCAGTTCATAAAGCGCATGCTGAAGCGTTGATTGAGCCAGCGGCAGACCGCCACGCTCACCAGCACCGCGATGATGCACATAAACAGGCTCTTATCGAGGCCGAAAATAACATGGATGCCAGCAAGCGCCGCCAGTATCGCCCAGGGTGTCCAGTTTTCACGACGCCACTCGCTCAGGCGCAGCATTACCGGGCTCCAGAATACGCCCAGCAGGAAGAACACAAAATATTGCGCGACGCTCTGCGGTCCCCACATGGGAATAATTTTTTCGACAGCAAGATAATTAAGGATCACGGCGATCGCTAACAGGGCCACTTTATGCTGGCGGAATATTTTGGCGCAGAGGAAATATAAGCCAAGCCCGTAGAGATACCAGGAGGTGCTCATCGCCATAAAGGTGAGCTTTAAAAATTCAAACAGCGAACCGGCATAGGCGGCGTTCAGGTTTTGAGAAATACGCTGCCCGGTAATTTCAGTCGAGATGCCGGTAATAGACCACCACTGAATAAAGCCCCACAGAATGTAGAGATAGAAAAGATTGGTGATACGGCTGGTAAAGACCTGCTTCCAGGGGCGGTTTAGAATGCCGTTGGTGGCCAGCAGTCCCGATACGAAGAAAAAGGCGGGCATACGTAACGGCGACAGCACAGTATTAAACTGCACCCACATTTCCGCCGGTATCCAGCCGGCAGAGAGATACTTCAGGGTGCCTTCAAAGCCGGGCAATACAGTGTGATATAGCACGACCAGCAGTATGCAGGCGCCCTTTAGGGTATTGATCCATGATATTTCATCTGACTTGATGTTGCTCATGATTTGACTCCTGCTGTGTAGGTCAGAAATTTAAAGCGGAAAGAAAAAAGGGAATGAAACTTTTAGGATTATCTGGCGATTATTCGCTATTCCCTTGCCACTGACTCTAGCGAAACTCTTAAAAATATTGCGCTGGCCCTGAATTAACAATCCTTTACGCGTTTCGCTTTTTCTTTACTTTCAGGATGCACGCTATTTTTTAGTTAGCTGTTAATGACTAAACAGGCAGAGTGGGAATTATAATGCTCGTTATTTGCCGGGGTAAATAGGAGTAACCCTAATGCAGAAAAGCCAGATATTGGTATATTCAAAGCTGCAATAATTAAAGACTTTGCACCAGATTGTTTAAGCGTAAATAAATAATTGTGTTAACGCGCGGGAATAATAGCGGCCAGGCACTTATCTTTGCCTTCCGCACCTGTTACAACGCGGCACGCGTGACCGCTGAGCCAGGATGGTCAGGATGGTCAGGATGGTCAGGATGGTCAGGATGGTCAGGCACAGCAGATATACGCCTCCGCAGAGGCGTATCCATTACTGATTAAGAAATTTATCCAGGAACTGGCGAGTACGCGCCTGCTGCGGGTTGCTGAACAACGCTTTCGCCGGGCCTTGCTCAACGATGCGGCCCTGATCCATAAAAATCGCCCGATCCGCCACGTCGCGGGCAAAGCTCATCTCATGGGTGACGATGACCATGGTGCGTTTCTCCTGCGCCAGCGCGCGGATGGTGTTGAGCACCTCCCCCACCAGCTCGGGATCGAGCGCCGAGGTCGGCTCGTCAAACAGGATCACCTGCGGACGCATCGCCAGCGCACGGGCGATGGCGACGCGCTGCTGCTGGCCGCCAGAAAGCCGACGCGGGAAACTGCTCTCCCTGCCCTGCAATCCGACTTTCTCCAGCAGCGCGCGGGCGCGCGCCTCAGCTTCCCCTTTGGGTTCGCCTTTAACGATGACCGGCCCTTCAATAATGTTTTCCAGCACCGAGCGGTGAGGAAACAGATTGAAGTTCTGGAAAACAAAGCCGACCTGCTGGCGCAGCTGACGCACCTGCTCTTTCTGCTTCGTCTGCGCCAGCCTGGCGTCGATAGCGATCTCCCCGACTTTGATGGTGCCGCTGTCTGGCGTCTCCAGCAGGTTGATACAGCGCAGCAGCGTCGTTTTCCCTGACCCGCTGGGACCGATAATCGCCACCACTTCGCCCGAGGCGACCTCCAGGTCGATGCCGTGCAGCACTGTCTGGCCGTTGAAGGTTTTCACCAGTCCGGTGATCTCAATGGCGCTCATTTCGCCTCCTCATCCTGACGATTGACCCGTTTTTCCAGCCGGTTTTGCAGCGCCGACAGCAGCGTCGCCATTACCCAGTAGATCAGTGACGCCGCCAGGTACATGGTGAAAACCTCCAGCGTGCGCGAGGTGATCAGCTGCGCCTGACGGAACAGCTCCGGCACCTGAATGGTCGCCGCCAGCGAGGTATCCTTCACCAGGCTGATAAAGCTGTTGCCGAGCGGCGGCAGCGCCGTACGCGCCGCCTGCGGCAGGATCACCCGGCGCAGCGTCTGCCAGCGGGTCATGCCGATACTTGCCGCCGCTTCCCACTGGCCGCGCTCAATGGCCGCAATCGCGCCACGCAGCGACTCCGAGGCGTAGGCGGCGGTATTGAGCGACAGGCCAATCATGGCAGAGGGAATGGGATCGAGTTCGATGCCGAACTGCGGCAGGCCGTAGTAGATCATAAACAGCTGGGCGATCAGCGGCGTGCCGCGAAAGACCGAGACGTAAAAACGGGAGAGCAGGCTAACCGGCCAGAAGCGCGACAGCCGCATCAGCGCCAGCACGAAGCCCAGCACCAGGCCGAAAAACATGCCGCCGATGCTGAGCTGCAGCGTAAAAAGCGCGCCTTTTAATAAAAAAGGTGCTGAATCCAGCACCAGTTTGAGACTTTCCTGCATTACTTAGTCACATCCGCGCCGAACCATTTTTCAGACAGTTTGGCCAGCGAGCCATCTTTCTGCATGGCAGCGATCGCCTGATTGACTGCGTTGAGCAGATCCTCGTTGCCTTTGCGCAGCGCCACGCCGGAGGCGAGACGTGAGAATGGCGCGCCCGCTACCGCCATGGTATCGCCGGTTTTCTTCACCAGATCCAGCGCGGCCAGACGATCGACCAGGATCGCATCCAGACGACCAGAGCGCAGATCCTGATATTTAGTCGGGTCGTCGTCATAAGTACGAATATCGACGCCTTTTACGTTGCTGCGCAGCCACTGCTCATAGTTGGTGCCCAGGCCAACGCCGACTTTTTTACCCGCCAGATCTTCCGGCTTGTTAATGGTGCCCGCTTTGGCTTTCATCGTCAGCGCCTGCACGCCGGAGATGGTATAAGGCGTGGAGAAGTCATACTTCTTCTGGCGCTCGTCGGAGATGGTCACCTGATTGATCACCACGTCGATGCGTTTAGAATCCAGCGCCGCCAGCATGCCGTCCCATTTGGTCGGCTGCAGCCTGGCTTTTACACCCATATGCTGCGCCAGCTGCTGCGCGAACTCTACTTCGAAGCCGGTCAGTTTGCCGTTTTCATCCTGAAAGCTGAACGGCGGATAGGTGCCTTCCAGACCAACGCGCAGCTCACCTTTGTCTTTGATCTGCGCCAGCAGGTTTTCCGCTGCGTGCGTTTTGATGTTAACGCCGACAATTAGCGCCGCCGCCATCACGCCCATCGCCAGATGGCGACCAACACGAGAAAAAATCATATCTACCCCATTTATTAGTATGTGATGTGTGTTGTCAGGCAGCGCTTACGCGCCGCCCGGTACTGCTTCAGTAACTCGCGCAGTATAAACGTTTTTTTTCCGACTGCTCAGACCGAAGGATGATAAGCAAATAACGCTGGCGCACCGCCGGTATGCACAAAGAGCAGCGGACCTTCGCGACGGAAGCGGTTCTGGCTGATACCGTCCAGCAGGCCGGCCATCGCTTTGCCGGTGTAAACCGGATCGAGCAAAATGCCTTCCAGGCGGGCCAGCAGTTTGACGGCTTCCATCCCCTCTTCGTTTGGCTCGCCGTAGCGCGGTGCAAAGTAGTCGTCCCACAGCGTAACGGGCGCGGTGCTGGTCAGTTCCAGCTTGCCTATCAGCTGCTGACGCAGGCTGTCTACCACCGGCAGCTGCTGCTCCGTTTTACGCGAAACGGTAACACCGATCACCTCCGTTTGCGGCAGCAGCTGCTCCAGCCCGACCGCCAGCCCGGCATGGGTGCCTGCGCTGCCGGACGCCACCACTACGGCGGCGTAATCGACTACGCCTTCGCTCTGATGGGCAATTTCCTGGGCGCATTCGATATAGCCGAGCGCGCCCAGCCAGTTCGAGCCGCCAACCGGGACAACATAAGGACGAAAACCCTGCGCTTCAAGGCGTTCCGCCTGCGCCGCCAGCTGCGCCGCCGGATTGCTCAGCGCCTCTACCAGCACGATTTCACAGTCGAAGAGGCCCAGCAGCAGTCGATTGCCGTTGCTGAGGTAGTTCTCCGCCTCGGTGCCGATCGGGTTTTCCAGCAGCGCGACGCATTTCAGGCCAAGCTTTGCCGCGACGGCGGCGGTCTGACGTACGTGGTTAGACTGGATAGCGCCCGCCGTCAGCAACACGTCAGCCCCTTCGCGCAGCGCATCCGCTGCCAGGAACTCTAGTTTGCGCAGTTTATTACCGCCAAGGGCGATCGGCGTGACATCGTCACGTTTGATGAAAATATCGCGACCGACATAGTCAGAAAGGCGCGGCAGATGCTCCAGCGGGGTCGGCGCGCCGAGCAGCTCAAGGCGTGGATACTGGTGAAGATGATGTAAAGACAATGCGGCCTCCGGGGCTGTCACAGTAATCTTTACAGTGTTGCAGAAGTTGCGCGAAGGATCATCTGCCTTCGCGCGTAAAAGAAGAGGTCACCTGATGCTTACGCATTTTTAAGCGGCGGTCTGCCGCACGGGGACATACTTATGACTATCGCACAACCGCTCCCTCGTGACAGGAACGGCTTCCCGTCGGTACAGGTTGCGCTGCCTGCTTCGCAGGTAACCGCCTGGCTAAGTGCGCCGCGGCGGCATACTGAATGCTTCGCTGGTCTCTCTGACGCGTCCCCACCTGAGCGGAGACGATCAGCGTGCCAGCGCTTCGGCAGCTAGCTGCGCTGCCACCCCAAAAACTGGTCATATTTGCGCAGCGCGATGCGGTAGTTATTATTGCCCGCATCAGGCAGATCATTCTCCAGGCACTCATGCCAGCTGTTGCCGCTTAAGCGGTCAGCCGGGAAATTTTTGGCCTTAAGCATATCGTCCAGACGACGCAGCCGTACCACATATTCGCGGATAGTGCTGTGGCTCATTTCCGTCTGCTCAAACAGGTACTGCTTGAACGCCATAATGTCGAAGTAATTAGGATGCGTATTGCAAAAAATATCACTACAAAAACGGCACAGCGCGGTCAGTTCTGGCTGTAATTTCAGCCACAGCTGCTCATCAATCATCTGGTCCATGCGCGCAATGGCCTCTTTATTGATGATCTGACCGCGAAAGACCAACGCCATGCGGTCCAGCACTTTGCCACAGTGTGAACAGTGGCTCTGGCTATGTTTGTAGTCTTTAAGATAACGGCTTAAAGGTCTGGCTTTGGATTTGGCTCCCATTGCTGAGTCCCCGGTTTTATTATTTTTAGATCGCCAGGAACTGAAGCCGTCAGCGCGCTCCCGTAAGTCGGGCACGCAGGCGTTTTATCGCCTGACTGTGCAGTTGACTGACGCGTGATTCGCCCACGTCGAGTACCGCTCCAATCTCTTTCAGGTTCAGTTCTTCCTGGTAGTACAGTGTCAGCACCATTTTTTCGCGATCGGGTAAGGCTTCGATCGCTTCAATGACGCGTTCACGCAGATTCCCTTCAAGTAGCTGATGCAACGGGTTGGCCTCTTCATGCCCTTCCGTGACCAGCTCCGCGCTGTCGCCGTGTTCTTCTCGATACTCGTCGTAGGAGAAGAGCTGGCTGTTATTGGTATCCAGCAAAATTTGCCGGTATTCTTCCATCGAAACATTCAGCCGATCGGCTACTTCCTGCTCGGTGGCTGCACGCCCCATCATCTGCTCGACCTGATGCATCGCACCCGCCACTTCGCGTGCGTTACGTCGCACGCTGCGCGGCGCCCAGTCACGGCTGCGAAGCTCATCCAGCATTGCGCCACGAATGCGCTGCACGGCGTAGGTGGTGAATGCTGTCCCCTGCAGAGCGTCGTAACGCTCCACAGCATTCAGCAAGCCAATGCCACCGGCCTGCAGCAGATCGTCTAGCTCAACGCTGGCTGGCAGACGAACCTGCAGACGCAATGCTTCATGGCGCACCAGCGGGACGTAGCGCTGCCAGAGCGAATGTTTATCCATCACGCCTTCGGCGGTATAGAAATCGTTCACGTTGACTACCCTGCGTTAATGAAGTTATCGGCAGGATTATCCAATTCTGTAGGGGGGATTGATTGGGTGAATAGGCGGGCAAAAGCGAGGTTATTTCATTTTTGTTATGTCAGAGAGCGGATTGTTCCGCTCTCATAAGGGCGCTTAACTCAACGCGCCCAGCCGCTGCCGCGTGGCGAGCGGAACCGCCTCCCACAGGGCGCAGACCTGCCCCTCCAGCGCCTGGTAATAGGGGCTAATGCTTTGCTGGATTTCTGCGTCAGGATGGAAACGTATCTGCCCTGAATCACCATCGATGCTTATCATTTTATTGATAAACAGGCGCTGCAGATCGCTGCGCAGGAACAGGCCATTATCGACGCTGTTGTCCGCCAGGCCGCCCTCCTCATTTTGCCGCCTGTCGATATGGCACGCCTCCACCCAGGGCCAGCTGTGACGTTCGGTAAGACGCGTGCCGGTTATGACGCAGCCGCCGTAGCGCGCTTTAACCGCCGCCAGAAACTCCGCCTGGCTGGCGCGCTGCAATACGCTGGCTTTGACGCGCCGCCCGACCTCCATGCCCGCCATCACCGCCGTTGGCACCTTATGCTGCGGCGTACTCAGCACCACAATAAACTGGATGCGGCGCGAAAGCGGAAAACAGGGATGCATCTGGGGATCGAAAAGCTGCCAGTACGCCTCGTTCTCATCCTCGCGCATCAATACCAGCTGATAACCGCGGCTGGCGAGCAGGTTCTGCGCGGCGGCGGAGTGGGGATCGATCATGGCGTAGACCCGGCTCTCGCCCATGACCTGCCAGAGATTGTCGCGCTGCGCCTCGCTGCGGCGAAAATAGGCGAACGGCTCCTGCGACTTCAGGTAGTGCTCGAAACGGCGCAGGTAGTTTTTGCGTTCGTTATCGTCGGAGATAAACAGGAGATCTTCCAGCGAACTGTTGCTCTCTTCACCGGCGAAGATCGCGCGAATGCGTAGAGTACGGTGGCTGGTGGACGGGCTCAGCAACCCGCGCACGGTAAGCGCCTTTTCGTCGGGATGCTGCTGCGCGTAACGCAGCGCGATCTCGTCGAAGGCCAGCTGCTCGCCGGGTAACAAGTCATAATTGAAGCGCATAGACACTCCAGAAAAAGAAAAATCGGGCTAAAAAAGTTGTGATGTTCTGTAGGAAGTTATCGGCAGCGCGGCGAGGATCTGTAACAGGATGGTGACGGATTCGCTGCTTTTCAGCCATAAAAAAACCCCGCCGAAGCGGGGTTTCAGGTCGTTCACCAGAGGGCGATTAGCCCTGCAGCAGAGACAGAACCTGCTGCGGAACCTGGTTAGCTTTCGCCAACACGGAGTTACCAGCCTGCTGGATGATCTGTGCTTTAGACATGTTTGAAACTTCGGTCGCGTAGTCAGCATCCTGAATACGAGACTGTGCTTCAGACAGGTTAGTCGTGGTGTTGTTCAGGTTAGTGATAGCAGAGTCCAGACGGTTCTGCACCGCACCCAGGCTTGAACGGAAGGTATCCACTGAAGAGATAGCCTTGTCCAGCAGTGCCAGCGGGTTAGAAGTCGCTGAACCAGTGTGCAGGTTGGCGTTGCTAGCAGAAGCGATGTCGCCGATGTTGCTGGCTACGGCAGTGGTACCCGTTGCGCCGCCATCTACGATTGCGCCTGCAGCCGTGTTGTAATCTTTGCCCTGAACGGTGACATAACCCTGCGCAGCGCCAGTTGAATCAGCACCTACTTTAACGAACTGACCAGACATGGTACCCGCGGTCACGCCGTTTGCAGTGTCGGTGTATGACACGTCGGTGGTGTTCAGAGAAACGTTACCAGTGGTATCGTCTACTGATACTGCATAGTTGTCGCTGCCTGAAGAGACGACGTAGGTAGAGGTCGCCGCACCCGCTGCAGTCTGCACGTTTTTCAGTGACAGTGAGCTTGCGTCCACTTTCAGTGCAGTAGCAACGCTTGACAGGTCAACATTTTTCAGAGAACCGCTAGCACCTACCTGAGTAATGGCATCGCTGGTTTTCAGCGCGTTTTTAGAGACGCTGAAACCGCTCAGGCCTAAAGTAGATGAGTCAATTTTCTTCAGGTCGATGTCGATGGTCTGGCCATCGTTAGCGCCAACCTGGATAGACATTTTGCCGTCTTTAGCCAGTACGTTCACGCCGTTGAACTGAGTCTGACCAGATACGCGGTCAATTTCGTCCAGACGTGATTTGATTTCGTCCTGGATTGAGGACAGGTCGGAATCAGAGTTGGTGCCGTTCTGTGCCTGTACGGTCAGTTCACGTACACGCTGCAGGTTGTTGTTGATTTCTGACAGCGCGCCTTCAGTAGTCTGCGCAGCAGAGATACCGTCGTTGGCGTTACGTGAAGCCTGAGTCAGGCCGTTGATGTTAGAAGTAAAGCGGTTGGCAATTGCCTGACCAGCAGCGTCATCTTTAGCGCTGTTGATACGAAGACCAGAAGACAGACGCTCGATAGAAGTAGACAGAGCGGACTGGTTCTTGTTGATGTTGTTCTGAGTGATCAGCGAGAGGCTGTTGGTATTAATGACTTGGGCCATGATAAATATTCCTGTTAATCAAGTCTTTCGGTTAAGGTGTGGGCTTCAACCCGCCGGCTTCAGCGCCGTCAAAGTTGTTATCGTCTGCCCTTAAACAACCTTTAGAATTTTTTTAGTACCAGGTGAAATTTTTTTCCTTCAACCTGTCACGCTTATCTTTATCGCCCTCGCCTGCGACTTCTTTAGAAGAAAATCTCCCTTTTTCTAGCCTTAGAAATACCCTTCTCTATATGCGCTATTCCCTTTATCGCGCCGGCAGGAATAACTTTAAACTTTCCCCATTCGCCGCCGATAACCCCGGTATTCACTCTCCGTGTCGACATGATAAGGAAACAAGCATGGCAAGTATCTCTACCCTGGGTATCGGTTCAGGCCTGGATTTAAGCAGTATTCTTGACAGCATGCAGACGGCGGAAAAAGCCGCCCTGACGCCGATCTCTAACCAACAGTCTTCTTATACCGCCAAGTTGAGCGCCTACGCGACGCTGAAAAGCGCGCTGACCACCTTTCAGACGGCGAACACCACGCTGAATAACGCGGACCTGTTCACTGCCACGACGGCGACCAGCAGCTCCAGCGCATTTAGCGCCACTACCTCTGGCAGCACCGTGGCGGGTAAATACACCATCAGCGTGTCGCAGCTGGCGCAGGCGCAGACCCTGACCTCAGCGGTACAAAGCAGCAACACCACGGCGCTGGGCGACAGCTCGGTCAGCAGCCGCACGCTGAGCATTGCGCTGGCAGACGGCTCCAGCAAAGATATTACGCTGACCAGCGACCAGACCTCGCTGACCGGTATGCGCGACGCCATTAACGGCGCCGATGCAGGCGTCACCGCCAGCATTATCAAAGTCGCGGACGGCAGCTACCGCCTCTCAGTCACCTCTGATAAAACCGGTTCGGATAATGCCGTCAGCAGCATTAAAGTTACCGGCGACAGTACGCTGCAGGGCATTGTCGGCTACGACGCCAGCGCCAGCAGCAATGCGATGACGGAAAGTGTGACGGCGCAGAACGCCAAGCTGACCGTTAACAATATCGCTATCGAAAACAGCAGTAACACCATCAGCGACGCGCTGGAAGGCATTACGCTGAACCTGAGCGACACCACCAGCGGCAACCAGACGCTGACCGTCGCCACCGACACCTCTAAAGCCAGCAACGCCATCACCAGCTGGGTGTCGGCCTATAACACGCTGCAGGACAGCTTCTCCAGCCTGACCAAATATACCGCCGTCGATGTGGGCGCCAGCTCGCAGGACAGCAGTAACGGCGCGCTGCTGGGCGACAGTACGCTGCGCACTATCCAGAGCCAGCTGAAAAGCCTGCTGACCAACGCCTCCAGCTCTTCCACCTTTAAAACCCTGGCGCAGATCGGCGTGACTACCGATCCCACCACTGGTCAGCTGGATCTGGACTCCAGCAAGCTGAACACCAGCCTGACCTCGAATATGGCGGGCGTGAAAGAGATGATTATCGGTGACGGCAAAACCACCGGCGTCGCCACCACTGTCGCCAGCAACCTGACCAGCTGGCTTTCCAGCACCGGCATTGTGCAGTCGGCGACTGATGGCGTCAGCAAGACGCTGAACGACCTGACCGCGCAGTACAACAAGGTAAACGACCGCATTACTGACACTATTGCGCGCTTAAAAACCCAGTTTACCCAGCTCGACGTGGTCATGAGCTCGCTAAACCAGACCAGCAGCTATCTGACGCAGCAGTTCGATACGTCAAGCAGCTCCAGCTCCAAGAGCTGATTTTACTAAGGAGTGATCATGTACACCGCAAACGGCACACAGGCCTATGCAAAAATCGGCGTCGAAAGCGCCGTGATGAGCGCCAGCCAGCAGCAGCTGGTGAATATGTTGTTCGAAGGTGCGCTCAGCGCGCTGGTACGCGCTCGTCTGTTCCTGCAGGACGGCAACATTGAGGGCAAAGGTCTTTCCCTCTCTAAAGCCATTAACATTATTGAAAACGGGCTCAGGCAAGGTCTCGCAGAAGAGAGCGGCGATGAGCTCACCACCAACCTGCTTTCGCTTTACGCCTATATGGTGCGGCGCCTCCTTCAGGCGAATTTACGTAATGACGTGGAGGCCATTGTTGAGGTCGAAGCGCTGCTGCGTAATATCGCTGATGCCTGGAAGGAAGTTGCCCAGCCTCAACCTCTGATTCAGGACGCCGTTTAATGATACTAGCACCGCAACTGATTACCATTTACCAGCAGTTACTCGATCTCAGCCAGCAAATGCTGCGTCTTGCGGCCGAGGGCGAATGGGATGATTTGATCAAAAAGGAAGTTGATTACGTCAGCGCGGTGCAACGGCTGGCGCGATCGACCGAGGCTGCTTCGCCTTCTGCGCAGGCGCAGGAGCAGCTGCGTCCGGTACTGCGCCATATCCTTGATAATGAAAGCGAAGTGAAGCGCCTGCTGCAGGAGCGCATGAACGAGCTTTCAACGCTGGTTAACCAGAATACCCGCCAGAAATCAGTGCTCAACGCCTATGGCAAACAGGGCAGCGTGATGGTGCCGATGGAAAACCAGCCCCTCTCCTGATTCTGAAACGCACCGCGAAGAACAAAAGAGTTGTTCTGCCGGTGCGTCTTTTTTTGCGTCGTGCTCCATACTTGCTTTTTTTCCCGCTGGAGCGCAGCAGATGCACAATCCGACGTTATTGCAATTTTTCCACTGGTATTACCCGGACGGCGGCCAGCTTTGGCCTGAAGTCGCCGAAAAAGCCGCCTGGCTGAGCGAGATCGGCATCACCATGGCCTGGCTGCCGCCTGCGTATAAAGGCGAATCGGGCGGCTATTCCGTGGGTTACGACAGCTACGATCTTTTCGACCTGGGCGAATTCGAACAGAAAGGCAGCGTCGCCACCAAATATGGCGACAAGCAGCAACTGCTGGCTGCGGCGGACGCCCTTCGCACACACAACCTCGGCGTACTGTTGGATGTGGTGGTCAACCATAAAATGGGCGCGGATGAGAAAGAGCGCGTGCGCGTCAACCGCGTCAATCCCGATAACCGCGACGAGATCAGCGAAGAGGTGATCGAGTGCGAAGCCTGGACGCGCTTCAGCTTTCCGGCGCGTGCGGGTAAATATTCAAAATTCGTCTGGGACTATAAGTGCTTTAGCGGCGTCGACCATATCGAAAACCCGCATGAGAACGGCGTTTTCAAGATAGTTAATGACTACACCGCCGACGGCTGGAACGATCAGGTAGACAGCGAGCTGGGTAATTTCGACTATCTGATGGGCGCGAATATCGATTTTCGCAACAACGCCGTACGCGAAGAGCTAAAGTACTGGGCGCGCTGGGTTATGCAACAGGTGCCCTGCACCGGGTTTCGTCTTGATGCGGTGAAACATATTCCCGCCTGGTTCTATAAAGAGTGGATCGAACATATTCAGGAGGTCGCCGACGAGCCGATGTTTATCGTCGCCGAATACTGGTCGTTCGAGACTGACAAGCTGCTGGAATATATCCAGCAGGTGGACGGCAAAACCCTGCTGTTTGACGCGCCGCTGCATCTGAATTTCCATCAGGCGTCAACGCAGGGCAGCGACTACGATCTCAGCCAGGTTTTCGCTAATTCGCTGGTACAGGCCGATCCTTGGCATGCGGTCACGCTGGTCGCCAACCACGACACTCAGGCGCTGCAGTCGCTGGAAGCGCCGGTAGAAGCCTGGTTTAAGCCCCTCGCCTATGCCTTAATCTTGCTGCGTGAACAGGGAGTGCCAACGGTGTTTTATCCCGATCTGTTTGGCGCCAGCTATGAAGATGAAGGCGGCGACGGCGGGACGCATCGCGTCGAGATGCCTGCTATTGCAGAACTGGAGGCGTTGATTCGGGCGCGTCAGCTTTACGCCTGGGGGGCGCAAACGGATTATTTCGATCATCCCAACTGCGTGGCGTTCAGCCGCAGCGGCACCGCTGAGCAGCCGGGCTGCATTGTGATTATGTCGAACGGCGACGAAGGTGAAAAAAACGTAGCGATGGGAGAAGGCTTTGCCGGTAAAGCATGGCGCGACTATTTAGGCCATCGCGAAGAGACGATTACCGCGGATGAACAGGGCAGCCTCGTCGTGCGCTGCAACGGCGGCAGCGTCAGCGTCTGGGTAGTGGCAGAGTAGCGTTAAGCGCCTTATTCCGTCGCGTCTGACGGAATAAGGCGTGGTGCCATTACTGTTTTTTTTCGTTCGCCCGCGTAATGTCGGACTTCAGGATGTCCGGCTCGATATTCTGGATCACCGCCGCTTTCGGCTGTCGGGCCACTTCAGCCAGCGCCTGCTGGCACTCTACCGTCGGACGTTCAACCCGGCGCAGCGTCAAACCGTCATAATGCAGTTCGCTTCCTTCCAGCACCAGTGGCATGACGCGCGACTGGCGGTTGACGTTAACGTAGTCGCCGCTGAGGCGCGAAAGTTTGCCCGGTTTGGCGATAACACGCATCCACTGACGGCAGTCCAGCGTGCTGCCGTCCGCATTCACAATCAGGCTGCCCAGCGCCTGATCGCTGCGTAAGCCGCTCTGCGGGCCGACGGTTTGCCAGTTGCCCTGCAGACTGGCGGGGGCGGGCGTCTGCACCGCATCCTCATAGCTGTTAATTTGCGCACAACCGGCCAGCGCCAGCGCGGCCGTCAGCATCCACTTTTTCATCGTTAATCCCTGAGATCGCTTCAATGGCGGCTAAGTTATAATTTTTCGCCTGCTTTCCGCAAGCAATCTACGTTCTGCTTCGCGCCGCGCGAAGACTTTTTTTCTTCCGCTTCTCTCCGGAACGGCGTCCTGACAAGCCCAGGCCGGTGAGTTACACTGGCGCGCTGCACCACAATAACTTTTCAGGAAACTTTATGAAAACGCCAGAAGCCTATTACGCGCAGGCGCGCGAGATGTTCTTTACCGCCCACGCCGATTTTCAGGCCGCGCTTGATGAGCTGACAGAAAGCGATGCGCGCCACGCCAATATGTCGCTGCGCCAGCTGCGCGAATGGCATGCCGAACGCATTTATGCTGCCTTTTTGCGTCAAAAAAATCTTGATGGCATGATATTTTCTATCCAGCTTGCTGAGCCGGATAAAGCCGTGGCCGCTGAAGCGATTGAAAACTACCTTAAATCTCATGCGGAATCGCTGGGTATGACCTGGGAAGAGTTCTGCATTAAGAACGAACTCTGACTTGCCGAGAGCGGCAACACCTCCAACCAGTAAAATAATTCAGGATTAAATTGTACAAGCTCGCAAAACTTGTATAAGTTTACTTCACGACTTCGGTCGTGATTGTCCTTGAACGAATGGTGCGCTTGCACCGCCTCTGGAGGTGTTGCTGGATTTCCACCTCCAGAGGTTTAATTTTTTTATCCTGCTGCAATTTCTTCCTCGCCCTGTTTTGATCACCGCCTGCCACAAATTTGCGTATGACGCCAAAAAAAAACCTTCTGACGCGCCTGAGACGCTTGTCACTGGTTGGATTTACAGTATGATGTGCCAGCGAATTTCTTCCCTGTATGGAATACCAGTATGTTTGTGGAATTGATTTACGATAAGCGTAACGTAGCCGGCCTGCCAGGCGCGCGCGAAATGATTTTGCGGGAGCTGGAAAAGCGCGTACAGCGCGTTTTCCCGGAGCTTGAAGTGCGCGTAAAGCCGATGGAGCGCAACGCGATCGAAACCGATATGAGTAAAAATGATAAAGCGACGCTGGCGCGCATCATCGAAGAGATGTTTGAAGAAGCGGAAATGTGGCTGGTGGCCGACTAAGCGCGACGACCACCGGCTGGAGCAGGGTTACTTCTCCTGCTCGCTGTGGTTAACCGCAATCTCCATGTCCTGGATTGCGGCGTCTAAGTCATCCAGCAGCGTGCCCTGTTTGTTCAGCAGCGCATCAATGCGTCCGGCAAACTCTTTATCTTTATATTCGCCAGCATCAAATGCGAGCCAGTGGCTGGAGAGCGTTTCGGTATTGGTTTGCGCATAGTGGCGCATCTCTTTCAGCTGCGAGGTTACATCGCGCAGGTAGTCAGTTTTGCTTTTCGTTTCCACTGAATCACTCATGCTGTTTTTCCTTCTGCTGTTTTAACCAATAATTATCTCGCGTGAATGATTAAAGGTAGTGGATTATAACGAAACCGCTTTAAGAATGTTCGCAAGTTGCCCCTGAGGATACCCGCAGCCAGAGAACCACGGTGCGCTCGCTCACTCCTTTTTGCCCCTGTTAAGGGCTATGCATGGCCGCAGTTAAGGGGCATCCCAGAGAAAGGCACAGCCCGCTATCAGAACGGGTATCTTATGTATGTTGTCACGCCTGCACCCTCCCCGCCGCCAGCCAGCAACGGAACAGAATCCCTTCAGGCGCTTTAACTTTTGCAAGACCGTCGGGGCGACCAAAAGCGCCGCCTTTTTTTGCAAAAAAACAGGGGACCCGCTGTCCCCTTTTGATATTACGCACGCTCAGTTATCACAGATATTTACGTGCCAGTTCAAACAGCTCTTTCCTGGCCGCTGCTCCAAGGCGCTCAATTCCCTGCTGGACGAAATCAAACGCGGCGTTGAAATCTTTTACGCCTGCGCTGAAGTCATCTTGCTCCGTTTTCGCCGCTGGTTGAGCAGACGCCTGCGCGGTGGATGCGGCTGCGGGCGCTGACGCCTGTACAGCAGCGTTGTCAGCCTGCGAACTGGTCTGCCCGGCAGCGGCATCCGCCACGGATGTCTGCGCCTGGGACTGCGCGTTAGCGGAAGTATCTGCCGCCGCTGGCTGATCGGCGGACTGAGCGGCAGCGTTCGAGGGCGTGCTCTGATCCGCAGGCTGCGCCGAGGCGGCAGCGGCCGGGGCTGCGCTCTGATCCGCAGGCTGCGCGGAGGCGGCAGCATCCGGGGTTGCGCTCTGATCGGCAGGCTGCGACGAGGCGGCAGCATCCGGGGTTGCGCTCTGATCGGCAGGCTGCGACGAGGCGGCAGCGTCCGGGGTTGCGCTCTGATCCGCAGGCTGCGCGGAGGCGGCAGCATCCGGGGTTGCGCTCTGATCCGCAGGCTGCGCGGAGGCGGCAGCGTCCGGGGTTGCGCTCTGATCCGCAGACTGTGCCGGGGTGTGCTGCGCCGTCGCGTCAGGAGCCACATGCGTTTCTCCCGGCGTCTCCTCTGAAGTTGCTGGCGCAACCGTTGAGGGAGAGGTTAAGCGCTGCAGTTGCGGATCGGTGGGCACATTGCTGTCCGGTACAGCAAACTGCGGCAGCGTGGCGTCACTGTTTTGAGCGGTTGAGTTAATGATGCTGGTATCAGTCATAGCAGACTCCTTCGTGATGATAAACGATCGGAGGGCGTGAACACCTTCCCCAATCAGGTTAAAAATTCGCATAGGGCTCTCCTGTTACGGCTTTACAGAGGACTCATCCTGTATAACAACCTGCTTAACCTTGTCGGCCGTCTGTGCGGCGGTCCGATCGGGCAGCGCGTCCAGCTTTCGCTGGAGTGCGGACACCTGCTTCGACAGCTGATCAACTTTGGCTTCGCGTCTGGCGGCAGATTCGCGGGACTCCTGCCGAATCTCTTCAACGCGCCGATTGGCAGTACTGCTGACGTATAAAAAAAGAATGGTCATCACAATGCATACCATCGACATGCCCAGCATCAGCACGCCCAGCATGAGCTTACGTTTGTGAGTCGCCGGTCTTATTTCACTGTGTATCTCTGCCATCGTTACGATCCTCCAGAGTGGAAATTAGCCTGTCGATTTCATTGCGGAACTTGCTGTTTTGATCGGCATCGGTCATTGCCACCAGGATGCCGAGTGCGTTTTTGATCAGACGCAGATCGGTCTCAAGGGTGGAAATCCGCCGCAAATTCGTGTCGTGCCGTACTCGCAAATCATCATTCTCCTGACGGAGCAACGCGTTACTCTCCTTTAGCAACAGCACCTGCTCTTTGTAACTGGTAATGATTTCTCCACCGGCACGATTGCTGGTGACAATAGAGGCAATGCCTGCAATGAGCGGCTTCCAGAAAAGCGCGGCCGCTCCGCCCCCAAGAACTAATGCGCCAACACTGGTAATCAGACTACTTTCCATGCCTCACCTCTGTGCTCGACGGGTAACGGCTGCTGACGTCAGGCGTACAACGCAAAGCGCCTCCCTCGCTGCAACTTAAGATTGCTTAAATTCACAGCTTAAGTATACTTAAGTCTGGCTCTCAGGAGATGTCAAGACGATGGAAAAAGAAACAACAGGTGAACGTATCCGCTTCCGCCGTAAGGCTTTGAATTTGACGCAAAAAGCAGTAGCGGAAAAAATTTCGGTTTCCCATGTGGCGATATCACAGTGGGAAAAAGAGGAGACACTGCCGCGCGGTGAAAATCTGCTGCGGCTCGCAGAGGCGTTGGGTTGCGCGCCTGCATGGCTGGTTGACGGCGATGGACCGGTTTTTACTGTACAAAATCAGACGCAAACCGGCGTGCCCGTACTTGAAAGGGAGCAAATTTCGCTATGGCTATCAGAGGCTAATCAGGTTGAAATTGCGAGGCGTGTGCAAACAGATCGCGACTACTCTACCGCCAGCTTTGCCGTGCTGCTGTGGGACAACGCGCTGTCGCCGCAATGCCTGCGCGGCGATCTGCTGATTATCGATCCAGAGTTACCGCCCCAGCCCGGAGAGCTGGTGCTCGCGCTAAATGGCGACAGCGATTATGTGGTACGCAAATATCGCGCGCGCAGTCAGGACAGCTTTGAACTGGCACCGCTCAATGAGGATTACCCGCTGTTGCGCTCGTCTGAACAGGCGCTGTCTGTGCTGGGAACCCTGGTTGAATGGCGACGCTATCGTGACACGCAGCAATAACAGCGCAGAGGAAAAGAGCGTGAGAGAGAATTTACCGCTTCGCTCGAACTTTCGTTACGGATTAGCGTCTGACTTACTATGTGGATTACTCCATGTAACGATTTTCACCCGCCTCGAGCGGGTCTTTTTTTGCGTAATAAGAATTTCCTGTGACAGATAACCCGCCTGACCATTTCCTTATTTTCGACCCGGTGAGAAGATGACTATGCGCTATGCGCATTGCTTTTACGTAATGTAAACGAGAGTTCTGCTCTACTGGGCTTGCCCGCATTATGCGGGCAATTTTTTGCGTGTGCCGCTATGAACAAAGCCGTCCGCAGACGGCTTTAGCATTCAGGGATTAAGATTTTCATCCTCGTCTTCATCCTCGACGTCATCTTCCTGGTACTCGTCATCTTCTGGCATCTCGTCCTCATCCCCGCCGGGTATATCTTCTATGCTGCCTGGCACCTGGCCATCGCCGGGGATGGGATCGAGATCATCGGGACGTTCTGACATACGCACCTCCATTTACCCTTATTGGGTATATCTAGTTTAGCGCTGTGACTATTTATCATGCGTCTAAAATCACCGAAACGTGAACGAAGCGTAAAAGGTAAAACATTACGGCTCTGCCGTTTGGCTTTTTGTATAAGCCATGTTCCGCTTGTTGTATCACCTCATCTCGTCCCACTTTATTTGTTAAATTCATACTCATTATTTGACGGATCGCTTTATAGCTTCTTGAATGAAACAGAGGCCAACAAGGGAGGTAAATAACATGACTGAATTACTGCACATCATCTCTGTCAGCGCTATCGTCGCCGGGATATATTTAATCGATTAAAAGAATGGTTACGTAAGGGTAATATTTTTATAAATTTCCCCCGCAGTCGGCACCAATGCTCTGGAGCCTGGCTTCATCGCAGAACCTGACATAGCCTGGCCTGCGACGAGCTTGTAGCTTGACATATCTGTCTGAGCAGTTTGCATTAATTTTTAAAGCTTGTTCTGCGTGACTATTTTAATCTGTATTTAAACTATGAATGATGCAGCATTTCGTCAACGACCTGCTGTTGCGTTAACTGATACGGATAATAGGTTGGCCAGTTATCCATTTCGTCCAGCAGTGCCTGTTGAGAAACATTGCCGGTAAATATATGGAAATGGCTCGATTTGCGCGGTGCGATAATATGATCGCTAAACTGGACATATTTAGGTGCGGTACTGTTCGCGTCATTACATTCGAACAGGTAGCGAACCCCTTTATTGCCAGAGGCATAAGTCAGGATTTTGTGCCCTGCATAGCTGTAGTGACAGGCTGACACGCTGCCGCCGCGGTGAAACTCAATAACGCCATTTTCGATGCCCATTCGATCAATATCGGTAGCATAGCCTTTGCGATAATAGGCTTTATATTGCTCTGGACTTTTGTGCCCGTCTTTTTGCGCTTTCTTCACAAAGACCGGATCAAGTTTGCCTTGCTGCAACAACGGATAAACTGAGTCCCATACCCCTTCCCAGTCCGCCAGCGTGCGATCCCTGACATCTTTATTGTCGAAAATGCCTTCAGCCGCTTTCTGCTCCATTTGCGACAGCGCCGGGCCGTGTGAGTGATGCCCGTGCGCCATAACCTGCCCACTGATCGTCAGCATAACCAATACGGTTAAAGCCTGTTTTTTCGCCACCATTTTACCCTCCATAAGTGAAAGAGTGTAAAATGTTATGATATAACATTTCATAAAACAAGCTTTACACGCTAAAGCGTATGCAGGCTGGATGGCAAACTTGCTTAGCTCTTAGCGGGCGCTACATTTTACGTCGCGTAGCGTCTGCAGCTGTGACAGCCGCGATTTCGCTTTTTCACTGGCATTATGGCGCGCAATCCCGTTGCCGATCCCGAAGTCGCCCAGAAAGCCCATCACCGTACGATAGTCAAAGCTGCTGGTCTGTTTGATCTCCTGCTGGATACCGTGCGTTTTGGCGATCTCGCGCTCAAGCGCCTGACAATCCAGCGCCACCGCTTCCTCATCCGTAACCGCTGGCGCCTGGGGATACTGTTTTGTCGCGCATGCGGAAAGCATCAGCACGGCTGTGATTAAGACTAATTTTTTCATTGTGGTTCTGCTTCGCCGTGTCTGGAGTGAGGGACGTAAACCTGCCTGCGCAGTATTGCTGGATCAGGCTGATGCACGTTAAGTCCGGGTTTAGCAGAAGCATACTGCGAGGTCTGTTTCATCAATCTGGCGAACAGGGGGTGTTTTGGGGGATTTTTTGAAACAAGGAGGGGTTAACGGCACACAGGTGCCCTCTTCCCCAGCTACGCGTCTGCACAGCTCACCTAAAAATCAACAGAGAGCAATATGCAGAGTTGATTGCAAGTACGGATTCTTTAAAAGCATTCCTTGACAATCCTCAAACATTTCTTAGTATCACGCTTAACCTTCACTTACAGATTTTTAACAAATGACCTTTAAGCAAAGTATCCGTTTCGTTATCCGACTAAGCGATTTTAGGTTGACTATTTTGATGTTGATCACTAAGTAAAAAAGAAAAGGATAAATAATGAAAAGGCGTACTGGTTATGATATTTTTCGTAATCCTGATTATGCTGTTGATATCTTTTTTATATTGTCGGGCATTGTACTTTACCATTCATATAAAGATAAAGTCGGATCCGGTTCCATGTCTGGCATCGAGTTTTTTGTGATCCGTATTTTCCGCCTTTATCCGTTACATATCCTTGCAGTTTTATTAGTTCCAGTTGCTCTTTGCATATCAACTGGGCATTTTTTCCCTGAATGGTTAGGTAAAATCACCCCATGGAATATCGTCGGCGATCTCACTCTAACAAATTCTATTGGAATCGGATTCATACCAAAAACCAACGTGCCTAGCTGGTCCATATCTGTTGAGTTATTTGCTGGAACCCTGACTTTGCTTCTAAGTTTCATGCATAAGGTGCTTCCATGGATAACAGCAGTATTCGGAGTAGCATTAGGGCTTTACTTCAATATCGATGTAAAAGGCGCTTCTTATGCTGCATTTCCTTTCTTGAGTGATGGCGTTATTCGTTGCATGCTATGCGTATCGTTTGGTATATGTGCATATCAAATAAGCATGCGGTTTAGTATATGGATAAAACAAAATGAGAAAGTAATTGCTGGTACAATATTTTCAATTTTTATGCTAACGTTGATAATTCTTTTCGGTATGTCTCTCAGTCTACTCGCTTACCTTATCATTACACCTCTTGTTGCCCTCGCAATAGCAGCAATGCCGCATATAGAATCGGACTGCAAAAATTTCTTTGAATCAGACAAGCTAGTTTTCTTGGGTCATATTTCATTCTCGCTTTATATTATCCATACCCCTATAATTTATTCATTGCTGTGGCTGAAAGGCAACTCACTTAATGCCAATATCGTTTATGCAACTATCGCTATTGCAATCGCCGCAGGACTTTCTGTTCTGTCATTGAAATATATTGAACTTCCCTGCTACGTTTATGGGAAAAGATTCTGCAAAGAATTTTTCCTGCCCGGAGTAAAAAAACAAAGATCTCTTTGAGTAAGCGCCCCAAATAGTCTTTTAATATAAAATGGAAATTTCTTTAATGAAACCCTGGCTGCTTTTGTTAGTTCCATACTCTCCCCCGCTCCGATTAGCGCGCATTAAATCTGTCACAACCTTGGAACTTTTAAATGAAAATACACTCAATTTAAAGTTACTTAAAGATCATAAAAGAGGTGTATCTATCACTTGAAAAGCTCAAAAAGAACATAAGGTTATGATGACATAGGAATATTTCACATTTATTCACATTAATTAGAAACATATCACATGTATACCTTACGCAAATTCCCTTTCAAAACGAAAGAGATGTCATCAAAAATTAACTTTTTTACCCTACCCCTTGACAACATCATTTTATTGCTGAATATTTGTCATTTTACCATACTACGATTTAATATTAACATTTCAGGAAAAAAAATGAGCAAAATCTATAGTGAATTTGAAAGCATTGGTGATAATTGCGAGTTTGCATTCTTTCTCAGAGATTCTGGGTGTGATGATGGAAGCATTTTTCGCTGGACCCTTATTAAAGACTACGAAAGTTTTTTGCGATTAATAACCACTAACTTTAAGGATATATATAAATACGAAAATCTTACTCCATCTTGGGAAGACATGGTCTTAGATAAATCTTGTGGAATTTGTTTTCATACAGAAATGTATAGTGATAACATTTCTGGTTGCTGGCGCTGGAGATTCCCCGAAAATAAAAATAGGGACATACACAAAAAAGAACTAGAGAAAATAAATTATCTTGTTGAGAAATTTAAAAAAGGCCTTTCGTCCGGGAATAAAACATATGTTTTAAAAAACAACTCTAACAATCTTGATGACTTGGCTTTAAAGATAGCTCAATATTTTAAGGAGCAAGGAAATTGTAGCCTTTTATATGTAAAAAAATGTGATGAGACAAGTAATACTGGCAGGATTCATCAACTCACAGATAATCTCTATGAAGGCTATATTGATCGTTTTGCTGAATATAGTCGCGCTAACGATTTCTCGCGTTTTGGATGGGAGTTACTATTAAATAACTATCAGCAAATCAAGAAGTTTGGCAGCGCTTAAAGCGCTGCGAATATTTTCAACCTGCAGATAAGAACACAGTCTTGGGGTAACGGTTTAGCAAAGAGTATTTATAGACTGATTCGTTCTTATAATAAGAGTTAGGAAAGAAGTTAACTTCCTTGCCTAACAATGAGCCCAAGATAGCAACATGAAGCCTGTCAGTGTTAATAGTATCGTACTCCTCCAGGAAATTAATCATGCATCTTGATGAATTTCTGGCTAAATATTCATTATCCCAGTAATCCCCATTCCAGGTTAAGGAGATATCATGGTTGTTTTCTTTATAACTTTTTGTTAAGGATTCAGAATCAGTACGATAGCAGTTGGCTACTCCCTTAAAAGGGTCCACATATGAAAGATATGAAGGCAGATCTAAATAAAATGCCATATCGTCAGCCAGGAAAACACTCTCCCCAGCTATGTAACCTAATGACAATATATATTCATAGGATATATTCTCACGGCAAAATACCAAAAACTTGTTAACACCTCGTTTAAAAAACTCTTCATATCCCTTAATAGTTGACGGCATTATTACTATCTTAGAAAATTTCTCTTGATTTCTTGATATAAATTCCATCCCTTCGGCGTATAGGCCCTCAATCAGGTTACCACCGCCACCAAATATTAAAACATCTTTGTTGGGATCATAGTGGTTTGATACACGATACTGCTCATAGTTTAACCCGTGCTGCTTAAAAAAATCATACGTCGCGGAAGCGATAACTCCGTCCCCAGCATTGCCTGGGTTAGCCTTGTAGACAAGATTGTGCTTGGAATGATAAAATTTTAATAAAGATTCAAGGTCTAAATCGTAAGATGTCATTTTTTTACCTTACTGGCTGATGTACAAGTGGCTTTCGGTACGTTTTAGCAGCAGAACTTTTAAACTTAAAACTTTTCATTTGCAGCATATCTCGCTCAGGAAAATTTACAATGAAGAAGATTCTTATTATGACACCGGATATTGAAGGTCCGGTCAGAAATGGTGGTATTGGAACAGCGTTTACCGCATTAGCCACTACGCTAGCAAGTAACGGATTTGACATTGATGTTTTGTATACGTGCGGTGATTATTCTGAATCTTCCTCTAAGACCTTTAATGAATGGTCGCTTTACTACAGCCAGCATGGTGTTAATCTTTTAAGCACCCAGCTAAACAATGAAATTAGCATTGACGCGCCCTACTTCAGGAAAAAAGTTACTCCCTTTTCTTGTGGTTGAAGGAAAACAATATTTACGACATTGTTATTTCATGTGAATGGCAGGCAGATTTATACTATTCATTACTAGCAAAAAAACAAGGATTAAATTTTACAAAAACAAAATTCATCGTAAACACTCATAGTTCTACTTTATGGTCTGACGAAGGAAATTACCAATTACCTCATGATCAAAACCACCTAGAATTATATTATATGGAGAAATGTGTTACCGAAATGGCCGATGAGGTTGTTAGTCCATCACAGTATCTTTTAGACTGGATGAAAGGTAAAGGCTGGATTCTACCAGAAGCTAATTGTGTAATTTTAAATTGTGCTCCTTTTCAAGGTTTTGAAAAGAAAGAAACTATAGGCCATTCTGAAAGCAAAAATGCCTCAACTGCAAAAATAGAGTTGGTTTTCTTTGGCCGCCTGGAGACCAGGAAAGGGCTTGATATATTTCTACGTTCTTTAAAGAATTTAAGTAGTGATGATAAAAAGAATATATCTGCTATTACATTTTTGGGTAAAAATGTTAACTTGGGCTCTATAGACTCTGAAACGCATATAAGAAATAGTACGCGACGCCTGGAGTTACCAATAAACATAATAACAGATTATGACCGAACTAATGCAAATGAGTACATTAAACGAAAAAACGTACTTGTTATAATTCCATCATTAGTTGAAAACTCACCATATACTGTTTATGAATGTCTAATTAATGATGTTAATTTTCTTGCTTCTTCGGTAGGCGGCATTCCAGAATTGATACCAAGGAAAAATCATAATGAAATACTATTCCAGCCTAACCCGGTAGATCTTTATGGAAAAATTCATTCCCGATTAAAGAAATTTAGATGTGATACTCATCTTATTGTTGACCCTAGAGAAACAGAAATTAACTGGATACAGTTAATAAACAAAGAATTTAGCGATACATCTAATTCTATTGAAGAGGGTGATTTGCCTTTAGTAAGTATATGTATAACACATCACGATAGGCATCACTTATTGCAGCAAGCTATAGCTTCAGTAAAATCGCAAACTTACCCAAATATTGAAGTAGTAATTGTTGATGATGGAAGTGTTGAGGAAGAATCACACAAGTTCCTTGATTTATTAGAGCCCGACTTTAATACAAGGAACTGGAAGATTATACGCAGCTCCAACAATTATTTAGGGGCAGCGAGAAATCTTGCGGCTAAGCATGCTACGGGTGATTTTTTACTTTTCATGGATGACGATAACGTAGCAAAGCCACATGAAGTCGAAACGTTTGTAACTGCCGCTATAAACTCAGGTGCGGATATTTTAACCACGCCTAGTGATCTTATTTTTAGTGAAGAATACCCATCTCCTTTTAGAAAAATGACTCACTGCTGGCTCCCGCTTGGTCCTGATTTAAATGTTGCAAGTTTTAATAATTGTTTTGGTGATGCAAACTCTCTAATCAAGAAGGAGACATTTACAAATATTGGTGGGTTTACAGAAGATTATGGATTGGGTCACGAGGACTGGGAGTTTTTTACAAAGGCTGTTTTGAAGGGACACTCTCTACAACTTGTTCCGGAGCCTTTGTTCTGGTATCGAGTTGCAAATTCAGGGATGTTGCTAAGCGGGAATAAGGCAAAAAACAATTATAGAAGTTTCCGTCCATTTATGGATGAAAATATTAAGTACAATTTTGCCTTAGGTTTAGTGCCAGCCTACATGCAAAAAATTTCCGAATTAGAGTCCGAAATTAATAGATTGCAAAGTATGAACACCTCTCATTCACTTGGTAACAAAATAAAGAACCTTCAACATAATATTGAAATGCTGACCTCACAGCAACAAAGTGGCTGGGCTCACGATCGCTTCAATGTCTTGAATAATAAAATGGACTTACTTATTTCACAGCAGGAAAACGGATGGGCACACGATAGATTTAATGTGTTAAATGATAACATTACCCGCATCCACCTTGACATTATAAAAAACAAGCAGTCTATTCCTCGCAAAGTCTTTAGAAAAGTGAAAGCTGTCTTGAATAAGATAGTACATTAATAATTAATGAAAGACGTGCCCAGCATGTGCTGGGCTTTTATTATAAATTACACCTATCCCATCAGCGTAAATGAGGCTTGTTAGCAAATCTATAATTGAAAAGACTAAAAAATAAACGAGCTGCATACTCAAACACAACTACATCTACTTTCCAAAAGCATCCAGTATATTTTACTGAATTAATACACCTCCATTTTATTCAGATATAAATTATTTTTATAGCTTGAATTATCCTTAAAAATCCACGCTCCCAACTTTAGCCTATATAAATCTACGATCTATTGCCTTATCTCCTATAATCTTTTCAAAGAAATAGGGTTAAAAACGTTCCCTTTAAAAGCAGTCCGCCTTAAAGCTAAGAAGGTATCAGCTTTTCAAAATCAAGAAGGTTACTATCAACAATCGAGCCAGGAATAACTTGCCAGCATTGGCGGTTCAGCTGGTTAAATAACTTTATTAAATTTACGAGCTCAACATTAAGTGTACTCCTCAATTAAAACACTATTATCTTTTCTCGCAAGCTTATTAGTACAGATACATATATAACGTGCTAATCGCTCTCTGCCGGAGCGAATCCCAAATTAGACTTCAGCCTGATAGAGGATGCAAACGCGCAGGCAAATAATTTATCAGGTATGTAGATACTCGATGAAGTAAAAGAGTGAAATCAAGAAGAAGATTTACACAGGGAAATTCAACAAATTTGCGCATCTATGTTCTACACCAAAGTGCTTTAAAAATTAATTATTAATTATCTTGTTAGTTCTATTTTAATTACATACCCATAATTTCACCCAGAAATTATGTTGACTTTGTTTATTTATATGGTTTTAAGTTTTATGAAAAGCATACCGCAAGGCGCATTTCATATGTCCGATGATATTAGGTGCTTTGCGTTATTTTTTGTGCTACATGGACGTTACACAGTTCAGAAGTACACCTTTAGATAGCCGGGCGGTAAAGCTCTTTAAAACCATGAATTGTCACGACTGCCTTTCTCTGCAAGATAATGCCCACCATTCCTTTCCCCGTATCGTTTCGCAATCAGCAATAATCAGTATTGATATGAACGGTATCACTAACATGTGATAGTCATCTTTCTGAAAAGCAACTTCATCGTTTGGGTTAATGCGTTACACGCTTTTTAAGATGATAAAACTAGCTGGCATTTCGATGCAGACGCTATGCGATATGCGATATGCGATATGCGATATGCGATATGCGATATGCGATATGCGATATGCATTAATATACATTGTACAGTTATACGCGATACTTATCGAAGCCTGAGCTGGCCACAAATTTCGTTTTCACAATATATATTATAGAGTGCCCCCAGTTTGTTATCTCTGTTAGCACTTGACTCAAAAAATGCCTGATAACGCCGCATCCTACGGTTTCCTTGGCCGGGTGTCCAGATGTAATGCAGCTTTTCAGCTACAAGCGGGAATTATTAGTTGTTACGATTTGACGACGGCTACCAAATTTGGTTGCGTTCTAAAATGCGTGGGCAATCTTATAATAGCAAAGCATGATGCTTACCCTGCCCAGGTTTCTGTATTTAAATCAGCTCTATCATGCGCAATTTTTGGTAAGCCGTTGCATTTTACGCTTTTGTAAGGGGGCTTTATGCAAAATTTTTTGAAAAGTATTGGCGTGAGTGATTAAACTGCAGTGAACCAACCCGTAATTTCCTTAAGATGAGAGCGGTCTAATTCTTCTCTTTCACCGGCGCTTTTTTATAATGGTTCTGAAATTTATCTTACTTATTGATGTTAAGGTCAAACCGATAGAACACCAATATATGGTCACTGGCGATCCTGACAGAATTAAAGCACGGAGATTTATGCGTGCTAGCCTGAGAAAATATAGACCTTGAAGCGAAAGCGCTGAGAGTATCCCACAACCCAGCAAGGTTATTTGCCCACCAAACTTAAAAGCGGGCAACAGGATCATATGTTCGAATGCAGTGATAAAGGTTCTCCGCAATCAGCGTAAGCTAACAAAAATGTTTCTTCAGACCTCATTTACCTTTCACCTTTCACCTTTCACCTTTCACCTTTCATACCAAAGAGTATGGCGAAGGAATAGACGATCAGAAAACATTCGTATTCAACGCCAGCCTCGATGCAGTAAACGGCAGGTCAGGCGCTTACTATTCGACGGATTCACTTGGGCAAATATGGAACGGTGCGCTAAGGCGTGCAGGTCTTCGCCACCGTAAGGCATACCAGTCCAGGCACACATATGCATGCTGGTCACTTTCTGCCGGAGCAAACCCCAACTTCATCGCCAGTCAGATGGGGCATGCAAATGCGCAGATGGTGTATCAGGTATACGGATCCTGGATGAAGGAAAATGACGAAGCACAAAGGAGCATCCTCAACGAAAAACTGAACGAGTTTATCCCATCCATGCCCCACACCAAAGCGATCTAACCTTTAATGATATATTTATTAGTTAGTTAGCTTACCTACACCTGCATATTCATAATATCAGTATAAGCCGCCACCAGCTTGTTCCTGACCTGAATGCCCATCTGCATTGAGATAGAAGACTTCTGCATATCCACCATCACATCGTTCAGCGCGATGCCGGGTTTACCCATTTCAAAATCTTGCGCATGGGCGCGTGCGGTGTTCTGGGTGTCGCTGATCTTATCCAGCGCCGCTTTCATCGTGGCAGCGAAATCGACCGGCTGTGTCGCATCGCTGCTTTTGTTACTGGCCTGCAGCGAAGTCAGCTGAAGCTGCTGTAAAACGCCGTCAATTGCCTGAATGGACATGCAGTTACCTCATTAAGCGAAAGGGTTAGATTTTCTACGCTCAAAAAGTTAGCACATTGTCAATGAGACAAAGGCGCTAAATAACTGCAAAAAACCCGGCTTTTTCGCCCATCGAATTTTGCGATAAAGAAAATAATGCCATGCATTGAAGTGGAATTTCTTTTACGCAGTGTCAGGGAGTCTGTTTTGTCACCACAACAAACCCGGTCAATTATGTCAGGCAGGAATCGGTCATGAATGCGAGTGCAGCCGCTACACAGGATTCAGCAAAAAAAGGCTTCAGTGACCTTATCGCTCGCCTGCGCGCTAATCCGCGTATCCCCTTAATCGTTGCCGCCGCCGCCGCGATCGCCATCGTGATGGCGCTGGTGCTGTGGGCGAAAGCGCCCGACTACCGTGTGCTGTACAACAATCTCTCTGATGAAGATGGCGGCGCGATTGTTACCCAGCTTACGCAGATGAACATCCCCTATCGCTTCGCCGATAATGGCGGCGCGCTGATGGTGCCGGCGGAAAAGGTGCACGAGCTGCGCCTGCGCCTGGCGCAGCAGGGTCTGCCGAAAGGCGGCTCTGTTGGCTTTGAGCTGCTCGATCAGGAGAAGTTCGGCATCAGCCAGTTCAGCGAACAGGTCAACTACCAGCGCGCGCTGGAAGGTGAGCTGGCGCGCACCATCGAAACGTTAGGGCCGGTGAAAACGGCGCGCGTGCATCTGGCGATGCCGAAGCCGACGCTGTTCGTGCGCGAGCAGAAATCCCCTTCCGCCTCGGTCACCCTGAACCTGCAGCCGGGTCGTGCGCTGGATGAAGGCCAAATCCAGGCCATCGTGCATATGGTCTCCAGCAGCGTGGCAGGCCTGCCGCCGGGCAACGTCACCGTGGTCGATCAGACCGGGCGCCTGCTGACGCGTTCCGACAGCGAAGGCCGCGATCTCAACGACGCGCAGCTTAAATACACCGCCGAAGTAGAAGCGCGCTACCAGCAGCGCATTGAAGCGATCCTGAACCCGATTCTGGGCCAGGGCAACGTGCACGCGCAGGTAACGGCACAGCTTAACTTCGACAAGAGCGAGCAGACCGACGAGAAATATCAGCCTAACGGCAGTCCGAGCAGCGCCGCGATCCGTTCGCGCCAGACCAGCACCAGCGACCAGAGTGGCAGCCCTTATCCGGGCGGCGTGCCGGGCGCGCTCTCCAACCAGCCAGCGCCAGCCAACACCGCGCCGGTTAACGCGCCTAACGGACAGAATGGCCAAAACGGCCAGCAGAACAACGCGAATAACGGCAGCAGCACCAGCACGGCAAACAGCAACGTACCGACCAACTCGCGCCGCGACGATACGGTGAACTACGAGCTGGACCGCACTATCCGCCATACCAAAATGAACGTTGGCGACGTGCAGCGCCTTTCGGTAGCGGTAGTCGTCAACTATCGCACCGACGACAAAGGCAAGCCGATCGCCCTTAACGAACAGCAGCTGAAGCAGGTAGAAGATCTGACCCGCGAGGCGATGGGCTACTCACAGCCGCGCGGCGACAGCGTCAACGTGGTTAACTCCGAGTTCACCGCAACCGATCCAAGCAGCGGCGACCTGCCTTTCTGGCAGCAGCAGAGCTTCTTCGATCAGATGATGAACATCGGCAAATGGCTGCTTATCGCTCTGGTCGCCTTCATCCTCTACCGCAAAATGGTGCGTCCGCAGCTGATGCGTAAACGCGAAGCGGAAAAAGCCGCCGTGGAAGCGGCGACTCAGCGCGCCGCAGCCGAGCAGCAGGAAGAAGCCTACAGCGTACAGCTCAGTAAAGATGAGCAGGATCTGGAGCGTAAGTCTAACAACCGCATGAGCGCCGAGGTGATGAGCCAGCGCATCCGCGATATGTCCGAGAACGATCCGCGCGTCGTCGCGCTGGTTATCCGCGAATGGATGAGTAAAGAACTATGAGTCTGACCGGAACTGAAAAAAGCGCCATCCTGATGATGACCATCGGCGAAGAGCGCGCCGCCGAGGTGTTCAAGCACCTTAACCAGCGTGAAGTGCAGCATCTGAGCGGCGCGATGGCGAATATGCGCCAGGTGTCGCACAAGCAGCTCACCGAAATTCTGCGTGAGTTCGAGACCGATGCCGAACAGTTTGCGGCGCTCAGCCTCAACTCCAACGAGTACCTGCGTTCGGTGCTGACCAAAGCGCTGGGCGAAGAGCGCGCCGCCAGCCTGCTGGAGGATATTCTCGAATCCCGCGAGACCACCAGCGGTATGGAGACGCTCAACTTTATGGAGCCGCAGGCCGCCGCCGATCTTATCCGCGACGAACATCCGCAGATCATCGCCACTATTCTGGTGCACCTCAAACGTGGCCAGGCGGCGGATATTCTGGCGCTGTTCGACGAGCGCCTGCGTCACGACGTTATGCTGCGTATCGCCACCTTTGGCGGCGTACAGCCGGCAGCGCTGGCGGAGCTGACCGAAGTGCTCAACAACCTGCTGGACGGCACCAACCTCAAGCGCGCCAAGATGGGCGGCGTGAGAACCGCAGCGGAAATCATCAACCTGATGAAAACGCAGCAGGAAGAAGCGGTTATCGAAGCGGTGCGCGACTTCGACGGCGAGCTGGCCCAGAAGATTATCGACGAGATGTTCCTGTTCGAGAACCTGGTGGAAGTGGACGACCGCAGCATCCAGCGTCTGCTGCAGGAAGTGGAGTCCGAGCAGTTGCTGGTCGCGTTGAAAGGCGCGGAACAGCCGCTGCGCGAGAAGTTCCTCAAGAATATGTCGGCGCGCGCCGCAGATATCCTGCGCGACGACCTTGCCAACCGCGGACCGGTACGTATGTCTGCGGTGGAGAACGAACAGAAAGCCATCCTGCTTATCGTCCGTCGTCTGGCGGAATCGGGCGAGATGGTGATTGGTGGCGGCGAGGAAACCTATGTCTGATGCCTTTTCCGCCCGCCCGTGGCAGCTCTGGCAGCCTGATGATTTAGGCCGCAGCAATGAACCGGAACCGGAGATCCTGCCGGAGCCGGAGATGTTCGAGTCGGAAGCCGACGAACAGCAGCAGCAGTTCGAGCGCATGCAGCAGCAGGCGCGCAAAGAATCGCAGGCGCAGGGTTATAACGAAGGCTATCAGCAGGGCTTCGCCGAAGGTCAGAAAGCGGGCTACGACGCCGGTTTTCAGCAGGGGCTGGCCGACGCGCAGCAGCAGCAGGCGCCGCTTCAGGCGCGTATGCAGCAGCTGGTTACCGAGTTCCAGCATTCGCTGGAGGCGCTCGACAGCGTGATCGCTTCGCGTTTGATGCAGCTGGCGCTTGAAGCCGCGCGTCAGGTGATCGGCCAGGCGACCGCGGTGGACGGCAGCGCCCTGCTGCGTCAAATCCAGCAGTTGCTGCAGCAGGAGCCGATGTTCAGCGGCAAACCGCAGCTGCGCGTCCATCCTGACGATCTGCAACGTATTGAGCAGACGCTCGGCCCGACGCTGGATCTGCACGGCTGGCGTCTGCTGGCTGACGGTACGCTGCATCCCGGCGGCTGCAAGCTGAGCGCCGAAGATGGCGATCTCGACGCCAGCGTGGCGACGCGCTGGCAGGAGCTGTGTCGCCTCGCTGCGCCAGGAGAGTTTTAATGACCTCACGACTGTCACGCTGGCTGGGCGCGCTCGACGCCTTTGAAACCCGCATCGCGCAGGTGCAGCCGGTGCGCCGCTATGGCCGCCTGACGCGCGCCACCGGTCTGGTGCTGGAGGCGACCGGCCTGCAGCTGCCGCTCGGCGCGACCTGCGTTATCGAGCGCAACGACGGCAAAACCCTGACCGAAGTCGAAAGCGAAGTCGTGGGCTTCAACGGCCAGAAACTGTTTCTGATGCCGCTGGAAGAGGTCGACGGCATTCTGCCCGGCGCGCGCGTCTATGCGCGCGACAGCGGACACAGCGGCAAACAGCTGCTGCTCGGCCCGCAGCTGCTGGGCCGCGTGCTCGACGGCAGCGGCAAGCCGCTCGACGGTCTGCCGTCGCCCGATACTAATTACCGCGCGCCGCTGATCACCCCGCCCTTCAACCCGTTACAGCGCACGCCGATTACCGACGTGCTGGATACCGGCGTACGCGCCATCAATGCCCTGCTCACCGTGGGGCGCGGTCAGCGTATGGGCCTGTTCGCCGGTTCCGGCGTCGGCAAAAGCGTGCTGCTCGGCATGATGGCGCGCTATACCCAGGCCGATGTCATCGTGGTGGGACTGATTGGCGAGCGCGGCCGCGAAGTAAAAGACTTTATAGAAAATATTCTCGGCGCTGAAGGCCGGGCACGTTCGGTCGTCATCGCCGCGCCCGCAGACGTTTCGCCGCTGCTGCGTATGCAGGGGGCCGCCTACGCCACGCGTATCGCGGAAGATTTCCGCGATCGCGGCCAGCATGTGCTGCTGATCATGGACTCCCTGACGCGCTATGCCATGGCGCAGCGTGAAATTGCGCTGGCCATCGGCGAGCCGCCCGCCACCAAAGGCTATCCGCCTTCGGTGTTCGCCAAACTGCCCGCGCTGGTCGAACGCGCCGGCAACGGCACGCACGGCGGCGGCTCAATCACCGCCTTCTATACCGTACTGACGGAAGGCGACGATCAGCAGGATCCTATCGCCGACTCGGCGCGCGCCATTCTCGACGGCCATATCGTGCTGTCGCGTCGGCTGGCCGAAGCGGGTCACTATCCGGCGATTGATATCGAGGCATCCATCAGCCGCGCCATGACCGCGCTGATCGATGAGGATCACTATGCGCGGGTGCGCCAGTTTAAACAGCTGCTTTCCAGCTTCCAGCGCAACCGCGACCTGGTCAGCGTCGGCGCCTACGCCGCTGGCAGCGATCCGATGCTGGATAAGGCGATCCGCCTCTATCCGCAGATGGAAGCCTTTCTGCAACAGGGCATTTTTGAACGCAGCCACTACGACGACGCCTGCCTGCATCTGCATGCGCTGTTCGGCTAACGGCGGCGTAACGCGAGGAGTGAGCGATGAAAAGCGCCAGTGCTATCGACACGCTGCGTGATTTAGCCGAGCAGGATCTGGAAAAAGCCGTGATCCACCTCGGCGATATGCGCCGCGGCGTGCGCCAGGCGGACGAGCAGCTGAACATGCTGCTCGACTACCAGGATGAGTACCGCAACAAACTGAACAACGATATGTCGGGCGGCATCGCCACGAATCGCTGGACCAACTATCACCAGTTTATTCAGACGCTGGAAAAAGCGATTGAGCAGCACCGCGCCCAGCTCAACCACTGGAACCAGCGGCTGGAACAGGCATTAACAAGCTGGCGTGAAAAGCAGCAGCGCCTTAACGCCTATCAGACGTTAATCAGCCGCGCGGCGGACAACGCATTACGAGTAGAAAACCGTCTCGATCAGAAACGGATGGATGAATATGCCCAACGGGCCGCATTGAGGAAAGGCGAATGATTACGCTGCCAAACATTGTCACCACCGCCAGCGCAAAAGGTGATGTGAACAGTTCAGATTCCGCAGACCTTTTGCACAGCGCCAAATCGCTGCCGCAGGGCTTTCTGACTGAGCTGGGCAACCGCCTGCTGACGCTGGCGAAACAGCAGGGAAATACCACGCAATCCGCTGAAAGCGTAGAGGAAAGCCAGGACGCTTCCGCGCCGACGGGCCAGCTCAACGCGCTGCTGACCGCTTTAGACAAACCCGGCAGTCTGGAGGCGCTGTTGACGCCGGAAAATATTAAAGCCGCCACCAAATCCGCCGATGATAAGGATAAGGCGAGCGCAGAAACCTTAACCAGTAGCGATGCGCAGACGATGCAGGCGCTGTTCGCCATGCTGCCGGTGTCGCCCGTTGCGCAGAGCAGCGCGACAAGCGTCACGACTGCGACGGCGTCGTCCGGCAGCGAAACGCGCCGCAGCGCGGCCTCGGACAAAGTGCTCTCTACGCTGAGCCAGGCGTTAGGCAGCTCGCTGGCGCAAAGCCAGCCGCAGCAGGCTTCAACCCCTGCACACGCCGAGGCGAAAACCAGCCAGGCGGCCCTGACGACGACGGGCGCGGCAGCGAGCACCGCGGCGACCAGCACCGCGCCGCTCACGCTGGACAGCAGCTTTCAGCAGGTATTGAGCAGCTTCAGCAAGCAGGATGAGAAAAGCGCCTCGCTGACGCAGACGGACAGCACCGCGCTGACCAGCGCGCCGCTCAGCAGCAGCACCGCGCCGCTGATAACGCAGACCGCATCGGCCACGACCGATACGCCATCGACGCCGATGCTTAACGCTCAGCTGGGCAGCGACGAATGGCAGCAGGCGCTGAGCCAGCAAATCGTGATGTTCAGCCGCAACGGCCAGCAAAACGCCGAACTGCGACTGCATCCGGCAGACCTTGGCGCGATCCAGATTAGTTTGAAACTGGATAACGACCAGGCGCAGATCAATATGGCCTCCAGCCACAGCCACGTCAGGGCCGCGCTGGAAGCCGCCCTTCCGCAGCTGCGTACCGCGCTGGCGGAAAACGGCATTAACCTGGGACAGAGTCAGGTAAGCAGTGACAGCTTCGCGCAGGGCCAGGGCTTCCAGCAGCAGCAACAGGAGGCACGCCGCGACGGACAGCACGGCACCTTCTCTCTCTCCCAGGATGACGATAGCGAGATAACGCCGATCGCCGTTCCCGCCGCCTTACAGGCGCGCATCCTCGGCACCGGCGCTGTCGATACTTTTGCCTGACAGCGACAAACGCTGAAGGTAAGCGTAAAACCCGCGTCTTTTCTTCCCATTGTTTGACTTAAGACGCGGGATAATCTGTCCAGGCAAACCGAGAGGTTTGCCAATAATTCACAGGAAGTTACTGCAAAAATGTCTGATAACGCGAAAGCAAAAGGCCGCAAACGTTCACTCTTAATTCCGGTGTTACTGATTGTAACGCTGGCCGCTTGTAGCGTGGCAGGTTATGCAGCCTGGCGAATGATGAATAAACACGATAGCGATAAGCCGGAAGCTGCGAAAGTTGAACCACCGCCCGCTCCCGTCTTTTTTGCGCTTGATACCTTTACGGTCAATCTGGTCAATCCTGACAACGATCCTGACCGCGTGCTGTACGTAGGTTTTACCCTGCGTCTGCCGGATGAGGATACCCGTCGTCGGATGAATGATTATCTGCCGGAAGTGCGTAGCCGTCTGCTGCTGCTGCTCTCCCGTCAGAGCGCCGCCGCCCTGGCGTCGGAGCAAGGTAAGCAAGCGCTGATTGATCAGATTAAGCAGGTGCTGTCACCTCCGCTGGTGAAAGGACAGCCTGCGCAGGTGGTAACCGACGTGCTGTTTACCGCCTTCATTTTGAGGTAAATCAATGGGCGATAGCATTCTCTCCCAGGCTGAGATTGACGCGCTGCTTAACGGCGACAGTGACAGCGCGGTAGATGAAAAGAGTCAAAGCGGGCCGGAAGGCGACATTCGTCCTTACGACCCTAATACCCAGCGTCGCGTGGTGCGCGAGCGTCTTCAGGCGCTGGAGATTATTAACGAGCGTTTCGCCCGACATTTCCGTATGGCGCTGTTTAACCTGCTGCGCCGCAGCCCGGATATCAGCGTCGGTGCGATCAAGATTCAGCCGTACCATGAGTTCGCCCGCAATTTGCCGGTGCCAACCAACCTGAATCTGATCCACCTGAAACCGCTGCGCGGAACCGCGCTGGTGGTGTTCTCGCCCAGTCTGGTGTTTATCGCGGTAGATAACCTGTTCGGCGGCGACGGACGCTTCCCCACTAAGGTGGAAGGTCGCGAGTTCACCCACACCGAACAGCGCGTTATCCGCCGCATGCTGAAACTGGCGCTGGAAGGCTACAGCGACGCGTGGAAGGCGATTTATCCGCTGGATGTGGAATATGTTCGCTCCGAAATGCAGGTTAAGTTCACCAATATCACCACCTCGCCGAACGATATCGTGGTCAACACGCCGTTCCAGGTCGAGATTGGTAACCTGGTGGGTGAATTTAACATCTGTATTCCGTTCTCGATGATTGAGCCGCTGCGCGAACTGCTGGTCAACCCGCCGCTGGAGAACTCCCGCACCGAGGATAATCACTGGCGCGAAAACCTGGTGAAACAGGTGCAGCATTCGGAACTGGAGCTGATTGCGCATTTTGCCGAAACCTCGCTGCGTCTGTCGCGTATTTTGCAGCTGAAGCCCGGCGATGTGCTACCAATCGAGAAACCGGAGCGCATTATCGCGCACGTTGACGGCGTCCCGGTGCTGACCAGTCAGTACGGCACCATGAATGGCCAGTACGCCCTGCGTGTCGAGCATTTGATTAACCCGATTTTGAATTCGCTGAATGAGGAACAGCCCAATGAGTGACAGCAATAAACCGTCCGACGACATTTCTGCGGACGATCTGTGGGCTGAGGCGATGAACGAGCAGGCCGCCACCAGCGCGCCGCAGAGCGACGACGTGTTTAAAACGTTCGAGAGCAGCGCCGCCGCCGGTTCACTGCAGGACATCGACCTGATTATGGATATCCCGGTCAAGCTCACCGTTGAGCTGGGCCGCACTAAAATGACCATCAAAGAGCTGCTGCGTCTGACGCAGGGTTCCGTGGTGGCGCTGGACGGTCTGGCTGGCGAGCCGCTGGATATCCTGATCAACGGCTACCTGATCGCCCAGGGCGAAGTCGTGGTAGTGAATGATAAATATGGCGTGCGCATCACCGATATTATTACGCCGTCTGAACGTATGCGTCGTCTGAGTCGCTAAGTATGATGAATACCCAGTCTCACGCGCTGCAACCCGCGGCGCCCGCGGCACCGGCTATTTCAACCGGTTCCGTCGTGACCCAGGTCAGCAGCGTGCTGGCCGTGATTGTACTGCTGATCCTCGCCTGCGCCTGGCTGGCGCGCCGTCTCGGCTTTGCGCCGAAAACGGTGAGCAACCAGGCCCTGAAGGTGAGCGCCAGCGTACAGGTCGGCCAGCGCGAACGCGTGGTGATTGTGGATACCGCCGAGGCGCGCCTGGTGCTGGGCGTCACGGCGGCGCAGATTACCCATCTGCATACGCTGCCACCGGTGGCGCCAGATGAGCGCGCGCCCGCTTCCGCCGCGCCGCAAGATTTTCGTCAGCTGTTACAGAACCTGGTTAAACGTCCCGGAAAACCCCAATGATGCGTCGACTGCTTCCTCTTCTGGCACTGCTGTTGCTGGCGCCAGCCGCTCACGCCCAGCTGCCGGGCCTGGTAAGCCATGCGTTGCCCAACGGCGGGCAAAGCTGGTCACTGCCGGTGCAGACGCTGGTTTTCATTACCTCGCTGACCTTTATTCCGGCCGTGCTGCTGATGATGACCAGCTTTACCCGCATCATCATCGTGTTCGGCCTGCTGCGCAACGCGCTCGGCACGCCTTCCGCGCCGCCGAATCAGGTGTTGCTCGGCCTGGCGCTCTTCCTTACCTTCTTTATTATGGCGCCGACCTTCGACAAGATTTACGACGAGGCGTATTTGCCCTTTAGCCAGGACAAAATCAATATGGATGTGGCGCTGGAGAAAGGCGCGCAGCCGCTGCGCGACTTTATGCTGCGCCAGACGCGCGAAGCGGACCTGGCGCTGTTCGCCCGCCTGGCGAATACGTCGCCGATCGAAGGACCAGAAGCGGTGCCGATGCGCATTTTACTGCCCGCTTACGTGACCAGCGAGTTAAAAACCGCTTTCCAGATTGGTTTTACCGTTTTTATTCCGTTTCTGATTATCGACCTGGTGGTCGCCAGCGTGCTGATGGCGCTGGGGATGATGATGGTGCCGCCGGCAACCATCTCGCTGCCGTTCAAACTGATGCTTTTTGTACTGGTGGATGGCTGGCAGTTGTTAGTCGGCTCCCTGGCGCAAAGCTTCTATTCCTGATTATTCCGATTCCCCCGGAGAGATAAATGACGCCAGAATCCGTAATGGCAATGGGCCAGGAAGCGATGCGCCTGGCGCTGATGCTTGCCGCGCCCCTGCTGCTGGCGGCGCTGGTCAGCGGCCTGATTATCAGTCTGCTGCAGGCCGCGACTCAGGTTAACGAACAAACGCTTTCATTTATTCCGAAAGTGCTGGCCGTCGCCGCGACGGCGGTTATTGCCGGGCCCTGGATGCTGAATCTGGTGCTGGACTATATCCGCACCCTGTTTACCAACCTGCCTTATATGATCGGCTGATGGTCACGCTCGACAGCAGCCAGCTGGTTCACTGGGTCAGTCAGTTTTTCTGGCCGCTGGCGCGTATGCTGGCGTTGTTCGCCACGGCGCCGCTGCTGAGCGAGCGCGCCATCAGCAACCGTGTGAAGATCGGTCTGGCGGCGCTGATTACCTGGATAATGGTGCCGACGCTGCCCTCGGTTGAGGTAACGCTGTTTTCACCTGCCGGTTTCTGGCTGCTGCTTCAGCAGATGCTGATTGGCGTTGGCCTGGGGTTCACGATGCAGCTGGCATTTGCTGCGGTGCGCCTGTCCGGCGAGGTGATCGGTTTACAGATGGGGCTCTCTTTCGCCACCTTTTTCGATCCCGGCAGCCGACTCAATATGCCGGTACTGGCGCGTTTTCTCGATATGCTGGCGATGTTGCTCTTCCTGACCTTTAACGGTCATCTGTGGCTGATCTCATTACTGGCGGATAGTTTTCATACGTTGCCGATCGGCGGGCAGCCGTTAAACGCCAATGCTTTTAATGCACTGGTCAAAGCGGGCGGATTAATTTTCCTTAATGGCATGATGTTAGCGCTACCCTTAATCGTCTTGCTGCTTCTGATAAACCTGGTACTGGGTTTGTTAAACCGTGTTACACCTCAGCTGTCGATTTTCGCGGTTGGCTTTCCAATTACCTTAACAGTGGGAATTTTGACCATGGGGTTGATGATGCCACTGGTTGCGCCCTTCTGTGAGCATCTGTTCAGCGAAGTCTTTGATTTGCTCGCCCAGTTTCTTTCGGAACTGTCTCACCCCTGATGATTAAGTATCTCACTATCTTTCTGAAGTGATACTTAAGCCACTTAAAACATTCTGTGCATTTTTCAAACCAGTTTTCTCAGAAATCAACTAAGGAAATTCTGATAAATGAGAAGTAACTCTGAAAATTATTCTTATTAAACCCCGCTTCAAGTATTTTATTTCACAGATTCCCGGCATCGCTAACTCAGTGGAATCGTTGACAAAATCGGCAACAGATTGTTTTCGAACAAAAAAAATCCTTTAACGATTTTTCTTGTCAGGACCTTTTTTTTCCGGCATTGTCAACACTCGCTGAAACGTCACACTTTCGCGAATCAAATGTTTTTAAGAATCGTCCTATCAGAATTGAGTGTGTTATGCGCGATAGTGACGGGGCTCTCAAAACAGGGTGTTATGCACGCTTATTGCAAACCGCCAGCGATTCCCGCTATCACTGGAGGGATAAGTGACGTCAAGGCAGCACAAAAACAACTTTGCAGAAACGGGTCAGGGAAGAATACTTTTGGCAGGCGTATGGCCTGTCGCCAGACTGCTGAGCAGAATAAAAAAGTGTCTTAGAAATCTCTCTCGTACCGCAACGCGTAATTCATCGTTGATTTAAACGGATAACAAATTGGTGAGGGTCGCTAAACATGCCAACGATTATTATGGATTCATGCAACTACACACGCCTGGGATTATCGGACTATATGTCCTGTAAGGGAGTCAAAAAGAAAAACATCTTTTCCGTCTCCGATATTGAGCAATTACAGCAACGCTGCGAACAGTTAAAACCTGGCGTAGTGTTTATTAACGAAGAATGTTTTATTCATGAATCGGATTCCAGCGACCGCATCCGAAGCATTATTATGCAGCACCCGGAAACGCTATTTTTTATCTTTATGGCGATTTCTAATATCCATTTTGAGGAATACCTCTACGTTCGTAAGAACCTGATTATTACGTCAAAATCGATAAAAACAACGACACTGGACTCTTTACTCAGCACCTATTTGCAGAAGAAGCTCAACGCATCCACCCGTATTTCTTCAGGTCTGGATGTACACCCGCTGACATTAAGTCAGACTGAGTCGAATATGCTGAAAATGTGGATGTCAGGTCATGACACCATTCAAATTTCAGACAAGATGCAAATTAAAGCCAAAACCGTCTCGTCACATAAAGGCAATATTAAGCGCAAGATCAAAACCCATAATAAGCAGGTTATCGGTAATGACTCCAACTTATTGATAGTGTTTTATGTTCAGATAATGCCCGATGACTTTGTCGGTAATGACTCCAAATTATTGATAGTGTTTTATGTTCAGATAATGCCCGATGACTTTGTCATGCAGCTCCACCGATTTTGAGAACGACAGCGACTTCCGTCCCAGCCGTGCCAGGTGCTGCCTCAGATTCAGGTTATGCCGCTCAATTCGCTGCGTATATCGCTTGCTGATTACGTGCAGCTTTCCCTTCAGGCGGGATTCATACAGCGGCCAGCCATCCGTCATCCATATCACCACGTCAAAGGGTGACAGCAGGCTCATAAG